>NZ_JACDRR010000007.1:145-405800 GCF_013449375.1 Pectobacterium sp. CFBP8739 | reverse complement strand
CCAACTGAGCTATTCCCGCAATACAGAACTTACTGATTCTTTTAACTTCTTACAAACCAGCGTTGCTGTTGATGCGGTGCATTCTACTGACCTGACACGATGAGTCAACAGAATTATCAAGCAACCACGTTCGTTTGCTGTTTTTTACGGCGCTTCGATCAAGGTTCAAGCAAATCGTGACGCGCAGCGTTCAAATATTGGAACATTGACCAGAAAGTCAGCACAGCCGCGATGTACAGCGCCACAACACCAACACCTTCAACAATGGGCTCTGGGCGCCATAGCAAAGCAAAAAGCGCCATCATCTGAGCCGTAGTCTTCACCTTTCCTATCCACGACACGGCAACACTGCTTCTTTTGCCAATCTCAGCCATCCACTCGCGCAAGGCGGAAATAATGATTTCCCGCGCAATCATCGTTGCTGCCGGCAGCGTAATCCACCAGGAATGATAGTATTCCGCAACTAGCACCAACGCGACAGCGACCATCACTTTATCCGCAACGGGATCGAGGAAGGCACCAAAACGCGTGGTCTGCTTCCAGCGGCGAGCGAGGAAACCATCAAACCAATCCGTCACGGCAGCAAAGACGAAAATCAGCGTACAAAGCAGCGGTGCCCAGACGAACGGAAGATAAAACGCCAGCACAAAAAACGGAATAAGAGCAACACGAAACAGGGTAAGCAACGTCGGTATATTAAATTGCATAGCGCTTAGGTAACTATCTGGCTGGAGTGGATACTAAGAGTATGTTGCTACATTGTCCCTAGTGTTTCAATGCATGGAAGATCTTTTCTGCCAATGCATGCGAAATTCCTGGAACATTTGCAATCTCCTCAATACTGGCATTCATCAACGGCTGTAGCCCTCCCATGTACTTCAGCAGGGTTTGACGACGTTTAGGGCCGACACCTTCGATAAGCTCCAGCGTACTGGTATTCTTTACTTTTGCTCTCTTTTTACGATGTCCACCAATCGCATGGTCATGTGAATCATCGCGAATATGCTGGATAACGTGCAACGCGGGAGAATCAGGTGGCAGTGCTACGCCCTCGCCTGTCGCTTCAAAAAACAGGGTTTCTAATCCAGCTTTACGATCGCTGCCTTTCGCAACTCCAAGCAGCAACGGCTTATTTTTATCCCATGATACCTGTAACGAGTCAAACACGCCCTGCGCCTGACCAAGTTGCCCTTTCCCGCCATCAATCACAATAACATCAGGTATTTTACTCTCATCCAACGCTTTACCGTACCGGCGTCGGAGAACTTGCGCCATGGCAGCATAATCATCACCGGGCGTAATGCCACTGATATTATAGCGGCGATATTCCGAACGTAACGGACCATTGGCATCAAATACCACGCAGGATGCCACCGTCTGTTCACCCATCGTGTGACTGATATCAAAACACTCCATGCGATGGATTTCAGGCAGTTGCAAGACGCTTGCTAATGCGGTCAGACGCTGATGAATGGTAGATTGTTGAGACAATTTTGTGACTAACGCCGTAGCAGCATTCGTCCGCGCCAGTTTTAAATAGCGAGCACGGTCGCCACGGGGCTTCGTCTGAATCTGTACTCTTCTCCCCGCAACCGCCGTCAGGGACTCCGTTAACACGTCTTTATCAGGCAAAGTGAAATCAAGCAGAATTTCTGCAGGAAGCGTTCGGCCTAAGCTTCCTTGTAAATAGAACTGCCCGACAAACGTTTGCACCACTTCACCTAATTCCGTACCACCAGGCACTTTGGGGAAATAGCTCCGGCTGCCAAGGACTTTTCCCTGCCGGATAAACAGGACATAGACGCAAGCCATACCCGCATCAAAAGCCACACTAATCACATCCAGATCTTCGCCGTCGCCGGAAACAAATTGTTTTTCCGTCACGCGCCGAACGGCCTGGATCTGATCGCGTATCCGAGCTGCTTCTTCAAAATTCAGGTCGCGACTGGCCGCTTCCATCCGGGAGATAAGTTGATTCAGTACCTGCTGATCTTTGCCAGACAAAAACAGGCGAACATAGTCAACCTGCTGTTGATAATCCTCTTCGCTAACCAAACCGCTAACGCAAGGCCCAAGGCAGCGACCAATTTGATATTGCAGGCAAGGGCGAGAGCGGTTGCGATAAACGCTATTTTCACACTGGCGCACTGGGAACAGTTTTTGCAGCAATATCAGTGTTTCACGCACGGCATTGCCGTTGGGAAACGGGCCGAAGTATTCGCCCTTCGCATGTTTGGCACCACGGTGAACAGCCAGACGTGGATGAGCATCACCGCTCAAGAAAATCATGGGGTAGGATTTATCATCACGCAGCAAGACGTTATAGCGCGGCTGATAAAGCTTAATGTAGTTGTGTTCCAGCAGTAAGGCTTCAGTTTCTGTGTGCGTGATCGTGACATCAATATGCTTGATGCTTTTGACCAATGCCTCGGTTTTACGGCTGGCGACATGGCTGCGGAAATAGCTGGCAAGCCTTTTTTTTAAGTCTTTTGCCTTACCGACATAGATGACCGTATCGCCCGCATCATACATACGGTAGACACCAGGCTGGCTCGTTACCGTTTTTAAAAATGCCGAAGCATCGAAACTCTCACTCACTACTTAACAATGTCTCCGCGGTAAAAAGCCCATGCTTGATAGCCAGATGAGTCAACTCTACGTCGCCGTTGATATTCAGTTTGCTAAACATACGGTAACGATAGCTGTTCACGGTTTTAGGGCTAAGATTAAGCTGATCTGAGATTTCAGTCACTTTTTGCCCCTTAGTTATCATTAGCATAATCTGTAATTCGCGTTCAGACAAACACTCCAGCGGTGCGTCCGTTTGCGGCTCAAGTTGGCTTAGTGCCATCTGTTGGGCAATATCAGAAGCAATATACCGTTTACCTGCGTGTACTGCTCGAATGGCGGAAATGACTTCCTGAGGGGCAGCCGCTTTACTCACATATCCCGCAGCCCCCGCCTGCATCACTTTTGCGGGTAGTGGATTCTCCGTATAAATAGTGAGCATGATGACTTTTATATCTGGAGTGAAACGCAGGATTTTACGCGTTGCTTCAAGCCCACCGATACCCGGCATGCTCATGTCCATCAGGACAACATCCACATCATGGCTTCGGCACCATTTCACGGCATCTTCACCACAGCATGCCTCACCAACCACTTTCAGACCTTTGATATCGTCAAGAATGCGTCGTATCCCTGCCCGCACCAGTTCATGGTCATCAACAAGAAAAACGCTAATCAAAGAATAATTCTCCAAAAAAGGGAGTAACACTTACATAAAAAGTTGCTTGCAGGTGATACTACGTTGGTTTAAAAAAATAATGAACACTGATTTATATGAATATGTATTTTAAAATATGCCGAGAAAGAATAAAGCGCGTTCCCGATCATAACAATATATCGTCAAGCTGATGGTGTATGTCGATCACATTCTTAACATTTCAAATACGCCACGCACTATAAACAGTCCGGCTGCACAAAATGTATAAAAAACAATGCAAATCAAATGGTCTGCAATTGGCTTTAAATTTAAAATGTCAATAAAAAATCACTATTGTAATCGGAATATCATTGGGGATTTTATCATCGCCTGCCACTTTATTATACAAATAATATATTCAGTGAAGCACGTCCATAGTGAACATCATATGTATTAAACGAAACACATCTATAGCCTCTACCACGAAAAAAACCAAGAATATAGACGCTCTTTTAATAAGTTAAATGCATAAAAAACAGTCACTAAAATGGCGTCATCCGCGAATAATATCAATCCACAATATGCTTTATGGTATACTCCTGTTCATCTGGTTCTGCCTGCCGCCACAGCGGCAACGCCCGCAGCAGGCGAAGAAAAACATCTTTTTCTTGTTGAGGAGAAAACATGAGCAACGCAGATTTTTCTACTGCCGCATCAACTGAGACACTGGCCCACGAGGTTACCTGCCTGAAGGCGATGGTCACGCTGTTATTAAAATCGATCGGCCAGGCAGATGCCGGTAAAGTTATCATCAATATGGAAAGATATATTGCTCAATTGGAAGATGCCGAGCAAGCCACTGTTTTTGATAACACGATTAAACAGATCAAAACCAGCTACCGTAAATAGCACTATTTGCTACACCGCCATGCTAATAATTTGCTCTGGCGGTGTAGTGATATTTAGTGTTGCTATACTGATTAGAAAATAGAGACTCTCGTCTATTTACTTCCAATACTGATGAGTTTCAAAAGTAGCGCCTCTTCTTTCTTTTTATATTGCGTTAATTCCGTCACCAATGCTTTATCCAGGAACTGTTTCCTCGATAGTGCTTTTCTTTCATCAACCAGTTCTCTCAGCTCGGTGAAGCATTCATTGATTTTGTACTCTTGCGAACTTTCAGTACAGATTATCTCATGGATTGCCTGGCTCAGTTCAGACAGCGAGATAACCGATTTTGGATCCTGGTGACTTTTTTCTATGACGGCCAGTAATTTTTCGAATCCCATATAACCCCCTCCGAAATCAAGCAGAAACTTGCTTATGGCTAACCAGGAAACTCCAGCTACCTCTAAACGCCGCCCCAGTGGTGTGAACACAGCCCTGTGCAAACTCGTCATACTCAAGCTACATACGCGCTGGCTACGCGACTCGGCACACTGATGTGCACTTCTGCGTGTTTCGTCCTAAAGGGCAAATGCCTTGCGCGTGAACATGTTACTTGTAACGTGATTTATTTAGAGCAGTTCAAATCGCAACATCATTATTACGCTCTATCGACTATCCCGTCTGTTAAGCATAGCACTTTATCACGACATCACGACTCTTCAGGGCACGTGAGGCACGCCTTCATCAGACAGAGCGTGAGTTTCAACAATACCATCAGCCCGTTATATCTTCGCCGACGTTAACGTGCCCTCTGAATAAAAACACGCCAGAGAAAACTCGATCTATTAAGCAAGAAAAAACCGTGAAAGAAATAAGATAAAATAAAGAAACAGAGAATAATAAAATAACGCAGAAAAATATGAGTAAACTTAAGAAGGGATATAAATAAAAAAAGCTAACCCAAAGAAAAACAATAATAAAAAATAGAAAAAATCACTGTAACCCTTTGATATTGTTGGTGGGTCGTGCAGGGTTCGAACCTGCGACCAATTGATTAAGAGTCAACTGCTCTACCAACTGAGCTAACGACCCAACGGGGAGGATTATTCTCCTCCCTGACTCGTCTGTCAAACACTTCATATTAATTTTTTATGCACGATAATAACATTGTTAGCAATTGGTAAATTTGCTAACCTACTCAACCTATTTATCTCGGCCTCTCAGCGTTTTATATCTTCTTCATTTTAGGGCGAAAACTATACAGCATCACTTTACATCATTATCTGCCCTCTTTATGCCTGGCTATCTCAGACATCCGCTGTAATAAGTACCGCGGTTGCGCTATCTTATTTGTTTCGATTTTCGCAAACGAGAGCCACCAAAGAGCTCAAAAAAACATCACAAACAGAAACAGGAACGTGTACTTAAATGGCCGAACAATCAAAAGAAGCCGCAGACCTTGCCCCTGAACAGGGAGAGGGACTGCAACGGAATCTGACTAATCGTCATATTCAGCTCATCGCCATCGGCGGAGCAATCGGTACTGGGCTATTCATGGGCTCAGGCAAAACAATCAGCATGGCTGGCCCGTCGATCATCTTCGTTTATATGATCATTGGCTTTATGCTGTTTTTCGTTATGCGCGCAATGGGAGAGCTATTACTCTCCAACCTCAACTACAAGTCATTCAGTGACTTCGCGGCCGACTTGCTCGGGCCATGGGCAGGTTTCTTCACTGGCTGGACTTACTGGTTCTGCTGGGTCGTAACCGGGATCGCCGATGTCGTCGCGATTAGTGCATACTCTCAGTTCTGGTTCCCCGATTTATCACAGTGGATTTCCTCCCTGCTTTGCGTGCTACTCTTACTTACGCTCAATCTGGCAACCGTGAAACTGTTTGGTGAGATGGAATTCTGGTTCGCCATGATAAAAATTGTCGCCATCGTTGCGTTAATCGCCGTTGGCGCTGTACTGGTCATGATGCAATTCTCTTCGCCGTCAGGCAACGTCGCCTCTTTTACCAACCTCTGGAATGATGGCGGCATGTTCCCCAAAGGAATAAGCGGTTTCTTCGCTGGGTTTCAGATAGCCGTATTCGCCTTTGTCGGCATCGAACTGGTGGGTACAACGGCAGCTGAAACGAAAAACCCGAAAGTGGTATTGCCGCGGGCGATTAACGCTATCCCGATTCGCATCATCATGTTTTATGTTTTTGCGCTAATCATGATTATGTCCGTCACGCCTTGGGGCGCGATCACGGCAGATCGTAGTCCTTTCGTGGAAATGTTCGTGCTTGTCGGCTTACCTGCGGCTGCCAGTATGATCAACTTCGTCGTCCTGACGTCTGCGGCATCTTCAGCGAATAGCGGCGTTTTCTCCACCAGCCGCATGCTCTTTGGTCTGGCTAAACAAGGCGATGCACCGAAAGGCTTCGGCACGCTCTCTAAACGTGCTGTCCCTTCGGCTGGACTGATGTTTTCCTGTATTTGTTTACTGTCTGGCGTCGTGTTGATCTACCTGATTCCGAACGTGATGACCGTCTTTACGCTGGTAACCACTGTTTCCGCAATCTTATTTATGTTCATATGGAGCATCATCCTGTGCTCTTATCTGACCTACCGTAAAAAACGCCCTCAGCTACATGCCGAATCATCCTATAAAATGCCATTGGGTATCTTCATGTGCTGGGTATGTTTGGCCTTTTTCGCTTTTGTTATTGTACTGTTAACGTTACAGCCAGATACACGGCAGGCGCTCATTGTTACGCCGCTGTGGTTTATTGTTCTGGCTATTGCTTATCAGTTTATTCGTCGGGAAAAGCAGGCTGTTGACATGAAGTAAAGCGTATAAATGCAAGAAAGGCGCGGACAACGTCAGCGCCTTCAATTTCTTTCAGTAAAATCACCCATAGCACAAATATTCTCTATTATTGAATATAAATAATTCTCAATTGTATATGCGGAAATTACTATACAACCAATTAATGTCGTTACCATTTATATATAAGAAAGTTATTCCCGTAATGAAACGGTTGTGATTCGATTGATATTTTTTGCCAATAGTTCGAAAGCTAAGGAATTATAATCATCCTTCCGCTGAGAAGCATCAGCAACCACACCTTCTATCTTTTTATTTAACTCATTGATTTTACTGTCATCGAGTGTTGAAACAATAGCAGAAATCAGCATCTCTAACGATTCAATCTTCGCATTAAGCGCTTTTTCTCCAACTTCTTTTTCTGCCAGCTTTATTAAAAGATGAGAGAGGATATTATTCATTTGAACTCCTTAATCAAAAAAATAACCGTCATATACCCATAAGGTAACCCCTGCCATGACGAACAGGATTAGAGAAAACATAACGAAGATTAATGTAACACTGTGAATGGCCTGATCGCTAGTATCTATTACCATTTTAAGGAAATCATATTCACACTGCTGCAATAAAATGAAGGTGCATATAAAAAAACAAAATAAATAAAAAAACTAAAAAACCATTTTATTTTTAAGAACGACGTTTTCTGTTCAAAGAAGATCGATAATGCGATAAATTGTGATGAAATTCACGAAAAAATAAAAACACATCAGCTTCTGACAGAACACCAGAAAAGAAGTCAGATGGATTAGCCAGCCATCGGGGAACAGCTGGCCTTCATCGTTAGCGTTTACGCACTCATTGATTGTCGTGCACCACTCACCGCATCCTTTGCCTGTTCACACTGTGACAATATCGTCTGTGCGTGAGAATAAAGAATTTTCCCCGCCTCGGTAGGCGTCACACCGCGCCGACTCCGCACCAATAGCTGTTTTTCGAGTTCACTCTCCAGCGTCGCGACCTGCTGGCTCAGCGCCGGTTGTGCAATATGCAACAACTCAGCAGCCTGCGTCAGGCTACCGATATCAACGATTTTCACAAAATATTTGAGCCGTCTAAGATTCATGTCTGCCTCCTGAGTAGTTACTCTAAAGAGGTAGCAAAAAGCGCGCCATATTATGTTTCTATGCCTAAGAAAAAGTGATACCTCATTGATAAGCCACAGGTAAAATAAGGAAAAGCAATGATTCTGCTAACCAACCTCCCTGCTTTTGTCTGAAGAATCAGCCTCTGGCCCAATACCCGTCTGCACCATTCTAAAGCAAGGTCTGCTATTTTAGAGTGCACGCTTGCTTGCTAATTGATGCGTATCACAACTTTCCTGTGTTCAACTTGGGCAATAATTTCAATATGTTGGTTATTAGTTCGACAATCAAACACCTCGAGTGATGACAGCCTTTGACAACCCGAAACGCTCCCGCTATTATCCATCGCACTTAACCGATTCCTCTGTAGTTCAGTCGGTAGAACGGCGGACTGTTAATCCGTATGTCACTGGTTCGAGTCCAGTCAGAGGAGCCAAATTAGAAAACCCCGCTTAAGGAAACTTAAGCGGGGTTTTTGTTTTTATCATTTTATTCAATGCATTCCACCCGAGAATCGTTCCCTATGTACATTCCGTTTTGCCTCCGTATCGGAAGAATGTGGTGGTCAGATTTGGGGGCAAGTTGGTTCGATGACGGGGTGACCCCCAAATGGCGCTTAATGACTCAAATATCCGCAACTTAAAACCACCTGTTACCCCCATAAAACTATCCGACTCACACGGCCTGTATCTTCATGTTAAACCTACTGGTTCGCGTCTCTGGTACTTCAGATATTATTTTTGTGGCAAAGAGACCCGCATAGCGTTGGGCGCTTATCCGTTAATCAGTCTGTCAGATGCACGCCAGAAACGTGGTGAACTCCGTAAACTACTGGTGCAGAATATCAACTCGGCACAGCAACGTGTCGCTGAAAAAGCGGCACGTTCACCTGTAAAGCGTTCCAAAAACGCAATCTTTAACTGAGATAAAATCAAAAAGTTATAAGATTTTAAGCGCTATCGCACATGCTCCCACCACCGAGTAAACGTTTGTGCACGATCATCTAAATAAATCGTGCGACCAATTTCTGGCGTCCATAACGCATACCCACGCCCAGCACTTGCCGTTGTGATTCGCTTAAATGGGTCATCCCAGTCGTGAGGCGAGATTGAGAAACGACCTGCATGGCCTGGTGTAAACGTGCGTGCCCTCAAATCTTCAGTTGCCTGAGCAGCCTCTTCGGGATTCATATGCACATAAGCCCAGCGCGGATCATACTGACCTGTATCAACCGTTGCCCAGTCAAAGGGGCCTAATTGCTGGCCGATTGCGGCGAAATGCGGGCCGTATCCGGAGTCGCCACTAAAGAAGATACGACGTTGCGGCGATACCAGCGCAAAACCAACCCAGAGTGACTGGTCCCGTGTCAGTGTACGACCGGAAAAATGTCGGGCCGGAACGACGTGGACATCCAGCTCAGGAGATTCCTTGACGATGTCATTCCAGTCAGCTTCATGAATCTGGTCAACAGAGTAGCCCCAACGCTTGAAGTGCGCCCCAACGCCAAGGCCAACGACCACTCGTTTGACCTTGTCTCGAAGCGCCAGAACAGTGGGATAGTCCAGATGATCGTAGTGATCGTGGCTGATCAGCAATACATCAATGTCAGGCATGTCCTGTGCGCTATACAGATTTGTGCCTTCGAATGCCTCGTTGGCCCACGGAATTGGCGCAGCGTTGGCACTGAACACTGGGTCAATCAGGATGCGTTTCCCGGCCATTTGTATAAAGTATGAGGAATGCCCCAGCCAGACGACCAAATCCCGCTTCGCATCAAGGGTCTTGAGATCTGTTTTCATGGCAGGGATCGCGCCAGGAGGTCGCGGATTGCCATTGTTGCCGAAACTGTTACTTAACATGATTGAGAACTGTGATTCATCGGTTGTCAGTAACGGCGTTTCGAGTTGGTTTCGGAATTCCCCCTGTAGGTAGTTCCGCGACTGCGTGATGCGTGCCAATTGCTCCTCAGATGGAAGCTGACCAAACAAGGGATGCTGCAGATAAGCAACCACAGCCAATACAGACACAAAAGCAATAATCAGCCCCACTTTGATCACAAACCAGATATTGAAAGCTTTCACTGATGTACTACCTCGGGTGTAAGACCTAAGCCAAAAACCTTTGAGTGGAAAATAGCGGCCTGTCCGCCAGGACCATCGCTGGAAACGGCATAAAGATCATTCGTACCAGGCCGTATAGCCAGACTGGTTGAATGCAGGTTCCGCCCGTTATCCCTCTCAGGCAACAAAATTTGTCCAATGGGAATACCGTTACGGTTGAAGACCATACTCCGGCCTTGCCCATAAATCGCCACGTAGACATTGCCATCTGCATCCACGCGCATCGAGTCCGGTGCAGGCCCTGTAAATCGATAGGGAACAGCAGAGCCGATTGGGGCGATTGTCATCGGATCGGTTAATTCGACACGGTGCAAGAGGTTGCGACCGAATTCGCTGGCCCACAGGGTCTTGCCGTCTGGGCTGAGAGCAACGCCATTCGCCATTGATAAATTTGGCAAAACAGGTTTGATCGTAGCGAAATCAGGTGTGACGTAGTACACGCCGCCCTTTGGTTCCGTAGAAGAGCCTTTGAAGTCTGTGAAGTAGAAACCTCCCTGGCTGTCGAACACCAGATCATTGGGTAAGTATCCAGCATCAGGATCAACGATGTTCTTCAAGGATGAACCATCAGGACTCAATGCAAAGATAGCGCCTCGACCAGTATCGAGATCAATAGCGGCAATAAAGAGGCGGCCATCCTTATGCAGCGCCAGTCCACCCGGCCGTAGTCCCTCCAAAGTGATGATGGTGGACAATTTACGGTCCGGCGACAAGCGCAGCACACGACGACCCGTCACATCACAGAAAAGCAGGTTACCATTAGAGTCGAAAATCGCCCCTTCCAGAATAAGCCCTTGGTCGGCGACCTTGAACCACGAGGTTGCTTCAGTGGTTTGCAGGGCCCGCTCGGCGGGTGGAATGGGTACAGGCCCTCGTGTGAGTCTGTCGTAGGCCAGCTCGGCAGCATTTGCCCGTAGTGGCTCAGGCGAACTCGCCGCAAAGGCTGAAGCAGCCAGAAAGCAACTCAGACCAATCAGTGTGCTTCTCATATCATATGTCATAAGCGAGAAGGTATCCGTTATCGGGAATAGGGATTGTTGTGACTGATATAGGCAGCCCACCAACACGATTGATGGGCTACCATTGCATATCAGCACATTCAATGAGCAGTGAAGCCACCGTCCACAGGCAGACCGACACCGACCACGAAACTCGCTGCGGAGCTGCACAGCCATAGGACCGCAGCAGCGACCTCATCGTCCCGCCCCACTCGCCCAATCGGGTGTTCTTTCAGGATCGCAGCCATCGCCTCTGGTTGTCCGTTGAGCATATCCTGTACCATCGGTGTGTCGATGGTGCCTGGACATATCGCGTTGATGCGTATGCCAAGAGCCGCATACTCCACTGCCGCGCTCTTGGTCATGCCCAGAACGGCATGCTTGCTACCATGATAGGACGCTCGACCGGGCAGTCCAACCAGACCGCCTAGCGATGAATTGTTAACAATTGCCCCAGTTCCTCGGGAACGCATTACCCGAAGCTCATGTTTCATGCTTGCCCAAACGCCAAACTGGTTGACGGCCACGACCCGATGGAATGCCTCGGCTGGCTCTTCAGCTGCATCACATGGCGGCACCTGGATGCCAGCGTTGTTGAAAGCCATGTCCAGCTGCCCATATTCAGCGATGATTCGATCCACAGTCGAAGCGATTTGGGCTTCGTCTGTCACGTCACAAGTCACGCCCAAGGCGCTAGCGCCCTCGGCCACGAGAGCGCGAGCATGCTGAACAGCAAGTTCACCATTGCGATCGGCCAACACCACGTGCGCGCCGCTTCGTGCGAACGCGCGTGCGGTGGCTAGCCCCATTCCCATCGCTGCGCCAGTGACCAGGGCAACTTTTCCTTTGAAGTTGTAGGTGATATCCATATGCTCCCCCCAAATTTATCGGTTTTACAGATATTTATTGAAGAACGTCGTCATCTCGTCGAAGGGAATCTTATCCATGCGATCATATAGATCAACGTGGCTGGCACCTTTAACGATCAGGAGCTCTTTCGGTTGCGCTGCGGCTTCATAAGCAGTTTCCGCAAAGTAACGCGAGTGAGCCTTTTCACCGTGGACAAACAGGATAGGACGTGGCGAAATTTCCTTGATGTAAGTCAGGATCGGCATATTCATGAACGACAGCGGCGTGGTGACAGTCCAAGAGTTACCAGAGTTGACAGCTCTCGGGTGATAACCACGTGGCGTCATATAGTAGTCAGCGTAATCAACCAGGAACTGCGCTTCACCGCCCTTCAAGTGGTTATAGGCCGGTTGATAAGTCGGTGTGTTTTTTGCTGCATCTTCCCAGCGCTGCCGACTCAGTTTCTCCAGCGTCTGCTCCCGTTGTTCAGGCGTCACGCTGTCGTTATACCCTTTAGACATGACACGGCTCATGTCATACATGGTACTGGCGACAACGGCTTTAACACGCTTGTCGGCAGCCACGGCATTTAATGCCATACCGCCCATACCGCAGATGCCGATCACACCGATACGCTCACGATTGACGTAGGGTTGCAGCCCGATGAAATCCACCGCCGCCATGAAATCTTCAGTGTTAATATCCGGTGACGCTACGTTACGTGGCTCGCCGCCACTCTCCCCTGTATAGGAAGCATCGAAGGCCAGCGTGACAAAGCCGCGCTCGGCAAGAGTCTGCGCGTACAAGCCCGATGCTTGTTCCTTCACGGCGCCGAACGGACCGCCAACCACCAGCGCAGGCAGTCTCTGGTTCTCACGGTTCTTCGGTAGATACAGGTCGGCGGCAAGGGTGATGCCGTAGCGATTCTTGAAGGTAACCTTCTGGTGATCCACTTTCTTGCTCTGGGGGAAGGTCTTGTCCCAAGTTTGGACCAATTGCAACGGTGTGTCTGCTGTAGACGCCTGAGCCTGAGCCGTAGCTGACTGTACACCTACCATTGATATAGCACTTGCGATGAGTGCAACTTTGAAGAAATTCGTTGGAGAAAATAAACGGGTCATGGCTTTACTCCTTCAGGATTAGGTGAATAGTGCTCGCCTCACAGCGCGCGTTTAAGAATATCTGTCACTACATGGGGGGGATAAGCATCTGCGATGCCGAACGCCTTCACATTGATTTGCACGTTGGCTACGATGGCGGGTAGATCCGATTCCTGTATGCCTAACTGTCCCAAGCGGATGGGGGTGTCGATCTCGACGAACCAGCGTTCCAATGCAGCAATGCCCTCTTCAGCCGACGGTAAACCGAACACATACTTGGCAAAGCGCTCGAACTGAGATTTATTCTGATCCTGGTACCACTTCATCCAGGCAGGCATAACAACTGAAAGCCCCGCACCGTGCGGTACGTTGAACAGCGCCGACAATGAATGCTCTATTGCGTGGTTGGGGTAGCCGAACCCCGCACAGCCGGAGAATGTCAGGCCGTTTTGCGCCAGTGTGGCTGCCCAGGCAAACTCCCCACGCGCAGCGGCGTCGGCAGGGTTATCCAGCAACACACGCGTTGTGTCGATCACGGTATTAATCAGCGATTCCACGAGACGTGACTGCAATTTGGGCTGAACCGTTGCGGTAAAGTACACCTCGATAAGATGCGAGATGATGTCAGAAGCCGAATATGCCAGATAGTCGCGCGATACACCGGCCATGAGCGCCGGGCTGAGTATGGATACCTTGGGACGAGTGTGGTCGTTACCGATGGATAACTTTTCCTGAGTCTCTTCGTTGGTGACCACGCCATAACCGTTCATTTCGCTGCCCGTCGCAGCGATCGTCAGGATCGCAAACAAGGGGAGTGCCGATGTAAGAGCTCCCTTCCCGACAAACAGATCCCATACATCGCCGTCGTATTGTGCGCCCGCAGCGATCGCCTTGGCGCTGTCGAGCACGGAACCACCCCCTACGCTCAGGACGGCGTCTACATCATGTGCTCGGGCAAGTTCGATGCCTTCACGAACTTTCGAAAGAACGGGATTGCTGACGATGCCGCCGAGTTCTACAAATGTGATACCTTGATCTGCAAGGCTTCGGCTCACGACATCAAACAATCCCTCACGTTTAATACGTTCGCTTCCGTAGCACAGCAGAACGTTGCTAATCCGGTGCTCGGAGAGGTGCTTTCCGATCTCGGCTTCCTTTCCTGACCCGAATTCAATTCGGGTCGGGTTGTAGAAAGAGAATTGATTCATCTTTAGCTCCTTTTAAGTCAATTTTTCTTGATTACAAAGGGTGTGAAACAGGGTTATGGCTTTGCCGAGAAAAGGCGATGACAACTCACCCCACGACATTTGTGCCTACTACATACCGATATCAATTACTGTTCTGTCGCTCATGTTGGATCGGTTACACATCGGGATGGCCTATTCCGTAATAGGGCGCATCATTCATTCACCCAATGCCAGAACCTCTCTCGCATGAACGTCTTCTTTGCCAGCAGCTTTAACTGCTGACCGGCCCGCGAGGTAAGAGAAAACGGCAGCCGTAGCAATAACCGTGGCGAGTGCATTGCCACCGTTGACGAATGCAAGGGCTTTCGGCACGTGATGGGCAGGAACAAAACGAATGGATGTGGCAGCGCTAAGTGACCAGAAACCGCCAATTGCCACGCCGATGAGTGCTCGTCCAACCATGAACATTTCGTAGTTGGCAGCGAACGCGACTATTGTTCCAGAAATGACCATAAGCAGGATCATAGACAGCAGTAGGCGCTTGCGTTCCACTTTGGCGGCGATGGGTGTAATCAAAAGCGCGGTGAACAGGGCGAACAGTCCGGATACCGAGATACCCATACCTGCCTGACCTTCGGTGATCAGTAAGTTAGTTGCCAGAGGTGTTAACAGGCTGACAGGCATAAACTCCGAGGCAACCAAAGCGAAGGCGGCCAAAGACATCGCAACTACGGCGCCCCACGCTTTTCGTTCTTCGCCATGAGAATGTTGGCTGCTGCGATCTAATAACACGTAAGTATTTCCTCATTACTGGTAGCACAGGAGATGCTGGCATGCCGTTGACATACCCGTTTTGTTCATTGATTTGGTACTTTGCCGATGAGCGTTCCAGCGCGACCTATAAACAGTTCTGGTAACACGGCCACTGTTCTGCTTTGTCTAGTCCAGATCCAACCGCTACCACCGCTCGGCCTGTTGGCGTGTCTACTGGTTCCAAGCGCCGAGGCGTGCTCGTTCTTGGTGTGAGGATTGTAGAATCTTTAACCTGAGCGCCATTAGCATATTTCTATGGTTTACATGCCTAATCCTATGAACCTTTGCTGCTCCTATAGGATTACGCGTTTCAGATAGGCTACAGTGAGAAGTGAAATTCGTAGAGGAGCGAGCCAAGATGATTTCTGCACAATCCCCCAAGAAGCAACGAGATGACTACCTGAGTGCGCTGATTAGCGACATCGCTAAGCGCACACCTGATACAGGCGATTTCGGCACTGCGATTCCGGGTTTGGATCTCTTTCGCCGCAATGCACCGGCTCCACCAGTCAGTTGTATAGTTCCCCCCAGCATCGTTTTGGTTGTGGATGGGGCCAAAAAGATGTGGGTCGGTGGTGAGGGTTACGGATATGATTCATCGCGATTTCTGGTCACATCGCTTGACCTGCCCGCGAACTCAGAAGTCACAGAGGCAAGCAGTGACCGACCCTGTTTAGGGCTAGCATTCAAACTGGATCAGCGGATTCTGGCTGAGTTGATCACCCACGGCAATTTGTCGTCTCGAAGGGATAGATCGGTAAATAGTGGCATAGGTATTGGTACCGTCACAGACGCGATCTTAGCGCCATTCTGCCGTCTAGTGGCATTGTTGGATGAACCAGAGGCCATCCCCATTCTTGAGCCAATGGTTCAACGTGAGATTCACTACAGGTTGTTGATGAGCGATCAGGCTGCTAGGCTGCGACAAATTGCAGCTGTCGATGGCCATGGGCACCGGATTGGAAAGGCGATAGACTGGCTCAAAGTAAACTTTGCATTGCCATTACGGGTTGAAGAGTTGGCTCACCATTCTCAGATGAGTACGCCATCATTCCATCAACACTTTCGGCAACTAACGGCGATGAGCCCAATTCAGTATCAAAAATGGTTGCGCCTGAATGAGGCGAAGCGATTGATGCTGAACGAGCACCGTGACGTTTCAACGGCGGCTTTCGAGGTTGGATATGAAAGTCCATCACAATTCAGTCGTGAATACAGTCGTATGTTTGGCGTTGCCCCAAAGCGGGATATAGCAACGCTGCGAGAGAAAGCGAGAGAAAACGTCGGTATCAATGTAACGACCTATTCGCAAATATCTAAGCCTAATACCGCGACGTTTTAGTCACCCTATGCTTATTTGCAGGAAATCTGCGGTTCGAGATCATAGCGTGTTCAACAACTGCCACATCGAGTTGCTCTGGTGATGGCGTGTTATTATTTCATACAGGGCCTACCACGACCTTTTTATCAATTAATATCTACTCTAATTCACCCTCAGAAATTGCCATCATTGATTAAATGGCAATTTCTTTTGAGCTGATTAATTCTTGGTTAAAACTTAAGAAAACTGAAGCTTCGCGTATTAATAACGCTATTTACCCTTCAGTTATTACTTTTCTTTCTCTATGGAAAGAATGATATAACCATAACGATTGACAATACACTTTAAAGAGCCAGCCTCAGAATTTCCCCAACGTTTTCAGTCGTGATAGTAGAGTGCTCGCCTAAAGCAACATGCCCATGTTCTTCAAGTTTATTAATAACTTCAGGAATAATTTCCTCACCCAGTCCATAGTCAGACAAATGCGTTTTTACTCCCATTTCTTCAAAGAATTTAACGGTCGCCTGGATGGCCTGCTCTGCCATTTTTTCGGTATCTGAAGCCGGTATATCCCAGACTCTGGAACCATACTGAGCAAGTTTTTCCACCTTTTCTGAACGGCAATATTGCCAGATAGCAGGCATAACGATAGCTAATGTTTGAGCATGATCGAGACCATACAGTCCAGTGATTTCCTGCCCAACTAAGTGAGTGGCCCAGTCAGCAGGCGTGCCAGTGCTGAGCAGGCCGTTAAGTGCCATCGTTGCCGACCACATAATATTTGCTCTGGCATCATAATCTTCTGGGGATACTAATACTTTTGGGCCTTCTTCCTTGAGTGTATTCAGCAACCCTTCCGCAAGACGGTCCTGTACTTTTGCATTCACTGGATACGTTATGTACTGTTCAAGAATATGAACAAATGCATCGACTACACCATTAGCTGTCTGATTTTCAGGCAGTGTGAAAGTGAGTTCAGGATCCAGTATAGAGAACTGAGGCATAATATAAGGCGATGCAAAAAAAAGTTTATCTTTCGTTGCAGCCTTTGTGACAACAGAAACATTATTCATTTCTGAGCCAGTAGCCGCGAGAGTAAGTACACAGCCAATCGGCAGGGCTTTTTTCACAACGCTGCCATAACTTTTGACAATATTCCAGGCATCTCCTTCATAACAGGCTGCTGCTGCAATAAATTTTGTGCCGTCAATGACTGAGCCACCACCAACAGCTAAAAGGAAGTCAATTTTTTCTTGCTTAACAATATCCACCGCTTTCATAAGCGTTTCATAGTGCGGATTAGCTTCAACACCACCGAACTCGAATACAATTGTATTTTGTAGTGCGTCTTTAACTCGTTTTAAAACGCCATTTCTTTTAACACTCCCTCCTCCATAAACAATCATGACTCTTTTATCTATCGCAATCTCTTGAGAAAGGCTAGAGATCTGATTTCTACCAAATAGAATTTTGGAGGTATTTTGGTAAACAAAATTTTGCATAAACTTACCTTGTTAATTTAAAAAAGATAATGCATGAATATCTATGGAAGATTTAAACCATCTGAATGTGATTGCATTTTACTATCTTAAATATTTTTTAGTTTATTTTTAAATATCTCAAAGAGGGAGTTGATAAATAAAAATATGCACAACACAACCTATTAATTACAAAAGCAATTAATGTTAAAAAAACAACAAATAATATAAACAATGCTATTTTTCAAGTCGCTGTATAAATTCTTTTTGATATTCAGGTAGTCGTGAAGAACTAACAGATTGGAATGTTAACGGCGGTAAATATACCATTCCAGCATGCAGTGCACTGGCCTTCATTGGTGCAAAAACCTCTGCCAGACTCATGCCAATCCTTCCTGAGCTACCATACGTGCTTTCATCACCTGCGGCAGTCGTTACAATTAACATTTCTTTGCTCTGCCAGAGTCCTGGCCCTACACTTCCCCAAACGTCGTTTAGATACGCTTTCATCATAGGCGTTATGTTGAACCAATGCGTAGGAAAAAGAAAAACAATACGCTCATTCTGGCGCGTAAGCAGTTTTTCTTTATTACTATCAATGCCACGAGTATTATAGCCATAAATAGTTTCTAAATTTCGAACAGTCATACCTTCAACACGTTCTGCAGCCTGCTGTAACCCTTTTATCATCACAGAGCGTTCTGGGTAAGGATGTGAAACAATCACAAGTGTTTTTACTGCTGATCGATGAACATTATCTGCAGCAATTGATACGTTGATGAAAAATAACCCGATGATAAATATTTGAAAAGAAATAAACCTGGATGAAATTAACTTCATTTTACTCATAACTACCCCTTTAAAATAAATAGCCATACTTATCAGAACTGGAGTCTCGCTGAGAGCTTAGTCTGAAAATCTAATAAGGCCTTTTTATCCGCTTGAGTAACTTCAAAGAATGCAAGAGGTTCGACGTACTTCATCCCCACATATCGTGCACTGGCCTTCATCGGGGTCAGCACGTCATCCATCGTACCGTCAATCAAGCCATCATGGGAATATAGATGCTCACTGGCACCGGCTGTAGTTACCACTAGCATTTCTTTACCTTTAAGCGCCTCTCCCCCCGGACCAAATGCCCAGCCATAAGTCCAGACTTCGTTAAGATAAGCTTTAAGATTCGGAGTAAGGTTGAACCAGTGGGTTGGGTACATGAACACGATGCGGTCAGCGTCTTCACTGGCTGCTTGTTCTGCCACAACATCAAACTCGCTGATGGTATTACCATAAAGAGATTCGAGATTACGAACGACAATGTCGTTTCGCGCTTCAACAGTTTGTTGAAGCATTTTAATTACCCGTGATTGAGAAGCGTAAGGATGGGAAACTATAACTAACGTTTTCATGGTGAAATAACCTCAAATTATTGCATCTATTAAAGATGAAAGAATACCTTTCGACTTCGTGTCATCAGGCTATCATTCCGAGAATAGCTATTTTTATCAGATAGTGGTTTTAGTGAAAATCGTAATCATCTCCATATAAAAGCATTCCCTGTGTGATGTCTTTCTTGAAGTGTTAACCACCTACAGAAATATATTTTTATATTCTCGCTATGAAATTCATCATAACTTGTAAGAGAAGTGGTATATTTTATTGTTAACTTAAAAAAGGATGGTATCTCGTCTGTGTTGTTAGAACCATTATGCACAACGCTTACCCATTATTTAACCGTACATAAAGTTGATGAATTGATAACCTCAAGTTGTCAATCGGCGCATACATCTTTTACCGTCATAAATATCATTTCCCGAGGTATAGATATGGAACTTTCACAACGTGTGCGAGCAATACTTTCATTTATCGAAGCCTCTGATGTTGGGAGCTTTGCATCAGCAGCCCGCTCGTTAGGGATAAGCTCGGCAGCGGTCAGTAAAAATGTGGCGAGTCTTGAGCAGGTTTTGGGTATACGCCTGATGAACAGGACAACCCGTAAACTGAGCCTTACCGATGAGGGAAAACTCTTTCTCAAGCAAGCGCGTATTGCTATTGATGCTCTGGATACTGCAGTTGATGCTGTAGTCGCAAGAAAAATGGAAATTAGTGGGCATGTTCGTATTTCAACCAGTGCGGCATTCGGACGGGAGCAAGTGTTACCCGTGCTTTCAGGGTTACGAGCCCGCTACCCATCGCTGTCCGTGGAGGTTGATTTTGATGACAGAATGGTAGATCTGGTCCGTGATGGATATGACCTGGCTATCAGGGGAGGCCGCATCGTCGATTCGACACTGATATCTCGTCCGGTCTGCCAATTAGGTATGATTCTCGTCGCTTCTCCTGAGTATCTTAAAAATTATGGGGTCCCCCAATCCCCTCAAGAGCTAAGCAAGCATCATTTGATAGCTCGTCGTTTTTTAGGTGGAAAGCTCTCGCCATGGGGATTTCGCTCAGAGGATGGCAGCCTGACAACCATGGAACCCGACAATGCTGTTATTACTATTTCCGCACCGGAGGCTCAAGTTCAAGCAGCCTGTCTGGGACTCGGCATTGCTCAGGTTGGAGTTCATCACGCACTTCGCTATCTAAAGGAAGGTAAGTTGAAAATAGTGCTGATGGGCAAACACGATCCAGGAAATTACGAGATGGTTATTCAGTACCCACACAGAGCGCTTATAGCACCCCGTGTACACGCAACGGTAGATTATTTATTAACTGCTTTCCGTGAAGATCCGTCTCTCAATTATCCCTTTGACCTACTTAATATTTACTGCGAGGATTTCGAAAAAGGGCTTTGTTGAATAAATCGAACTTTTGCTGAGTAGAAGGATCAGAACACGCATCCCCTCACTACGCAGGCAGTCCCGTGGCAAAGCAGAAATTCAGCATCACCAACTGGAAGACCTACAACAAACCCTTATCAACCGTGGTTCCATCACCTTCTGGCTGGACGATGAAGCGGTTAAGGTATGGTACGAAACGGCAACACCATCATCACGGGGACGCCCTCAGCGCTATTCTGACCTTGCCATCACGACTGTCCTGGTGATTAAACGTGCATTCCGGCTGCCCCTGCCAGCCGCACAGGCTTTATTGATTCCATTTTTGCCCTGATGGGCGTTCCGTTGCGCGGATTACAGCAGTGTCAGCAAGCGGGCAACGTCGGTCAATATCAGTGTCAAAACCCCCACCCGTGGTGAAATTGCGCATCTGGTGGTGGATTCTACCGGTCTGAAAGTCTTCGGTGAAGGTGAATGGAAAGTCAAAAAACACGGCAAAGAACGCCGTCGCATCTGGCGAAAGTGGTTCACTGACGCTACGAGACTACGATGGCCAGAGGCGAAATAGACTGGATAACGCTCGCCACCTTGTGTGACGAGCGTTTTCATATCAATGACGGCTTACACCGCGGCGGGTTTATCGACGTGCTTCTCATTCTCTGGACGTATCTTGAACCAGATAGCGTACATCGCAGGCAGAAACACCAGCGTGATGATGGTGCCGCCAAACGTCCCGCCAATCAGCGTGTATGCCAGCGTGCCCCAGAAAATAGAATGAGTGAGCGGGATGAACGCCAAAATGGCGGCCAGCGCGGTCAGCAACACAGGTCGGGCTCGCTGCACCGTCGCCTCCACCACCGCATCGAATGGCGAGAGTCCTTCCTGCTCGTTGTGATGGATCTGCCCGATAAGAATCAAAGTATTACGCATCAGGATACCGGATAGCGCAATCAACCCCACAAGCGCATTGATACCAAACGGCTGGTTGAAGAGTAGTAGCGTTGGCACCACGCCAATCAGCCCCAGCGGTGAAGTGAGAAACACCATCACCATTGCCGACATTGACCGCACCTGTAGGATGATGATCAGTAGCGTGAGCGCGATCATGATAGGAAACAGCGGTGCCATCGCTTGAGTGGCTTTTCCTGATTCTTCAATCGGGCCAGCCTGTTCAATACGGTATCCGGCCGGAAGTGTATCGATGATGGGCTGTAGCTGTTTCAGGATCGCCATAGAGACATCCGGCGGTTGCAGGTTTTCGGCGATATCACCCCGTACAGTCATGATCGGTGTGCGATCGCGGCGGCGCAGGATAGGATCTTCCATCTTCACGTCGACTTCCCCTATCTGTGACAGAGGAATACGCTGACCGGCAGACCCCACGAGCGTGAAGCCCGCTATTTTGGCTGGATCAAGCCGGATATCCCCGGCAGCACGTCCCATGACCTGTACCGCGCGGATGTCTTCACGCACCGACGTGATCGGAATCCCCGAGAGTAGGAACTGAAGTTGCTGAGCAACCGCATTCGATGTCAATCCCACCGCCTGCAAACGATCCTGATCGAGCGTGAAATGCAGCGTCGGCACCTGTGGCCCCCAGTCGGTATTGACGGTCCTCATCATCGGACTTGCCAGCATCACCGTTTTAACCTTGTCTGCAATCTCACGTAGCATGGTCGGATCCGGTCCCATAACACGGTAGGCTACCGGATAAGGTGAATAGGGGCCAAACACCAGTTGAGTCACCCGAACAAGCGCTTCCGTTGCCAGGCCATTGGCCGCCGCTTCACGAAGCCGAAACTTGAGAGCCTCACGCGCTTCCTGGCTGTCCGTCAGCACGACAATTTTTGCAAACGACGGATCGGGCAGCTCTGGCGACATAGCCAGAAAAAAGCGCGGTGAACCTTGCCCAATGTAAGACGTAACAATTTTTGCCTCTTCCTGCTTCTTCAGCCAGTCCTCTACCTTCGCCGTTGCCGCGCTGGTCTGCTCAATGGAAGTCCCATAGGGCATCTGTACCTCTACCAGCACTTCAGGACGATCGGAGGTCGGGAAGAATTGTTTTTTAACCAGCGCCATACCTAAGATCGCTACGGTAAAGGCAGCCACCACGGTACCTGCCACGATCCATTTCCGCGAGATAACACGCGTCAGTAAACGGCGAAATTGGTTGTAATGGCGGGTGTTGTAGATGGCGGCATGTCCCCCCTCTACGGTTTTGATTTCCGGCAGCATTTTTACGCCCAAATAAGGCGTAAAGACCACCGCAACGACCCAGGAGGCAATCAGGGCAATACCGACGATCCAGAACATGTTGCTGGTGTACTCACCGGCGGTGGATTGCGCGAAACCGTTAGGCATAAAACCCACAGCGGTGACCAGCGTACCAGCCAGCATCGGGGCAGCCGTATGGCTCCAGGCATAGGCGGAGGCTTTAACACGGCTATAGCCCTCCTCCATTTTCACTACCATCATCTCGATGGCGATAATGGCATCATCGACCAGCAAACCCAGCGCCAGAATGAGAGACCCCAACGTAATTCGGTCAAAGTTTTTACCGGACGCTTCCATCACCACAAAGACGATAGCCAGCGTCAACGGCACCGCGGCGGCAACGACAACTCCCACGCGCCAGCCCATGCTGATAAAGCAAACAACCAGCACGACAAGCAACGCGACGAAAAATTTGATCATGAATTCGTCAACAGACGAGCTGATATTCACCGACTGATCGGTGACTTTCGTCAACGTCATGCCAAGCGGCATGCCTTCATTGATTTTGGTCGTCTCAGCATCCAGTGCCTTCCCCAAATCCAGGCCATTCCATCCTTCACGCATCACAATGCCCAGCAACAGCGCCGGTTCTCCCTGATTGCGAACCAGAAAGGTCGCAGGATCTTCATAACCACGCTCAACGGTTGCTACGTCTGAAAGCTGTAACGTCCTACCCTGTACAACAATCGGCGTTTTACGGATCTTGTCCAACTTATCAAAAGCGCCATCCAGACGAATAAAGATCTGCGGCCCGCTCGTATTAATCGAGCCGGCAGGCGTCAGTTCGTTCTGGCTATTCAGCGCGGAGAAAATGTCCTGAGGAGCAATACCCAGCGTCGCCAGCCGGTCATGCGAGAACGACACAAAAATACGTTCAGCCTGTTCCCCGATGATATTGACCTTCTTCACGCCCGGCACATGCAAGAGACGCTGACGCAGCGATTCGGCATCACGGACCAGTAAACGCTGCGGCTCGCCCTTCGCCTTCAGCGCAAAGAGCGCAAAGGTCACATCGGAGAATTCGTCATTAACCATCGGCCCAATCACGCCTGCCGGCAGGTTCCTGGCTTCATCGCCGAGCTTTTTACGCGCCTGATAGAACTCCTCCTGTACCTGTGAAGGCGGCGTACTATCGAGCAGTGACAGCATGGTAAAAGCGAGTCCAGGACGCGTGTAAGTCTCACTGCGGTCATACCACTTGAGCTCCTGCATGCGTTTTTCCAGCGGTTCAGCCACCTGATCCTGCATTTCCTGAGCGGTCGCCCCCGGCCAGACAGAAACAATGGTCATCTGCTTGACCGTAAACGGTGGATCTTCTGCACGCCCCAGTTCAAAGAACGAGAGAATGCCAGCAACAGTAATCAGGATAATAAGAAATAGCGTGATGGAGCGCTCACGGACAGCAAGCGCCGAAAGATTGAATCTTCCCTCGCTCATGGCTGGCTCCCGGCGACGCTGGCATCGCGCTGTTCAATCACTCGGACCGCCTCGCCGTCATGCAGCAAATGCGTCCCCAAGGCAACAATCTGCTCTCCCGGTTTGAGATTCCCGGTCACCTTTGCCCTATCGTCGCTAAGGCCAGACATCTGAACGGGTTGCCATGATACTTTGGCTGGGTCGCCTGAAATACGCCAGACACCCGGCCCTTTCCCTGGGTCATAAATTGCAGCTAAAGGCACCTGTAACATCTGGCGGGATACGTCATCTTGCACAATGTGGAGCGTAACGGTGGATCCGAGCGGTGCACTCGCCAGCTCACCTTCAAGCACATACCTCGCTTCGAAGGTACGCGTCAACGGATCGGCCGCATCGGAGAGCAACCGCAGTTTCGCTGGAACACGCTGTTCTCCTGCGCCATAGCGCATTGCCTGCGCTTCGCTTCCAACCGCGGGGCGTAGCGTTTCGGGCAGTTGTACGATGGCTTCCCGTTGCCCCGCGCGCGCCAGCCGAACAACAGCCTGCCCTGCACTCACCACTTGACCGGGTTCAGCCAGTGTATTCATTACCACGCCGTCGGCATCGGCCAGCAACACGGCATACTCCGTCGCATTGCGTGCTACATCGGCCTGAGCCTGCGCGGCGCTCAGTTCCGCTTTCGCCATCTCGGCAGCGGACTTGATCTGATCGTAGGCTGAAGCGGATACCGCACCTGCAGCAACCAGACCACGATAGCGAGCTTCGTCATCGGTCGCCTGTCTGGCACGGGCACGGGCCGCGGTAACGGCCTGCTGCTGGGCTTGTGCCTGCAGGCTGAGATCGATTGGGTCCAGACGCATCAAAGGCTGGCCACGTTTCACGGTCTGGCCGGTATCAACCAGACGTTCAAGGATTTTGCCTTGCACCCGAAAACCCAAGTCGCTTTGAACTCGTGCGACAACAACACCGGTGAAGGCACGAGAAGCCTCAACAGCACTCACCACGGTAGCCGCTCTCACCAGAGGAGGCTGATTGCGTGGATCGTCGACATCGGAAGCATCGCCACACGCCACCAGGGCGAGAGGCAACAGGCAAACAGCAAGAGTGGTGGATTTTAGCCGAAGCATGGGTTCCCTTCTTAAATGAGCAGGACAGAAACCGCATTCTCAGACTAGTGACCAATTTTGTCAATGGTCACAATTTTAAGGTGCCAGGCTACGCAAGATTAACGACGGCAGTAACACCGCAGCGGACGCTGACGAATCCAGGTTGTATTGCAGTTGAATAGGGCAAGCATAAGGACGCATCACCAGATAAATGGCATCTGCCGCCTCATCCAGCGGCGTCTTGCGTTCAAATTCCCCAGACTGTCGTCCCTCGAGAAGAATTTGCTGAACAAGCTTGCGTAACTTTTCTTCATACGCAACGGCTGAAGGCCAGCGTTCGCGCGAGGATACCGCGGCGATCTCATAAAGCTTGCGATCGTGAAAAAATAAATCGCTGCCCGCTTCTATCAAGGCCTTATACAGGCGCCTCAGCTTTTCTGAAGCCGTTGGCGCATCCACCAGCGCCGCGTTGACAATATCCATAATCATTGCCAGTCGGTTAGTACAAATCATCTCACCGATAGCCTGTTTGGAGTCAAAAAACTTGTAGATGTAGGCCTTAGAAAAGCCAATCGCTTTGGCCAGATCGGACACGGTTGTCTTCTCATACCCAAAGTGTCCGAAGTGCTCAGTCGCCGCTTCAACAACCTGATCTCGAACGCTGTGATCCGACGGCCCGCGTGGGGACGGTGTATTCATATGTTTAGTCATTACTCAAGCTTAGCTCACCGAGCGCTGATTGACAACGAGTGACCAATACGTAATATGGTCACAACCTTTTTGACTCAAGGAATTCCTATGTTATCCCTCCGTACCCTTGCTTTGGTGGTAACGACTGGTGTAATAGCCGGTTGCGCGGTTGGACCGGATTATCACCGTCCAGACGCGCCACTCGCGGATCGTTATCAGACGCAATCTGCCATAAAACCGTCTTTAGCAGAGCAAGGAAACGTCACTCAGGCAGCCAACCTTGCCGTCTGGTGGGAAAGCTTTAATGATCCCTTACTGAGTGAGTTAGTTTCAAGAGCACTTGCGCAGAATCTTGATTTGGCCCAAGCATCCGCACGGATGACTCAGGCGCGTGCCGGGCTTGGCGCTGCAACGGCGGCGCTGCTGCCCTCGGGCAACATCAGCGGACAAGGCACTCGCGCCTACCAGTCGGTTGAAACCGCGCAAGGCCAGCTACTCAACGCGGTTCCTGGCTATAATCGCTACGGCAATGCTTATGAAGCCGATCTCAACGCCAGTTGGGAGATTGATGTATTCGGAGGCCTGAGGCGCGGTCGTCAGGCGGCACTGGCTGACTATCAGGCTTCCGAGGCGGGCGTCGCGGCCACGCGTCTGGCCGTCGCCGCTCAGACTGCCGATATTTATATCACTCTGCGCGGGTTACAAACGCGTCTGGCGATCACCAACAGTCAGGTCAAGACACAGCAAGAGCTGCTGGATAAGGTACAGTTGCTCCACAATAAAGGGCTCGCCGCAGAATATCAGGTTCGTCAGACGGAGGGCGCGCTTTCGCAGGTTCAGGCAACCGTGCCCGCTCTCCAGACCGGAATCGACGCCGCGATGAACGCATTGGACGTTATACTCGGCACACCTCTCGGCACGCATCAAGCCCAACTGTCTGTCTCAGGTAACATTCCACAACCGCCCTCGCTCATAGCAACAGGAACACCTGCCGACCTGCTACGCCGCAGGCCGGATATTATCGTGGCCGAACGCCATCTCGCGGCGTCCAACGCCCGCATCGGGGTAGCCATCAGCGAGTATTACCCTAAATTTTCACTCAACGCCTTGCTCGGTAGTGCAACGTCGGTGTCGAACGGCAACCTGTTCTCCAGCGGCGCCAGCCAATCGGCAGGCGTATTGGGACTGCGCTGGCGGCTCTTCGATTTCGGCCGCATTAACGCTCAGATCGATCAGGCTAAAGGGCAGGAAGCCGAAGCACTCGCGGCTTACCGCCTGTCGGTACTCCGCGCGACCGAAGACGTTGAGAACGCCTTCTCGGCCCTGGTCAATCGCGAAACGCAATCTGCAACGTTAACCGCCGGTGAGACCGCATTAGCCAGCGCGCGGCAGTCGTCTTTCATCGCCTACCAGAAAGGAACAAGCAGCCTGATTGACGTTCTTCACGCCGATGAAACCCTGCTACAAACCGCCGATGCACGGGCTCAGGCTCAAACTGAATCGGCACGAGCAGCCGTCGCCACATTCAAGGCGCTCGGCGGTGGCTGGCAGCCGCCAGAAACCACCGTGAAGACGTCATCCTCCCCACGAACCTGAGTACAGACGAGCCATCGGTTGGCACCCGTACCGTTCCCAATAACCTACTGGAGTGATTAGCATGACAGTAAAAAACAATCGCAGGTAATGCAGCAGTGGGCAGATATTCCTTCGCTGGATATCACTACCGTGATGTCCGTCTCGGCCAGAACCGGAGAAGGCGTGGCGGCAGTGCTGAGTGTTATTACGCACCGCTTCCTAGCGTCAAAAGGGATCGCCAATGCGCCGCTGCGCGCGCTGGTGTTTGACTCACATTACGATCCCTATCAGGGCGCAGTCATGCACGTTCGCGTGGTGGACGGCAGCGTTCAGGCAGGCTCAACGCTGTGTTTTATGTCATCCGGCACATTTCCCCGGTGAAGAAACGTTAAATTTTGTCGAAGAACCCTATGTTATCTGTACGATTCACTCACCCCCTCGCTACGTTGGCACACTGATGGAATATGGTGCATCGCGGCGCGGGGAATTTATCGATATGCAATACCTTGATAATGGTCTGGTGGCACTCAACTGGACATTGCCGCTCAGTGAAATGGTCTTCGGCTTCTTTGATGCTCTGAAATCGCTGACACAAGGCTACGCGACGTTGGACTATGTGTTAGATGGCTACCGACGTTCCGATTTGGTGCGCTGTGATATTTATCTTGATAGCCAGTTAGTTGATGCTTTTTCTTTCATCATTCCCCGTCACAAGGCCTGGCCGCGAGCAACCGAGATCGTGATAACGCTGAAGTACGTGATTCCACTCAAGCTATATCCCGTCCCTGCTCAGGCTAAAATAGGCAATCGCGTCATCGCTCGCAAAGATATCCGCCCCTTTATTTCTCCGCAGGCTTTTCCCTGCCCGCCGATGAAGGACAGTATCTTTTATCCTGCCGATAATTTATCCTCTCCCGCCTTTCGTCATTGACCGATAAATAAGAAAAAGTAAGAGCCTGCATATATGATCTCATCACCCGACGCCACGCCGACGCCATCGCTTTCTGCGCCGTCAACGCTTGCTGTATTACGCTCTCCTTCGCTGCTGATGCGCGAGATTTTGGCTGGCACCATCACCGCGCTGGCACTTATCCCAGAAGTGATTTCGTTTTCTATCATCGCGGGGGTTGACCCCAAAGTCAGCCTGTTTGCTTCCATCGTATTATGTTTCACCATGTCCTTCCTCGGCGGCAGACCAGCGATGGTGACAGCAGCGGCGGGAGCCGTAGCGCTGGTTATCGGTCCGATGGTGCACGCGCACGGCGTGGCCTATATTCTGCCTGCGGTGATCATGGCAGGGATCATCCAGATTCTGTTTGGCCTGGCCGGATTGGCGAGAATGATGCGCTACATCCCGCGCTCGGTGATGATCGGTTTCGTCAATGCGCTGGGCATCCTGATTTTTGCCGCACAGGTGCCGCATATTTACGGGCAATCCTCGCTTGTCTGGCTGCTGTTTGCGCTGACGCTCGCGATTGTTCTGCTGTTGCCTTATGTGGTGAAAAGTATCCCCGCACCGCTAGTCGCCATTGTGACGGTAACCGCGATTGCCATGTTTACCGGCATCACGGTGCCTAATGTCGGCGATGCTGGCCCTATGCAGCCCGGATTACCGGGTTTCACCCAGTGGCTGGTGCCGTTCAATCTTGAAACGCTGCACATCATCTGGCCGACTGCGCTGAGCATTGCCTTTGTCGGGCTGATGGAGTCATTGTTAACGGCTAAACTGGTCGACGACATCACGGATACGCCGTCCAGCAAGCGCCGCGAATGCTGGGGGCTGGGCGTTTCCAATATCTTCGCGGGCTTCTATGGCGGCATTGCCGGGTGTGCGATGATCGGGCAAACCGTGGTCAACGTGGAGTTAGGCAAAGCGCGCACGCGCCTTTCTACCCTCGCCGCCGCGCTGGTGCTGTTGTTGCTGGTGACCGGACTGAGCGAAATCATGGCAAAGATCCCCATGGTGGTGCTGGCTGGCATTATGATGATCGTCGCGGTCAAGA
The DNA here is from genome assembly GCF_013449375.1 of Pectobacterium sp. CFBP8739. Classification (GTDB taxonomy): domain Bacteria; phylum Pseudomonadota; class Gammaproteobacteria; order Enterobacterales; family Enterobacteriaceae; genus Pectobacterium. The sequence continues at coordinate 376,041 of NZ_JACDRR010000007.1, read as the reverse complement.
CGATGAACTGGCATAGCCTGCATCCTACGACGCTGAAACGTATGCCGCTGTCGGAAACACTGGTGGTCATCGTAACGGTTATCGCCACCGTCTCGACGGGGAATCTCGCTATCGGCGTAGCGGGCGGTGTGATCTTTGCCATCCTGCTGTTTGCTCGCCGCGTGGCGCACGTCATTCACGCGGAGCGTCAGGTGAGTGAAGACGGGCAGTCGGTGCACTACACGGTGCGCGGGCCGCTCTTCTTCGGCAGCAGCAACGACCTCTTCGAACACTTTTTCTATGCGCAGGATCCGCAGAACGTCACTATCGATCTGACACACGCCCAAATCTGGGATGCTTCCAGCGTGGCGGCGCTCGACGCGATCGAAACCCGCTATCATCGCTACGATGCGAAGGTCGCGATCGTTGGGCTGGATACCCATAGCACCAAAATCCACCAACGTTTGTCAGGGCATCTCTAAGTCACTCGGCGTTCGAAGACGGCTATCGTCGCGGACGCCAGCGTTGACAACGCGCACGCTTCTATGATTAGACTCAATCCTAAGCAGGCTAACTTAAGGAAAGGGTTGATGAAAATTACCGACGTGCGTGTGATCCTCGCGAATCGATATATGTTTGTTGAGGTCACCACTGACGAAGGGCTGACGGGCATTGGCGAATCCGGTGCTTGGGGCTTTCTCGATGCCTCTAAAGGTGCTGTCGAGGCATTGCGCACGTACCTGATTGGGCAAGACCCGCTGCGTATTGAACATCACTGGCAGTATATGTACCGCTGCTGGCATTTCCGCGGTGCCGCGATCATGGGTGCCATCAGCGCCATCGATATCGCCCTGTGGGATATCGCGGGCAAATATTACGATACGCCGGTTTATAATCTGCTGGGCGGTCGCTGCCGCGACAAGGCGCGCGTTTATGCCCATGCCGGAGGCCGCACCACAGAAGAAACCATCGCCAACCTGAAACAGGCCAAAGCCGACGGTTTTACCGCGATTGGTCATCTGACGCCTTTTCTGGATGAGTCGCGCGATGCCCCCTACTTCACCACCCACGCTAAAGAGATCGGCGAAGCCATTGAGCGCATCGGCCTGTATCGGGAAGCGGTCGGTAACGATGTCGACCTGTGTATCGAAGTTCATCGCCGTCTGAAACCCGCCGATGCCGTGGTGTTCGCACGTGGCATTGAGCCGTTTTATCCCTATTTTATTGAAGACCCTATCGGCGCAGATAACTTCGACTCCATGGCGGAGGTGGCTGACAAAATCAATATTCCTATTGCCACCGGTGAACGCCTGAATAATCCGCAGGAATTTGCGATGTTGATTCGCCGCAATGCCGTCGCCTATGTGCGCCCTGATGTCTGCATGTGCGGGGGCATTACCGGTGCGAAAAAAGTGGCGGCGCTGGCAGAAGCCAACGATTTGATGGTCGTACCACACAACCCGCTCAGCCCAGTGTCTACCGCCGCCTGTTTGCAGATCGCCGTCAGCATTCCGAATTTTGCCCTGCTGGAATATCCAGGGGATGACCAACCGGCGTTGTCGGAAAAATTTGGCGCAACAGGCGTCGAAAACGGCGTACGGAAGAAAGACGTGGTGAAGAACACCTTCAAATGCGTGGATGGCTTCATGGAGATCCCGACACAGTCCGGCATCGGTATCGAGCTGGCGGACGATCTGGAGAACCGCTTCCCTTATCGCCGTCGCGGCCTGAAAACCCGGCTGCACGTCGACGGTTCCGTCGTCGATCAATAACCGCGTTTCGGCAGGCCGTGGCGACCAGATATCGAGCCACGACCTGCCGTGTTGCTCTTAAGGCGTTGTCTGATTTGCCATTTTCCGCCCTTCCCACTGCATGAGCAAACTCAGCGCCGCAGGCAGCGCAAGTAGTGTCAACAGCGTCGCGACCATCAACCCACCAATAATTGCGTAGGCCATCGGCCCCCAAAATACCTGATGCGCAATCGGAATCATGCCAAGAATCGCCGCCAGCGCCGTCAATATAATCGGACGTGAGCGATGGCTGGCCGCATTGACAATCGCCTCTGTCGCGGGCTGCCCGTTTTTCACGTTCAGATCGACCTCGCCAATCAGAATAACGGCATTACGAATGATCATACCCGCCAGCGCAATCGCCCCCAGCAAAGCCACGAACCCCATCGGCGTACCCGTCGGCAGCATGGCAGCAACGATGCCAATCAGGCCAAACGGCGCGGTCAGAAATGCCAATATCATGCGAGAAATACGCTGTAACTGAACCATCAATAGCACCAGCATCACTAACAGCGTCACTGGCAACACGGCATACACGGAGCCATTGCCCTTGTCAGATTCCGCCGCCACGCCGCCTTCCGTGATGTGGTAACCCTCAGGTAACGCGGCGCGGTAGCGTTCAATGTCAGGAGCCAGTTTTTCAGACAGCGCAGGAGCCCGCACGCCCGGCGCCATATCCATTTGCACCGTAATAAACGCTTCGCGCTGACGACGCCAGATAATCGGATCCTCAACGCCATACGTAACGGTCGCAATCTGTCCCAGCGGTACGGAGCGTCCATCCGCAATCGGGATTTGCAGATTGGCGATCGTCGCAACGTCTCTGCGTTCCTGTGGCGTGCCGCGAACGACCACATCCACCAGCCGATTGTCATCACGCACCGACGTCAGCGTCGAACCGGAAAATATCGCCGCCAGCATACTCGCCACATCCTGCGAACTGATACCCACGGCGCGTGCTTCCGTCTGGTTCAGCACCACATTCACTGTGCGCTCAGGTTCACCCGCCGTCAGATTCACCTCACGAACGTCGGCGTGCTTCCCTACCAGACTGGCAAGCCCCTGCGCGATATCGCGGACACGTTGACTGTCCGGCCCCGCCACCCGATATTTAAGTGGCCAGCCCACCGGCGGCCCCAGTTCCAGTGCGGATACACGTGCCACGATGGAACTAAAATCCCGTTCCAGCACCTGATTCAACCGGGCCGCCAGCGCATCCCGTGCGTCCAGATTTTTTGCTACCACCACCAGTTGCGCGATATTTTCGTGACTCAGCAAGACATCCATCGGGAGATAAAAACGCACCGCGCCCGATCCGACATACGTGGAAAAATGGTCAACATCGGGATCGTTTTTCAGCACGGCTTCCAGCCGTTTCGCCTGCGCTTCCGTTGCCGTCTGTGAGGCATTCGCCGGTAGCGTTAGGCTAACCAGTAACTCCGGCCTGTCGGAAGCCGGAAAAAACTCGCCCTCCAGTCGGGTAGCGCCAAACAGCGAAATAACCAGAAGTATGAGAGTGATAGCCAGCGTCATTCCCCGGTGCGCCAACGCGTGCTGGAGCCACTGGCGATACATGCGTCCCAACCGTCCCGGCTCGTCGTGATGGTGGCTAAACGTTTTTGGCAACAGCCAGACACCGAGCAAAGGCGAAAAGAGAATCGCGACAATCCAGGAGCTCAGCAATGAAATCAGCACCACGACAAAGAGCGAAAAGCAGTATTCCCCCGCGCTGGATGCCGCAAATCCAACCGGAATAAATCCGGCGATCATCACCAGCGTCCCCGTCAGCATCGGAAATGCCGTGCTTTCATAAGCCCAAGCCGCCGCGCGTTTGCGATCCCAGCCCTGCTCCAGCCGTGACACCATCGCTTCCACCGTAATCATGGCATCATCCACCAGCAGCCCCAGCGCGATAATCAGCGCCCCCAGTGAAATGCGCTGTAGCCCGATACCGGTGATTTCCATGCCGATGAAGGTCATTGCCAACACAATCGGGATAGAGGCGGCCACCACCAGTCCCGCGCGGCTGCCGAGCGACACAAACGACACCGCCAGAACAATGGCAACGGCTTCCAGCAGCACTTTTACAAAGCCACCGACAGCCCCCTTCACCACCTCGGCCTGATCGGCCACGCGAGTCATCTCAATTCCATGCGGCAGTTGCGCAGAGAGCATATTCATTTTGTCGCGAATCGCCTGACCGAAATGAAGCATGTTGCCAGTGGGCGCCATTGAGATCGCCAGTCCAATGGCCTTCTCGCCATTCACCCGAAACGTCGGGGACGGTGGCTCGGCCGTTTCACGATTAATCGTGGCGATATCGACCAGAGGGACAAATTTTCCGCCGATGCGTAACGTAATCTGACGCAGGCTCTGCTCGGAGGTAAACGCCCCGCTGACGCGCACGGCGATTTTCTCATCGTCGGTGCGAATAATACCGGCGGGCGTGACCGCATTCTGCGCTTTCAGTGAATCGATAACCTGCTGTGCATCAATCCCTAATCCAGCAAGACGTCGGGGAGAAAACGTCACCACAATCTGCTCTTCTTCCACGCCCAGCATATCGACCTTACCGACATCCGGTACGCTCAGTAACGCCGAACGAATATCCTCCACGCGATCGCGCAGCTCTCGCGGCGAGAATCCCTCGGCGGTGAAGCCATAAATCGTCCCGAACGTATCATCAAACTCGTCATTAACGGCAGGCGCACTGACGCCATCAGGGAGCGAACTGGCGATGTCCGTCATTTTCTTACGCACCGTATACCAGATATTCGGCACGGCAGACGGCGGCGTGTCATCGCGCAGGTTAACGAAAACAACCGATTCCCCAGCACGGGTGTAGCTCTCGACATAATCAAGGTACGGCGTTTCCTGTAATTTTTTCTCCAGCTTATCGGTGACGAAATTGACCGTATCGCCCACCGTCGCGCCCGGCCAGGCGGCAGACACCACTGCGGACTTGATAGTAAACGCCGGATCTTCGTTGCGGGGCAAACGTTGATAACTCATCACGCCTGCCGCCATAATCACCAGCATCATAAACGCCACCAGTTGCTGATGCGCCAATGCCCAGGCGGACAGATTAAAGCGTGCGCTCGATTGCGTTTCTTGTGCCATCAGCGACGCCCCTCTTCATCCAGCCGAATTTTCTCATCTGGCCGTAATTTACTGACACCAGCGGTCACCACGCGATCGCCCTGTTCCAGCCCCCCGCCAATGAAAATCGTCGTGTCGCTATAGCGCGCCACGGTAACCGGCCGCAAACGTACCGTCTGGGTTGCCGTGTCTACGACATAGACAGCCGGTTGATCGCCCTGCCGAGTCAGCGCAGACGCGGGCAGTTCAATGACTGCCGTGTCGGACTGCTGTATCGCACCATTCACGCTGGCACCCAATACCATCGCAGCGGGTGGCGAGGTTAACGTGACTCTCACTCTGAAAGTACGCGTAACGGGATCGGCCTGTGGGCTGATATCCCGCACGCGTCCTTCAGTCTGAACGTTCGGCTCAGACAGCAGCGAAACGTGGATAACGCGCGAGGCAAGTGACTGATTGACTAGTCGCTCCGGCACGTCAAACACCGCATCGCGTCCGCTCAGAGAGGCCAACTTCACCACCTCTTGTCCGGCACTCACTACCTGACCGGGATTGGCGCTGACCGTCGTGATGACACCGTCCTGCGCTGCCGTGAGTTGCGTATAGCCGAAGCGTTCCTGAGCACCTTTCACCGTTGCCTGCGCACTTTCACGACGGGAAGCCGCTGCGTCCCAGTTTGCCTGCGCTTCATCAAGCTGCACCCGCGCAATCGCCCCGCCCGGCGCCAGCGCCTTCATGCGGGAAAAGTTGCTTTTCGCCAGCCGTTCCGCCGAGATGGCGCTGGCTAAATCCGCCTGCGCGCTGCGCAGCTGATTTTCACTGTCGCGCGCATCGAGCGTCGCAATGACATCGCCCCGCTTTACCGACGCGCCCACATCCACCAGACGATTAAGGATGCGGCCATCCAGCCGGAAACCTAACGCCGTTTCTTCATGTGGGCGAACTTCCCCCGTTAACGTCACGGGTTCCCGGTTCATCGCAGGCATGACCTCCAGCGTTTTCACCGGCCTGACAGGCGGTGACGCGGGCGCATCATCAGCGCTGTCACAGCCACTAAGCAACACGGCCGACAGCAGACAGAAAGCAAAACGGCTGACCATCATTACATCCTCTCACTCATCAGATAACATCAGAACGAATACAGAACGGCCAGCGTGGCGCCGGTATCATTCCGTCGTTCCACAACTTGACTATCCGCAACCTTATCAGTGAGCCAGGTTGAGGTCACCCCGACGTTCGTTGACCAAGCAGGGCTAAATTGATGCATCCAGTTCGCGCCCAGCGCATAACCGTAGACACCTTTTCCCGCATGGTACGCTGCCAATCCAGAGCGCTGACTCTGCTGCTGCGTCACGCCGTAATAGGTTTGGTTATAGCGAGCATCCCCCATCAACACGTCCGCCGACAGCGCCAGCACATCGTCTTGTGCCGCCGACTGCCATACCGTGCTTTTTGCCCCAACGCGGTACTGATTTCCCCTTTTAGTCTCACTCAGTGCAAACTCACCGCTCGCTTCCAGTGCTAGCCACGGCGCAAATTGATACCCCGCCGTTACGGTGGTGGTGACCGATCCTTTCACCTTGCCCATCCCTTTTAGCCGATTTGAGCCTGCACGCCACTCGCTGTTTTTCTCATCCCGTCCCATGTCGTAGCCAATCGCGTGATCGAGATAGAAACCGGAAGGTGACTGGTATTGCCAGCCGATGCCGTGCGTAGAATCGAAATAGAGGGGGCCACGCTGAACGGTCAGTACAGGCAGCGCGGTGGTCTGACGAGCTTTACTCCCTTGATAGCGTGGCGCATTTTGGGCGGCGACGCCCACGGTCACATCCGTGCGTTCGCCCAGGAGCGAGGGCAACGATGCTTCCGACTCCGCGGCAAATGCAGTGCCTGATAGCACGATAGCGGACAGGCTGGTGGATAAAATCATTGTTGTTATGTTCATACATCCCCTCTTTAACGCGATAATCTTGCACCGTGGTGTTTACCCGGTGGGTACAAGCTAATTGGTGTTGGCTTTTCGGCACCGTGGCGAATTATGCTGATGCTTAGTCAAGAAACGCTTTGTGGTTTTTTAAGATTTCATTAAGAGGTCGTAATGGCAGAAAAACGGGTGTTAATTATTGAAGACGACATGGACGCCGCCAGCGTGCTCGAAGCCTATCTGCGACGCGATGGTTATCAGGTGTCTATCGCGTCTGATGGACAAAAAGGTCTGCACATGGCGCTGACCAGTAAACCCGATTTAATTTTGCTGGACGTCATGCTACCGAAGATGAATGGCTCAGAAGTGCTGTCCGCCCTGCGTCAGCGCAGTAATATTCCGGTGATTATGGTCACCGCCATCGGCGACGAACCGGAAAGGATTGGCGCACTGCGCTACGGCGCGGATGATTATGTCGTCAAACCCTATAATCCGCAGGAAGTGGTTGCGCGCGTACAGGCCGTGCTGCGACGTACCGGCTACGCCATTCGGGAAGAGGCGATCCTGACATTCGAGAATTTGTCGGTTGACCCGACCTCCGTGACGGCAAGCGTCGCGCTATCACCATCCGAATCCGTGGTGCTCGATCTGACACCGACCGAATTCAACATTCTGGTGACGCTGCTCAAAGCACCAAACCGCGCCTTTACCCGTGGTGAACTGCTGGAAGCCAGCATGCCGGAAAGTGACGCGCTGGAGCGTGTGGTGGATACCCACGTTCACAACATCAGGAAGAAGCTCAATCAGTACGACATCATCAACGTGCTCGTCACCGTCCGCTCCGTCGGCTATCGATTCCGGTGAACCCGATGAAAAAATCGATCTTTCTGTCAGAAAACATGTCGCTGTGGCGCTGGCTGTGCTTTCGCATCATTTCTCTGCTGCTCGCTACCCTACTCATTATCGCTACCCTGATGTGGCTGCGCTTCGCTGTCAACAATGTCTACGTCGAACAGCAGATGCCGGATGAAGTGCGGGCTGAGTTTCAACAGTTAAGCAAACAAGAAGATTACGCTAATCCTCGCTACCAGCAGATTATCAATCAGTATTACGGCCCAGATTTCTTTGTACCGAATATTGCCAGCAGCGACTGGCTGGTGTTGGCGATTATGGTGTTGATCGCCCTACCCACCATGGTGGTCGTGGTGCTGTGGCGCGCGCGGCCGCTGTCACAGCAATTTTCCAATATTGCCAGCACCGCACGTGATGTCGCTCAAGGGAAATTCGATACCCGCACACAGCTTGTCGAACAGGCACCGATGGAGCTAGTCACGCTGGCAGACGACTTTAATAACATGACCGCACAGCTGGAACGCTACGAACGGGAACTGCGTGAATCCAGCGCGGCGCTGGCTCACGAACTGCGTACACCGTTAAATGCGGCAATGGGCCGCGTTCAGGGCATGCTTGATGATGTCTTCCCGCGAGATAAAGCCCAGCTAACGATGGTCATCAAACAGCTCGAACAGCTCAATCACGTGATTCAGGATCTGCATTTCCTGTCACTCGCTAGAGCCGGGCAGTTGCAACTGGTTCAGACCCCTTTCTACTTCGACGAACTCATCACCGAACGGCTGACCTGGTATCGGCCTCAACTCGAGCAAGCCGGATTTCAGACGAAGACGCATATTGAACAACACGACTTTTGCCTCGCCGACCGCGAACGGTTAGGACAGGTGTTCTCGATTTTAATTGAGAATGCTTTAAGTTACGCCAGCGATGGCCGCTATCTGGCGATAGATGTACGTGAAACGACGCTGCGTGAAAATGCGCCGTGCTGGCAGATTACCGTTTCCGATCGCGGGCCGGGGATTGAGTCTGAATCGCTGCCCCTGCTTTTCGACCGCTTCTGGCGGGCCGAACATTCGCGCGGACGGCACTCCGGCGGCAGCGGGCTGGGGCTCTCCATCGCGTCAGCCATTATCACTGCCCATGGCGGTGCTATTTATGCGGAACGCGGCAAGCAAGGCGGACTTGTCATCATAATGACGCTGCCTCGTCGTACCTAAAAGAACGGTGCATTATCAGTAATTGCCAATAGTTAAAAAGCATAGCGAAATTATTGCTATACCCTGCCGCCAGAGGAAAACACGGTAAATAGCGGCAATACTCATCGGCTACCTGACGCGGTAAACGGAACAACCCCAGACGCCGCGCCTTACCGCGAGGAAGACCGTCCGCCAACGTGATTTTTCTCTCAATGAATCGTTATATTTATCTGGAATGAGATAAGGCGAAAAGAACTAATTTCGCTATAAGTATTTCGCTACTCTGCATGAGCGAAATATATCGCCTCGATTAAAACTCAATCATCAAGGTAACTATAATGAAACGTTCACTTCACCAGGTATTCATGGCGATAACGCTGATTAGCGCCTCCTTTTTCAGTCAGGCCGCCGAAACACAAACCTCGACGTGGCAACATATCAAACAGACCGGTGAGTTACGCATCGGCGTGGCACAGGGCGAGCCCTGGTATTTTAAAAATCCTTCGACCGGAGAATGGGACGGCATCGGCTATAACATCGGTAAAGAGCTGGCAAAAGACCTCGGGGTAAAACTGGTGACGGTGGAAACCACATGGGGCAACGCCATCGCCGCCTTACAAACCGGTCAGATCGATACCATGCTAGTGCTCGACCCAACGGAAGAGCGGAAAAAAGCGGTCGATTTTCCTGAGCAGCCTTTCTTTTGGTATGCGCAAGGCGTGTTGATTCGTGATGGCATTACGGTGACCAACTGGGACGACCTCAATCGGGAAGATGTTAAAATCGGCGTCACGCTGGGCTCCAGCCCGGACCTGATTCTGACCAAACGTCTGCCAAAAGCACAGCTGGTGCGTTTCCCGAATATGGATGAAGGCGTGGCGGCGTTCTATGCGGGTCGGGTCGATGCGCTGTCCTATTTCCACCCGGCGCTGGCGCTGCAACAGGCTAAAGTCGGCAAGGGCAATCTGATTCTGCCGAAGCCGATTATTGAGGTCAGCACCAGCGGGGCAATCCGTAAAGAAGCCGACCAGACCTTCCATAACTTCCTGAATGAGGAGTTCGCCAAGCTGTATCAATCCGGCAAGACGCAGCACTACTATGAACAGGCGCTCAAACTGCGCGGCGTGGACGTCAGCAAAGTGCCATCGGTCATTAAAGAAGATTGGAAATAACTCAGAAACGGTTAACGCGACAGTCCTGAACGGAGTCAGGACATCTGCATTAGCGGGGTCAGCAGCGCGGCGACATCCTGACATTGTTCCAGTTCGGATAACGCCGCCGTTGCCTCCGCAACCGTTGTTGGGGCAAATCGGGATGAGAGATTCTCCGCAAATTTCGCCATGATGCGGCTTTCCGCCAGCGGGTGTTCTGCGCATCCCAGCGGAAACGCAATACGCTCACCGCTCACCACCGTTCCCCACGTGACGACATCAACCTGCAACACCGGCCGACGCGCCTGCGCCATCAGTTGGTCAAGCTCGGGAGAAACCTCAACGTGAACCTTATCAGCCAACGCCAGAAGTTCTGGGTTGGTTAAGGTGTCATCCGCACTCCAGCGATGGCGCGGAATACGATAGGCCAGACACGCCAGCGCAAACGGCAGGCTGAACTGCGCATCCGTCGCATTTTGCGGCCGTGCATCCATAAAATCAGCGGCCAGCCTCTGGCTTCCTTTGACCCGAATCAGGTCAATAGCCTGCGGTGACAGCGTCAGCTCGTGCTGTACGCGTTCGAAGGATTCCAACGCAGTATGTATCCAGCGACAGGCCGGATACGCTTTGAAGCTGGCGTGCTGGATTGCCCACGTCTCTCCTAATCCATCCAGCAATGCCGCTTCATCAAAGCGGTCAGATCCCATCATGCGCCAGAATCCCTGCTCACCGGACAGCACATCTCTTGGGCCGATAATCCCGCCGCGATGTAGCTCAACCGCACGGACGCCCGACTCCGCCGCGGGGGCGTTGTAATCCTTGAAAGACACCAGCGGACGCTGCTGCCAGTTGTATTTGTGCAAGCTGGGCAACGGCGTCAGCGACGCCGCCAGACCGATAGCGTTCTCTAATTCTGCGGCATCACATCCTGTGAGTAATCCGTAGGCCACTGCCGCCCCAACGGATTCGTGCTGACACACACCGTAAACCTGCTGAAAACGTGCCTGACTCGGCTGCTGAGACTGAATGATCCGACCATTAATTTCATACGCGGCGGCCAGCGTACAGATCAGCGTTTTACCGTCAATCGGGCGCGATCCGAGTGCCGCCAGCGCAGCAGCAACCAGCGTGGCACCGGGGTGTCCCATACCGCGTCCGGCAACCTCATAGCCATCATCGTAATCCAGCGCATTAATCGCCGCCGCATTCAAAAACGCCGCGCCAATGGCCGCCAGCGGTGCGCCGCCATCCAATACTAAGTTGTTGCCTGCCGCGTAGTGCAGGCGGGTGACACGCGCGCAGTCCCGCACCACCTGGCTACTCGCACCGGCAATGCCGCAACCCAGACTGTCGATAAAATGCAGCACGATTTTTCGTCTTAACGCAGCGGGAATGTCCTGAATCGTCAATCGGTGGGCAAAGGTCGCGAGGCGTAACGTCAGAGGGAGTTCAGCAGCGTGAGGCATCGGCATTCCGCCATTCTTTTATAAATAAAAGGAATATTAGCACCACGTTTTATTATTTATTTATCATTTTTTCGACCTGCTAAGATGCATCGGTTCTAACAAAATAAGAAACGTATTTCCTAATTATGCATTTTCCAGGGGCGCTATTTTATGTCGTATCAGTGGGATTTTTCCGCCATCTGGCCCTATCACCAGCTGCTGCTGGAGGGGCTATGGGGAACGATAAAGATCTGTGCCACCAGCATCCTGATCGGGATGGTGGCTGGCATGGTGCTCGCCGCCATGAAAATGTCGCCCCGGCGGCTCTTGCGCCTGCCCGCCGCGATGTTGATTGGCTTTTATCGTAATACACCCGCGTTGGTGCATTTTTTCTGGATTTACTACGCCCTGCCCGTCATTACGCCGTTAACGTTTTCGCCTTTCACCGCCGCCGTGATCGCGCTGTCCGCACAGTCCGGTGCCTTTTACGCCGAAGTTTATCGTGGTGCGATTTCCTCGATTCACGCGGGGCAATGGGAAGGTGCAAAAGCGCTGGGCATGTCGAAATCAACGGCACTGCGTCGGGTCATTCTTCCTCAGGCGTTACGCCGGATGATCCCGCCGTTTATTGAGCGCTCGTTTGAACTCATCAAATCCACGTCGCTGGCGTCATCACTGGCCTACAGCGAGCTGCTTTATCAGGCGATGCAGATCAACAGCCAGACCTACCGACCGCTGGAAGTCTACAGTCTGGTGGCGGTGATGTATTTCACCCTGCTGCTGCTGATTAGCCTGTTCAGTCAACATATTGAGAAACGGCTGTCGCTGGCAGATCGCCGGCTCGCGTAAGGAACATCATGCACTATCAATGGGATTTCTCGCTGGTCTGGCACAACCTTCCCGTGCTGCTGAAAGGCCTTGGCGTCACGCTCGAACTCTGGCTGCTGGCCGGTGTGCTGGGCAACGCGCTGGGGCTGGTTCTCGGTCTGTTTCGCGTATTTGGCAAACGCTGGCTGTCGCTGCCCGCCAGAGTCTTTGTCGAAATCTTCCGTAATACGCCTGTCCTGATCCAACTGATCTGGTTTTATTACGCTTTCCCGGTTCTGGTCGGTGTGCAGTTCAGTACCTTTGCCGCCGCCGCGCTGGCTTTGACGCTGTATAGCGCCGCGTACTGTACGGAAATTTTCCGCGCTGGCCTGCAATCCATCGACCTCGGACAGTGGGAAGGCGCAAAAGCGCTGGGCATGCGGCAGACGGTGATCCTGCGGCGCGTGGTTCTGCCGCAGGTATTACGCAACATGCTGCCCGCCCTCACCAACCGGATGATCGAACTGGCCAAGGTAACCTCGCTGGCCTCGATACTGGCCGTCAACGAGCTGATGTATCAGGGACGGCTGCTGAGCAGTACCCATTATCGTCCGCTGGAAATCCTGACGGTGGTCGCCCTGCTCTATTTCATTTTGATCTGGCCGGGGAGCTACCTTGCCGCACGACTTGAACGTCGTTTCCGTTCAACCCCCTAGTCTGACAGCACCACAGGATTGCTATGCGTGAAGCTATTAGTTTGAATAACAATCGTACTTTGAATGAAAACGGTACGTTGAGTGGAAATGAAGCTCTGAATGACGATATCGTCCTGCGCATTCGCGGACTCCAGAAACGCTTCGGTGCCGTTGAGGTATTGAAAGGGATCGATCTCGATGTACGCCGCGGCGAAAAAATTGCCATCATCGGCGGCAGCGGATCGGGAAAAAGCACCCTGCTGCGCTGCCTGAATTTTATGGAGATCCCCAGCGCCGGCACCATCGAACTGGATGGTGTGGTGTTGGGAAAAACCAATGCGCAAGGCCAGCGCGACTACCCGGAAAAGCAGCTGTGCGCCGTGCGGGAACGCGTAGGCATGGTGTTTCAGCAATTCAACCTGTTTCCCCATATGACCGTGCTGGAGAATGTGCGTGAAGCGCTGCTGTCGGTGAAGAAAATGCCACGGCATGACGCGGATATCATCGCCAAAGCACAGTTGGAAAAGGTCGGGCTGGGCAACAAACAAGACGCGCGCCCCGGCAGCCTGTCCGGCGGTCAGCAGCAGCGGGTGGCAATTGCCCGTGCGCTGGCGATGTCACCAGAGATCATGCTGTTCGATGAACCGACATCGTCACTGGATCCAGAACTGGTGGGTGAAGTGCTACACACCATCCACGCGCTCGCGGAGGAAGGCCGTACCCTGCTGCTGGTCACCCATGAACTGGGATTCGCCTATCACTTCGCCGACCGCGTTATCTTTATCGAAAATGGCGTGATCCACGAAATGGGCAGCGCCGAGCAGGTGCTCAAAAATCCGCAGCAACCCCGTACCCAAGCCTTCCTTGCTCGTTTTGCCGAGCGAGCGTTTTAACTCATCATTCAGGAACCGCACGATGCAACCCACCTTATCCAGCCAGAGCAGTCAGGCCTATTTGCAGGATCCACGTAATAACGACGTACAGGTGTATGTGAATGGGGAATTTGTTCATCGCGATAAAGCGGTGGTGTCGATCTTTGATTCCGGCTACGTGTGCGGCGACGGCGTATGGGAAGGCTTGCGTCTGGTTAACGGTCGCCTGATTGCGCTGGATGCCCATCTGGATCGCCTGTTCGACGGTGCCGCCGCGATCCAACTGGATATCGGCCATAGCCAGGAAGCGCTAACCGCTATTCTCCATAACACGCTCGCCATCAACGGCATGACCGATGGCGCGCATATTCGCCTGATGATTACCCGAGGGAAAAAGCATACGCCGAATCAGGATCCCCGCTTTATTATCGGCGGCGCAACGGTCGTGTGCGTGGCAGAGTATAAGGTCGTCGATACGGCGGCGAAAAAACGCGGGCTGACGCTGTTTACCTCCACCTACCGCACCAGTACGCCAGACGTCTTCGATCTGCGGCTGAACTCACACAGTCGGCTCAATCTTATTCAGGCGCTGCTACAGGCGTTGCAGGCCGGTGCCGATGAGGCACTGATGTTGGATCCACACGGTTTTGTCGCCAGCTGTAACTCCACCAACTTTTTTATCGTCCGCCGCGGTGAACTGTGGACGTCGTCGGGCCGCTACTGCTTCAACGGCATCACCCGCCAGACCATTATCAACCTTGCAGAGGCCAACGGGCTGAAGGTCAAGGCTCAGGATTTTACGCTGGCAGAAGCACTCACTGCCGACGAAGCCTTCGTCACCGGCACGCTGGCGGGCATCACCCCGGTAAAAGCGCTGGATGGTCGCCCGTTTAACCCCGAACACCGCCCGGTTACCGAACAGCTCAGCCGCTGGTATGAGGCGTATTTGTACGGGCAGTGATTGAGGCGCTACGTTCAACAACGAATTGATTCAACGAAATATTAACCGTCAGAAACATTTCATGTAGCCTAAGCGCCACTTTTTCAAAAGAGCAGGTCAGGGAATGAAAGCCGTAAAGTTACTGTTTGGCATCCTACTACTGAATATAGTCATAGGGGTCAGCACGGCTATCGCTGCCCCAGACGACACCCCACCCCCTTTTTACGCGGGTAAAACGCTGGCGCATCCGATCATTTCAGGCGCACGCGACAGCAGCGCCCTTCTGGTTTTCATTCAGGAAAACCAGGTGGTCAAAGGCTATTACTGCTTCTGTAGCGAAGAGGATCACAGTGTCGATCACCTTCCCCACCTGCTCGGTACCTTCCCCGATTCCACCATCGAATCCGTGTTTTATGCCGACGTGGACCAGGCGGGTCAAATCACGCTGGTGTTGAGTAAAAGCCACGGCAAGTTCGCCCTGCGCGGTTGGCGTTACATCGACGACGGCAGCTATATTCCGGTACTGAGTTTACAGCCGGTTCTGGACAAGCTGGTTCGCGAAAATAAGGATCTCAATGCAACGTCGATAAAACGCGCCCTCGCCAAGCTTCCACCTTATGACTACAGCGCGCAGTACCCTAAGTTCGATAATCACGATTTCGATAGCATCGACTTTACTCAGGGCGATGTTGTCGGCTGGTATCTTGACGATGGCACACCTTCTCATGCTGCGAAGCAGCCAGCAGACAACGTCTACGCCTATAAAAAAACCTTCGCGGAAAAAGACGGTTTATTTCTTACCGTAACCTTCCGTCGTGTGGAAGACAGCGCAACACCCGGATTTCGCGCGACAGCCATCAGTTGGCAAGCTGACCCGGCTAAATTCAGCGGCAGCGAGAATGGGCCTTATGTCTATTACTCGCCGCAATATGGCTTAGTAAAAGGTTTTTTCCTACATGGCGTTCCTGACGGAAAATGGACCACAGTCAGCGAGAACTTCGCCAGTTCAGGTAGCTATGTCGCGGGACAACAGCAGGGCCAGTGGACCATCAGCGATGGGCAAGAAACGGCAACGGGATTGATGAAAAACGATGAACGTGAAGGCCGCTGGGAGATCGCCGACGGCATGGATGGCAATACACCAGAACTAAGTGGCTTCGATACTTACCTCAATGGCCAGCGTCATGGCCCCAGCGAACGCCGTCTGGCGGGCGTGCTGCGCTCGAAAGGCGATTATGTTGATGACCAGCCTGAAGGCATGTGGATCACCGAAAACGGCGAGGGCCCGTTTGTGAAAGGCGTGGCTAACGGTATATGGAAACTCAAGACGGCTGACGGCGAGATCCAGCAGGTCGAACTGATTGCGGGCATAAAGCAGGGAGAACTGCGCTGGAGTGATGAGAAAGGCCGTCTGACACAAATCATTCATTATAAAGATAATCTTCCTCACGGTTTGTACCAGAAGTTCAACGCTGCCGGAAAAATGGTTTATCAGGCTGACTATGTCATGGGCAAACTGGAGGGCCGTGAAATCGAATATTATGACGATGGCACCACTCTGCGCGCCGATCGCGGCTACCGCAATGGCGAACTCGACGGCCTGTATATCTATAATTTCCCTGACGGAAAACCGAAGTCCGTATCGACCTATGACCACGGTTATGAAGTCGGACTGATGCAAGAATTTACCGCCACTGGCGTCAAAATTACCGAGCGCAATTACTGCCCTCTGTCGATGAGCGGTCGCGGCTACTGCGGTAAACAGCAAACCTTCAATCCTGACGGCACGCCGCTCACCGAGGCAGATTATCTGTTCAATCGCCAGCAAACCAATAATACCTGGTATGCGAACGGTCAGCGTCAGGATGAAACACGTATCGGCACCGATGACAGCTACACCCAAATCAGCTATTACCCTAACGGCCAGATGCAATGCATTAGTCGCGCGCAGGGTTTTAAACCGTTGGTGGTCGATGGCAAAGAGTACAAAGATTATCAGGGTGCGTTACGCCAGGGTGAAAGCGCCTGTTATTACCCCGATGGCAAACTCAAAAGCAGCGGAATCTGGAAAGACGGCAGACTGACCACTGGCTGTGAAACCCGTTTCGATGAGAACGGAAAACAGACCGCTCCCGGCCCTAAAGGCTGCGTGATTCCGAAATGGGAGTATGAACGCTGATATCCCACACAGGAAAAACGCGCAGTAATCGATGATTCTGCACGGGTATGCGGGTGATTCATATCCTTTCGAAAGTGGCATCGCATTGAGTGAGGTTATATGGAGGCAGTTGCTTTCCAATACTCACTCAATGGGATAACGATAAGCCCCGACGTCTGCTCGGGGAGATTGAGTCGCTGGGGTTATAGGTCGTTCAGCGGTATTGGTATTGTTCAGCGACTCACCCCGGATTTAAGATCCCGCTGGGGATTGTCTGCTTTGGGCGATAAGCGGACATTTATGGCCATCAATCTAGCTACTTAATAGCTGTGATATATGGTCAAACTTGCGGAGATTGTTCTTGGTGATTATCCTCTTTCACAGATTTAAACTTCAGTTGTTATTACTCCTGCATCTTAACAATCACTTTTCCTTTCGCATGCCCTTGGGCAAGGTAGGCAAGAGCCTCTTTCGCCTCTGTAAAGGGGAACACCTTGTCGATCACTGGCTTGATTTGTTCAGCTTCTATGAGTTTGCCGATTTGGGTGAGTTGATTGCCATCAGGACGGACAAAGAGAAATGAATAGTTCAGTCCCCGTTTTTTCGTAAGACGTATAATCTTGCGGCTCATCAGCCCGAACACAAAACGCAGTAAGAAGTTCAATCTTCGGGCCTGTGCGAACGCGGCGTCTAACGGCCCGATGAGAGAAATAATCTTTCCGCCAGGCTTAAGAATTTGAGTGGACTTTTCAATCGCATCCCCTCTGACAGTGCCCAGAACAATATCGTAGCCACTCAGCACGTTTTCAAATTCCTGCTTTTTATAGTCAACCACTTCATCTGCGCCAAGACGATTTGCCCACTCGACATTCACTGAACTTGTTGTCGTTCCCACCTTTGCGCCAAGGTGCTTCGCCAGTTGGATCGCAAAGCTCCCAATTCCCCCGGAACCTGCCGGGATGAAAACCTTCTGTCCAGGCTGCAGATTCGCTCTCTCTGTGAGCGCCTGCCAGGAGGTGAGGCTCACCATCGGGAGTGAAGCTGCCTGCACAAAATCCAGATTTGCAGGCTTAATAGCCGCGAGACTTTCAGGAAAAACGGCAAATTCGGCAAGAGATCCTATTTCCCTATCGAAAATGCTGGCGAAAATTTCGTCACCGGGCTTGAAACGCGTCACTCGGCTCCCTGTTGCAATGACAATCCCGGACAAGTCGCTACCCAGTGTTGCGGGGAGCTTAAAATGCAATACCGGCTTAAACATTCCGGTTGGGATCATGTTGTCAATCGGGTTCAGTCCAACCGCGCATACCTTCACCAGGATTTCATCAGCCCTAGGGGAAGGATAATCCAGATCATCGAATCCCAGCTTAGGGGATTTACCATAGCGTTTAAACGTAAACGCTTTCATCGTCTTAGTCTTCATTTGTTGTTTATCCTGTCGATTTTCCGGGTGCCCATGTTGCTGAGTGAAAAAGCTGTTCCCAGTAACAGCTCGATAAACACGGCAAAAAGAATTTGCTCGTTAACATGTCCTTCGCACCATTCGACGATGCCAGACACGGCTAACACGAAAGATATCGTGCTAATACCAGCGGCCAGAGCATATCGGGTAGGGGAAGGTTCAGCATTCCTCGCTAAAAAACACATTAAGCTTGTTCCAGCAAAGAATGCGGCAGAACGTCGGCCGAGCACATCAGTACCTGGCGTGATTTCAATTCCCCACAGGGTGAGGAGTTTTTCCGGGAAAAACATCCATACCGTTGCAAGAATGAAAAACAACACAGATGCCAGAATAGCCAGTCGCGAAAATTTCATTTTTATTCTTTCGCATCAAGCTGAAGGCTATTTCGCACAACCTTATCCAGGATTTTTGCTGGCGCGAATCTGAGAAGAAAATTCAATTTACCGGCCAGCGTTCCCGCTGTGTAACGCACCTTTGGTTGTAAAGCCTGAGCAGCTTTAACCACCACATCTGCCACAACTTCCGGACTTTCCGCTTCAGCCATAGCCTTGCTCACTACTTTCGCCAGCTTCGCCCGGATAAGGTCATACTCTTCAAGCTTGGCATCCGGCTCTATATTATTGGCTTCAAACTGGGTTTTTATGTAGGCAGGCTCAATCACAGAAACCCGGATACCTTGCGTGCGCAGCTCATGGTCCAGTGCTCCTGTGTATCCTTCAACCGCATGCTTACTGGCAGCATAAAGTGCCACATACGGCAACGGAACGACCCCGAGTATCGAGCCAATGTTAATGATGCGCCCACTGCCCTGACGGCGCATCTGAGGGACAACCGCCCGCGTTAACCTGACTATGCCCAAAAAGTTTGTGTCGAAAATACTCATGGCCTGTTCGACAGAACTTTCTTCCGCCGCCGCCGGAGCGACCCCGAAGCCCGCATTGTTCACCAGAATATCGATCTGCCCCTCCAGGCGCAGCAGTTCCGCAATGACTGCCCCGACAGAAGCGTCGTCCGTCACATCAAGCGTAAGTAATGGAAACGGATGCGTTCCCGCCAGGGAGCCACGCCTGCTGGTGCCATACACAGTATATCCCGCAGCTAACAGTTTATTAGCTGACGCTTCGCCGATACCTGAGGATGCGCCGGTAACCAGTGCTACACGTTTTTTTGTCATGCTGAATAAGGCCTTCATGATTTGTTTGACGTTTCTCATCGCTGATGAGACGACACGCTGTAAGGGGTTTTGTGTCGGGTTCACTTCTCTGCAGAACAGCCAAAAGACCGCTCTGCAGAGTGCACCTTATTGACTACAGCGCTTTATATCGTTCTGCAGCTTCATCTTGTTTGATGTCTGAAAGCAAAGCCTGGCGTGAAGCGTCGAGGGTGTCCCAGCGTTCAGCATTATGTAATGGCGGGATGGTGACCAGTTCACGACGATCAAAGCCCACCAGTGCGGCATCCACTAACTCGCCCACTTCCATGAATTTTGGCGAGTTACTGATGTCGATACCCGCACGGTCCCAGATTTCCGTATAAGTACCGGCAGGGAGCACCGCTTGGATATAAATGCCCTTGGATGACAGCTCTACATTCATTCCCTGAGACAAGAAAAGCACAAAGGCTTTGGTTGCGCCGTAAACCGTCATAGCAAATTCCGGCGCGAGGCCGACAACGGAACTGATATTGACGATCGAGCCTTCTCCGGCTTTGACCAGTCGTGGTGCCACAGCACTCGCCAGCCTTGTCAGGGCGGTGACGTTAAGCGCGATAAGGCTTTCTATCGATTCAGGCGTCTGCTCGGTAAAACTGCCGGACTGCGCGATACCCGCGTTATTGATGAGAATGCCAATCCGTGTGTCTTCACGCAGGCGAGCTTCGACCACTGCTAAATCACTCGTTTGCGTGAGGTCGGCAGGCAGAACGTCGACAGAAATAGCATTTTCCTGTCGCAGACGCGCGGCCAGTATCTCTAATTTCGCTTTGTCGCGCGCGACCAGAACAAGGTCGTGGCCCCGGCGGGCGAACCGCTCAGCGTAAACAGCACCAATACCCGTGGATGCGCCTGTAATGAGAACTGAAGCTTTAGTCATAAGTTGATCTTCTTTATTAATGTGTAAACAGAATTCGCAATGTGCGATACAGGTAGAACCGTGACACCGGCAACTTTACTTGCTGGTCTCAGTAAACGATGGGTAATCGGTATATCCCGCTGCACCACCACCATAAAGTGTTTCAGGATTGAGTGAGGCCAGAGGCGCTCCCGTCTTCAGCCTTTCGACCAGATCCGGGTTAGAAATGAACGAGCGACCGAACGCGAACAGATCGGCTTTACCTTCCGCAAGTTGAGCGGAAGCCAGCGCCAGATCATAGCCGTTGTTGCCGATGTAGGTGTTTTTAAAATGCCGGCGCAGGGAGTCATAATCGAACGGAGATGCATCACGCGAGCCGCCCGTCGCGCCTTCAACAACGTGGAGATACACTATACCTAATGCATTGAGTTGATCCGCGACGTAGTCATATTGTGGCTGCGGATCACTGCATGAAATCGCATTAACAGGGGAAACCGGTGAAATGCGCACACCCGTGCGATCAGCACCGATCTCCTCTTTAACGGCTGCCGTGACTTCTAACAGCAGACGTGCGCGGTTCTCGACAGAGCCGCCGTACTCATCGGTACGCTGATTGGCACCGTCTTTAAGAAACTGTTCCAGCAGATAACCATTCGCGCCATGGATCTCTACGCCATCAAACCCGGCGGTAATGGCATTGGCAGAAGCCTTTCTGAAGTCGTCGATAATCCCCTGTATTTCCTGCAACTCAAGCGCGCGAGGCCCGGATACGTCAGCAAATCCATTGTTCACAAAGGTCTTAGTCTCGGCGCGAATGGCTGACGGGGCGACCGGCGCAGCGCCACCAGGTTGCAAATCGACATGCGAAATTCGTCCTACGTGCCAAAGTTGAACAAATATGCGCCCACCTTTGGCGTGCACTGCATCAGTCACTTTGCGCCAGCCATCGATTTGAGCTTGTGTATAGATCCCCGGCGTATCCTGATAGCCCTGCGCCTGAGCTGAGATCTGGGTGGCTTCGGTAATCAGCAATCCAGCGGTGGCACGCTGGGCGTAGTAGGTTGCTGCCAGCTCTCCAGGAACCAGACCTGCTCCGGCACGGTTACGCGTCAGGGGTGCCATCACGATATGGTTGGCTAGTGTTATAGAGCCGAGTTTATAGGGTTGAAATAATGTTTGGTTCGTCATGTGTATTCGCCTGCTAAGTGGTTGGTCGTGGTGTTAATATAATGATGATGATCGTAATCTATAAAGTCAAGTAGTTTGATTATGGTTATCATCAATGTATACTTAAACCCTATTTTTGAGAGGGACAGGAAAGTATGAAAGTGTCGAAAGAGCAGGTTCGGGAAAACCGAATGCGCATTGTTGAAACGGCCTCAGAACTTTTTCGTGAGCGAGGTTACGATGGTGTGGGCGTCGCGGAACTGATGTCAGCGGCAGGCTTAACTCACGGGGGGTTCTACAAGCATTTTGGTTCCAAGGCTGATCTGATGGCGGAGGCAATGAGCTGCGGTTTTACGCGCTCCGCAGAAAGCACAGCGGGTGTGGACCGAGAAAAATTTATTGAATACTATCTCTCCCGGCAACATCGTGATGACATGGGAAAAGGATGTGTGATGTCTGCTCTGGGTACTGATGCAGCACGTCAATCTGCGTCAATCAAGGAGACATTTGCGGCCGGAGTTGAACACCAACTGGCAGTTTTAGGAACTGAAAATAGCACGCGCGCTGATCTGATAGACACCATCGCGCATCTTGTCGGTGCCTTGGTGCTGTCCCGTGCCTGCCCGGATGATTCCGCTCTGGCAGATGAGATTCTGGATGTTTGCCGCACACGTCTTCTCAGTCAGGATGCACGTAAGGATTGAATTTGCTGGATAACAGGAATTTTTCTGAGCAGTGCATATTAATAAAGTATCCACGTCCGCTTCACGCCCTGAGACATTCGACAAGCTTTCTACGGCATTAGTAAGGGCGATTTTCGCGCTTCCAGTGCCAGCAAATATTTCGCTTCGTCATAACGGGTTCTGGTCTTCCAGCAGCGGTAAATAAT
The DNA here is from genome assembly GCF_013449375.1 of Pectobacterium sp. CFBP8739. Taxonomy (GTDB): domain Bacteria; phylum Pseudomonadota; class Gammaproteobacteria; order Enterobacterales; family Enterobacteriaceae; genus Pectobacterium. Next base: position 353,546 of record NZ_JACDRR010000007.1, on the reverse strand, counting down.
CCTTATCCATTTGAATGCCAGAGCCCGGATCGCTGATTGATGAGATTTTCCTTTTTCTCGCATCCCCTGATAATACAGCTTGGCCCAGTATGATGAGTTAACCGTTTTGGCAGCCCATTCGACAAAGGTTTGCCTGACGAACTTGGCACACTGCCATCGCCAGTGAACCCAAGATTTCTGGCCACTTCGTTCAGTCACCGGAGCAATACCTGCGTAGTTTTGAATTTCCTCAGCGCTGTTGAAGCGGTCGCGGTTATCACCCAGTGCGGCAAGCATACGTGGGCCCATACACGGCCCCATGCCCGGTAGTGATTTGAACAGCTCTGCATCCGGAAGTGTATCGAATAACGATTCGATTCGTTCGTCGTAGGTTCTGATAAGTTCACCTACAAGTTTGATTTGTGATGCAAGAGCTATTGCCATTAGCGCGTTCGCCTCGATGACACTTTTATCAGTGGTCAGGGGAATCGCGTTGGCAATGCTTGTAACCCGCTGTTCTGTATACGCAACAGCGGGACCACCTCTTGCGTTCATAAAATGACGGACGGTATCACTCCGGGCACGTTTGAGCTGTTGCAGGCTTGGCCAGCGGATTATGAGCTCACAGAACAATGAACTGTCCCGATGCGAGAACCATTCTAGGGGTTGAGGATAATACTGCTTAAGCGTGTTAATGAGCCGATTAACGAAGCGGCGTTTGTCTTCTACCAGCAGCCTACGCTGCTCGACTAGTTGTAGAAGTAAACGGATATCAGCATTGTCGGGTTCGATGGCTTTAATCTTTTGGGGATAGCGTAGCATCAGATCTAACGCCAACTCGGCATCCTGAGGATCATCCTTCGCACCACTTGGCCAGAAGGTCTGCCTATAGCGGGCCAATGATAACGCGTGTACAGGAAAGACAGTAATAAAGGGGTACTTCTGGAGAGCATATACTACCGGGCCTTTCTTCAGTTCAAGGGCGATAGCGATCCTGCCTTTGACCTTCTGGTGCAACTCATTGAGCCAGGTATCAAGCGCTTCCGGCGTATGGTTAATCACATGGAATGTGCGCTCACCGTTTTTAAACTGAACGCAGACATCGTGCTTTTTATCCGCCCAATCCAGACCAACATGAGCAGCAAACTGATGTATAGCAGTCATCACCAACTCCTTTTAACCGGGGATTGGTATGCATTCCACGCCCTTCGAAAGAAATATAGTCAGCAGTTTATCTGCATGCCCTGAGTATTCGTTAGCGAACGTGGAGCACTTACTGGCTCGAAAGCAAAGCGGCAATCATCAGATCACATGATTCTGGCACAATATTCGTAACCAGTAAGCGCATACCCTGAATCACTTAAAAGTGTAACCCTCAGGGTTCGAATGACTATATCTGGCACAACACAGTCATTTCGAACGAGGTACGTTCCGCTTTGCGAGGAGAAGACATTCATAGCGCTGGCACGAGTGCTTCATAGAATAGTGGCAACCCAGTCTGCAAACGCGCGAACGGCCGGAGAAAGAAAACGCTGATGTGGGTAAAGTAATGTGACCGGAACTGATGGCGGCTGCCAGTCAGCCATAACCTCAACAAGTCTCCCTTCCTGAAGATTCTCAAATACGATGCTTTCAGCAAGCTGTGCCAGCCCAAAACCGTCAAGACACATTTTAATATAGAGTCCCGTTTCATTAACGGCGGCATTTCCCTTTACTGGCACGGACAACGTCTCAGTACCACGCAGGAAATGCAGTTCATCCGCGCGCCTGGCAGAACCGGAAAAGTAGTGAATGGCCCGATGCTGTGACAACGCTTCAGGTCTCTCAGGAATACCATACTCCCTGAGATAGTCCGGTGAGGCGCAAGTGATCCACCGAAAACGGCCAAGCGGACGGGCCACAAGCGTAGAGTTATTCAGCTCCCCCGTTCTGATTACGCAGTCCACGCCCTCCTGAACGAGATTGACCTGTCGATCGCTCACTCCAATCATCAGGTAAATATCCGGATAAAGCCGGTAAAAGTCTTTCAGGTTTGGCATAACGATGAAATGAGCAATCCCACCCGGCATATCAACTCGCAGACGCCCCTGTGGTCGCCTGACGGAATCCTTCAGGCCGGATTCCGCATGTTCGATTAATGAGAGAATTTCCCTGCACTCACCGAGATACTGCAAACCTTCCGGGGTAAGGCTGACCCGCCTCGTTGTCCGGTTAAACAGGCGCGCCTGCACAGGAGCATACGCCAATGCGAGTACATTTTATTGTGCATGAAAGTTTCGAAGCGCCCGGCGCTTATGAAACCTGGGCCATGAGTCGTGGTCATGAAATAACGTTTTCCCGTGTTTATGCGGGCGAGAAACTGCCGCAAGATGCGCGGGACATCGATTTGTTGATCGTGATGGGCGGTCCACAGGATCCTGCCTTCACCGTAGATCAATGCGCCCATTTCGATTCAAAAGCTGAGCAAGCGCTGATTGCCTCTGCAGTGAGTTTCGGTAAAGCCATCATTGGTGTCTGTCTGGGCTCTCAACTGATTGGCGAAGCGCTGGGTGCCCCGTTTGCTCACAGCCCGGAAAAAGAGATAGGCGTGTTCCCCATTTTTCTGACGGATACTGGCCCCCAAAGCGAGATGTTCTCTCACTTCGGAAGTCAGCTCAACGTAGGTCACTGGCATAACGATATGCCGGGCCTGACGCCTGAGGCTAAAATTATCGCCTACAGCGAAGGATGCCCACGCCAAATAATTGCTTATTCCGAACTGGTTTACGGGTTTCAATGCCACATGGAACTCACGCCGGATGTCGTCGAATTATTAATTGCACACTCAGATAAGGAATTAAGTCAGGCCGAAAAATATCGTTTCATCAACACCCCAGAAGAACTACGGGCTCATGACTACAGTGAAATGAATAGGGTTTTATTCGCGTTCCTCGACAAACTGGAATCATATTATTGCCGGTCAAAAGCGTAGCGAAAATAACCTCATCCGAATGGCATCAATAGTGCGATAAATAGAGGCCGTCATTTTTAAGTTGAGAAAAAGCCCCCGGCTGAGACAGTCGTCGGGGGCTTATCGGAACAACATTGAGAAAGTTAAAGACCCAACTCCGACAGACCTGGATGATCATCCGGACGGCGACCCAGTGGCCAGTGAAACTTGCGTTCACTCTCTTTAATCGGCATGTCGTTGATGCAGGCGAAACGGCGGTGCATCAGGCCATCTGCTTCAAATTCCCAGTTTTCATTGCCATAAGAGCGGAACCAGTTACCCGAATCATCATGCCATTCATAGGCGTACCGCACGGCGATGCGGTTGTCAGTAAACGCCCACAGCTCTTTAATCAGACGATACTCAAGTTCTTTTTTCCACTTCCGCATGAGGAAACCTTTGGCTTCTTCACGATTGGTTGCAAACTCGGCGCGATTACGCCATTTGGTGTCCAGCGTGTAGGCCAGCGATACCTTTTCGGCATCCCGGCTGTTCCAGCCATCTTCAGCGAGTCGCACCTTCTCAATCGCCGTTTCGCGAGTGAAAGGAGGAAGTGGCGGGCGAATCTGTTTATCGGACATAGTAGAGCCTCCAAAATTTGGATATATCAATAGAACGGGATTTTTTGAAACTCAGGCCTTAGTGAGAGGCCTGCTTCAACAACAGTTGCGCCACTTCTCTTGCGCTATCGGCCGCGCTGTCATCGCCCATCACGTGTGACATGGTGATAGCGCCCTCCATCAGAATCAGCAACTGTTTGGCCAAGGCTGACGGTTGCTCGATGTTTAATTGCCCGGTGAGTTCCAGCGTGTAATCCAGCAATTTTTGTTTATGAAGCTTTGCGATCTGGCGAACGGGATCGGCAGGGTCACCCACTTCTCCAGCCGTGTTAATAAAGGCACAACCACGAAAGCCCTCTGACTCAAACCAGCCTTTGAGTACAGTGAACATATTCAGGATGCGCTCCTCAGGGGTAATGCCTTTATCACATTCAGTTCTGAACCAGTGCATCCAGCGTTCATCACGTGCATTCAGCGCGGCGGCTGCCACGTCATCCTTGGTCGCGAAATAGCGATAAATACTTTTCCTTGCTACGCCAGAGGTCTTGACCAGAAGGTCCATGCCTGTGGCATGAATGCCGTTCTGATAGATAAGTTGCTCGGCGGTCGCAAGAATTTTTTCTCGGGTATCGTTCGGCTTTTTGTTCATGAATTAATGGTAGAACGATCGTTCTACCTAGTCAAGCGTCAGCCTGAAAACATTTTTCAAAAAGTGAAGAAGCGAAGCTCGTGCGGGAAAGACCCTCCCCTCTCAAATATGAAAACACTATTCCCATTTTAGGCCCTACACCAAGCCATAACAGGAAGTTAGAATATAGCCACTTTCAGTAAATAACGGATTTTCCGTTATTAAATAACAATAAAAAAACAATAAGTTGCCATTATTTATGGCGTTAGTATCCTTTTGAAAACCCACGCAGGATCTTTTCAAGTTAATTACCAAATGTGAAAAGGTTTAAGCTGTGATTTTTATACCCGTTGCGTTGATAGTGACGCGAAATTGAATGAAGAGTCACAACATCTCGCCCAAGCACAAGTCCGGAAGGCTTTGCACAATAAATCCTGCAAGCATGGCAGGCGCTGGCGCAGCTTCTCCTGGAACTGACGGTTTATCCTAACCAGCTGACTCGCAATCACTTTTTGTCTGAACAGGAAATTTATCTAGAATGAATCAATTAGTAGCAGCTTACCTGAATCGCCTTGGCCTTGATGCCGAGACACCGTCCCTGCAGGCACTGACCTCAATTCATCGAGCTCATGTTGAACGGATACCCTACGAAACCTTCTGGATCCACCTCAAAGAGGGATGGGGGATTGATCCACTTGAAAGTTTCAGAAGAGCAGCGACCACACGGCGAGGCGGTTACTGTTTTCAGTTGAATGGCGGCTTATACACATTACTCACTCAGCTTGGTTATCGTGTGAGTCTCAATCCTGCAAACGTCCATGGGGTTGAAGGCCCTGAACGGATTAAGCTGGAAAATCATGTCGCCATTATCGCTGAGGGGATGCCGTGCGAAAGCAATCCCCATGGCCGATGGTGGGTTGATATCGGCCTCGGCGACGCGCTGCATGAACAAATGCCTCTTATAAATGCAACCGTCCACCAGGGATTAATGAAGTTTGGAATGGAGGCCGTTGCCGAGGATGGTGTGGGTGACTGGCATCTCACTGCCGATCCATCTTGCTGGATTGCAGGTGTAAGTATGGCTGATAAGCCTACTGATATGGGGAATTTATCAGACCGCCATCACTTTAATGTGTTTTCGCCAGAGTCTGGTTATGCCAAAGTTGTCACTGCGCAACTTCGACAGCCTAACGGTAAAACGGTAATGCGAGGCTGTGTTCTTACCAAAACTGACGGCAACGTCGTGACCACGCATACCTCCGCGTCTCTACCGGAATGGCTAGACGTGCTGAGGGAAGAGTTTGGCCTGACTTTTGACAATGTTCCCGGTGAATCACTCAAAACATTGTGGTCCAGAGTACAGAAGATCCATGAGGAATGGCTTCAGTCCCGTGATAAAGGGTAAAACCGTAATCTGTTCGTTGATCCTGATACGTTAACACCCTGAATCGGTATTGCATCCGGCGGACAGCTGAAATGCTAAGAAATTGGCGCGTGCCACCTGTGAGCGACGATATGGTCGGCCACAGGTGGCAGGAGCGGCATTTTTGAACGTCGTCGTCGACATTTGCTTAGTAGACCAATCATAAGCGCTGAGCAATCTGTCGGTGTGGTATCTCGCTTCGGATCTGAGGTGGATTGCCAGTATGAAAGACTGTGGCCCGTGACGAATTATTTGAAAGCGTTATGAATCGAGTGATGGGCCGCTGTGAGCGAATAGCGGACGTTAAAATCATGGCGATAGGGATGTTATGCCACATTAGACATAACATCCCTATCGCCCCATTAGTCGTTTTTCACCATCAAGCTAGACAGGGACTTTCATCCCAAGTCTGAGAAATGAGCACGCCCCCTCACCGAATGACCCAGCAACTTGGACAGCCCCGAAAAACAACCAAAAAGAACTAAAAACAACAAAAAACATGTTTACATAGGTAAGGATTTCAAATATATTTCGGATTAACAAGGTGACACAATGAAAAACAAGGGGTAAACATGAAGATTCTTATAGATGTTGAAGATTCAGTGGTGCGTGAGATTCTTAACCATGCTAATGAAAACGACGAAGACATGGACTTCGAGGACATTGTTTCATCGCTTCTTAGTGATGCTGTTAATAGTAAAAAAACCAAAACTTTAAGCGATGATGAAATCAATGAAGTAATTCATCAGATGATTTCCTTTGCGATAAAGAACCGTAAAGAAAACAAAAGCTTCAAAGCAAATGAGTTATATTTTAAAGCCTTAAATGAATCATGGAGCAAACTGAGCCCCTCAACTAGAAAATCTTTGGGTCGTCGGTTCCGCACCACTGCTAACGAACTCTGGGATAAAGCTGCAGAGGGCGAGTTGGTAGTTGAGTTTCAAAACCGTAACATCAACAATGCAGCAGTATACGAGGTCGTAAAAAAAGTTGATTTGTAATTACTAATCAGAGTTCCCGTTACAGAAAGCCGCCAGATAGGGCGGCTTTCTTGTCGCTTGCAATCGTATTGATTTACCATAGCATCCCTTGGCCGCACCCCCGCAGGGGTCTTAAGCGCGTTTCAGCGGCCTCCTATCTGTTTAGAGCACCTTTCCTTGTCCGTATCTCGAAAAAACCTCCCTGATGATCACGGCATGTTTGCATGACTATGCGATGAGATCTGTTCTACGCGGATTAATGAATGCAAATCTTGGAAACGTCGGCTTTTGGCACGAAGTTGCCTATCCCCCATCAGACAGTTATGAGCAAGAGCTGACATTCCAGACATTTAGTCTGAAAAGCCCGTGTAAACTCAGCCAGAAAATCTCAATATGCTTCTCTGTGAATTAACGGGAAGCTGCTTTCCTGCATTATAAATCCCCGATATTTCCTTTCTCATTATTGTAATCGCCATGCTGGCTCTAACGCGTCCAGATGGCTAACGCAAGCATCACGCTTGGGCGTTACATTGCGACGAGGACGGGAGCGGGAATACGGAGCAAGATCATAGCCGCGATAGCGTACCCTGGATGCCACCGTGCGCGGCGATGAACATGGCGACGGCCGACCGACAATAAGATTCGATTTCGTTGTCGTCCTCTGCTCTGGCCTCATCGAAGCGCGCGATAATCAGAAGATCGGAGCCTTTGAAAAGCGCGGCAAACAGGCGAGCGGACTGGAGAGGATCGGGAACGTTCAGGAGCGCCTTCGCGTGCAACTGACGCAACAGGGCCTCGATTTGGGCGATGACATGAGCGGGGCCGGCTTCGTAATGGAGCTTGCTTAACGACTTTTGATTCGTCTTGTCGGCCATGACCATGGCTTCGACACTACTAACGTCTGATCTCAACAGCGTGCGAAGCAGTAATGATCCCACCGCCATCAGTTGATCTTCAACCGAACCGTCGACGCCCTCAAGAAGGGCCTGTGGTGCAAACAACTGATGGCAGCCGGCCACGATAGCCGCACTGAACAGCGCCTCCTTGTTCTCGAAGTGCCGATAGATGCTGAGCTTGGATATCTTCGCTCGCTGGGCGATTTTGTCCAATGTCGTCGCTTGAAAGCCCAATTCCACAAAGAGTTCGGACGCAGCGTCGACGATTGTTTGGCTAAGTGCCTCGTTGACGGGCCGGCCCCGCCGGGTCTGGTTGTTATTTTTGGTCACGATAAATACAGTCCTTGACAGTATCCTAATTCAGTAATTAAGATACCACGTAGTTTCGTAAATATACAAGGTGCGCCAGGTCCAGCCCATCGCCCTCCATCCACAACACGGAGCTCATCACCATGAATGACGTCATCATCATCGGCGGCAGCTTTGCCGGCCTCGCCGCCGCCCTGCAGCTTGGCCGTGCCCGTCGCAAGGTCACGGTCCTCGACACAGGCCGGCCGCGCAACCGCTTCGCTGGCCGCTCGCACGGTGTGCTCGGCCACGATGACAAGCCACCGTCCGACATCCTGGCCGCAGCGCGGCAGCAACTCGCGCGCTACCCTGCGATCAAAATGGTCAATGCGCGGGCCGAGAGCGTATCCGGCACCATCGACAATTTCTGCGTCGTCACTGACGATAACGAAAGCCTGAGGGCGCGCCGCCTGATCCTGAGCTATGGCGTCGCTGACCAGATGCCTGATATTCCTGGCTTTGCTGAAGGCTAGGGTACGTCCGTCATCCCATGCCCCTATTGCGACGGCTTCGAAGTTGCTGACCAGCATTGGGGCCTCGTCTGGTCTGGCCCGCAGTCGATGAATCAGGTCAGGCTCTTCCATGACTGGACCGACAGGTTGACTGTCTTCGGCAATGGTCACGACATCACTCCCGACATAAGGGCAGATCTAGCGGCCCGCCATGTACCTCTCGTTGATGGCCGGATCACCGAAATCACACGTCACGGGAGCCATAGTGCCACCATCAAGATCGATACCAGCCCCGATGTCGCAGTCGATATCCTATTCGCACATCCGCGTACCAGACCATCCGCAAGCCTTCATGACGCACTGGGCCTCGCCACGGTCAATACGCCAACAGGCATCGTCCTCAAGACCGACGAGCGCCGCGAAACCAGCATACCAGGCATCTACGCCGCCGGTGACCTTGCCAACCCCGGCATCCCCTCGGTCACCACGGCAATATGGCAAGGCGCGATGGCGGGTATCTCCGCCCAGCAGTCGATGCTGAGCTGAGTGCAAACAACATCGATCACCCCAGTTCAATTTCACAATAGACAGGAGTGCCACTATAGCCACCATAAAACCATTCAAACCTCTAGACGAGAAATTTCCGTTTGACCGCCAACTCGGTATCGCGGCCGCGCCTCTCGTACTCATCAACCTCTTCACGGTCGTCGATCCCGCCGACGAAGCGGGCCTCCTGGACGCTTTCAGGGCGGCTGCCGAGGTCATAACGAAGCAACCGGGCTTCATTTCCATGCAGCTACATCGAGCGATCGGCGATAGTCCGACTTACCTGAACTATGTCATGTGGGAATCCACCGAGGCGGTCCGCGCCGCCTTCACTGATCCCGAGTTCCGCGCGAAACTTCCAGCATATCCTTCCTCCGTCGTGGCCAGCCCGCACCTGTTCCAGGAGGCCGCCGTCCTCGGCTTCTGCATGGCCTGACTCCGGAGATATGGCAAAGCGCGACGGCGGGCATCTCTTAAGGGATACAGCCTAAGATTGACTAGATTTTACTAATGATTCAGATATGTCCGTTATCTCAGGCTCATTTCATTGCGTTGTAAACTTTGAATGCGGGATTTTTTTCAAAAATTTCAGCAACAAAATCCATGAACACAATCGCCCGTTTTGGTAAAAGTCGATTAGCAACATAAACGGCTTGAATGGGAACGGGCGGTGCAGTGTAATCAGTCAGTAATAGCTGTAAGTTGCCATTTTCCAGTCCCTCCTCGAACAGCCATTCTGGGCCTTGTGCGATCCCAACCCCTGCATTAACAAACTTCTGTACAGCTTCCGGTGAATTGACCCTGAGCCGACCAGAAACAGGGACATTGATATCCTGAAATCTCCAGGTAGCTCCTGTTGTTAGCAAGGTATAGATCAAACAATCATGTTTTTTTAAATCTTCTGGGGTAGTAGGGGTTCCGTGTTTAGCTAAATACTTGTTACTGGCAACACAGACTCGCTCATACATGCCAAGTCTGCGGGCACGCATAGCGCTGTCCTCCAGGTGTCCAATGCGGATTGCCAGTTCAGCCCCTTCATCAACAAGATTGATATAGCGGTCATTAATCTGTAGCTCGAGTGTTAGCTCAGGGTAGCGTTCTAAAAAATCTGGGATGTGCGGGACTAAGAATGTGTGAGCTAATGCTGTGGGGCAAGCAACGCGTAATAGCCCTGTGGGTGTAACATTTTCTCTGAAAGAAGACTCTGACTCTTCAACGGCTTCCAGAATACGCCTTGCTTCCAAATAATAACGTTCTCCTTCAGGAGTTAGGGAAAGCTTGCGGGTTGATCTGTGAAGTAATCTGGTCTGCAAATGATCTTCGAGGGTGGCAACATGGCGACTCACGTTCGGTTGCCCTAAGCCTAAATCCCTACCGGCTGCGGAAAAGCTGCCTGTTTCAGCGGTACGGACAAAGCATGTCATCAAAAGTAATCTGTCCATCCTAAAACCCATCTATGCTTTTAAAGCATGAAACATATTGAAAAATACAATCTTATCACCATCTTCGCATGAACTTATAGTGGCTATCAAATCGGTCATTCGCCGATTCCTTGATAACACTATTTGGAGATTTGAAATGTCTAGACTACAAGGTAAACGCGCACTGATTACGGGTGGTACAAGTGGTATTGGTCTTGAAACAGCGAAGCTGTTTGTTGCAGAAGGTGCACGCGTAATTGTTACTGGTGTTAACCCTGATTCTATCGCAAAGGCGAAAGTAGAACTGGGTAATGATGTGTTAGTCGTGAGCGCTGATTCCGCTGATGTGAATGCGCAGAAAGCTCTGGCTCAAACGGTTAAAGAACACTTTGGTGAACTGGATATCGCTTTCCTGAATGCGGGTATATCAATGTATATGCCAATCGAGGTATGGACAGAAGAGACGTTCGACCGCATTTATGATATCAACGTTAAAGGTCCTTACTTCCTAATGCAGGCACTGCTGCCCGTGTTCGCAAGCTCGGCATCCGTGGTTTTTAATACCTCAGTAAATGCTCACACCGGCCCCGTGAACTCTTCCGTTTATGGCTCAACCAAAGCGGCATTGCTGAACATGTCAAAAACACTTTCTAACGAATTGCTTTCTCGTGGAATTCGTATCAACGCAGTGAGCCCGGGCCCAGTTGACACACCGCTTTACGATAAGGCGGGGATTCCAGTGGAATACCATGATCAAGTGATGAAAGATATCATTGCAACCATCCCAGCAGGTCGTTTTGGTAAGCCTCAAGAAGTCGCGCAAGCGGTGCTTTATTTCGCATCTGATGAGTCCGCCTGGACCGTAGGTTCAGAAATCATCATTGACGGCGGCGTTTCAATCTAAACCATCTAAATAAGCGATATGGTTCTTCAAGCTCGCCACCTTGCTATGGCGGCGGGCTTTTATTTTATCTGGAGTTTGAAATGCCTAACCATGACCTAACACTTATTAGCCACCCTCTGTGTCCCTTTGTACAGCGTTCAGCAATCGTGTTGCTCGAAAAAAATGTGCCATTTGAACGCATAAATGTAGACCTATCAGCGAAACCTGATTGGTTTCTAGCCCTGTCACCGACTGGCAAGGTGCCAGTACTGAAAGTGCATCAAGCAAACGGTGAAGATGCCATTATTTTCGAGAGCATGGTGATCTGCGAGTACCTTAATGAAACGCAAGACGGTGCTTCAATGTACGCAGACGATGCATTAATACGTGCTAAACAGCGCGGATGGATCGAATTCGCTACGGCGATACTTGGTAATGCATGGCAATTTTTAAATGCCACAGATCAAGCTGTGGCTGACAACAAACGTGCGTCGTTCCGTAACCAGCTTGAACGTATTGAAGCTGAGTTGGGCTCGGGGCCTTATTTCTCGGGTACTAACTTCAGTATGGTAGATGCGGTATACGCTCCGATTTTCCGTTACTTCTCAATCATCGATGCCTCAGTGTCTGAGTCGATTTTTGAAGGACTACCGCGTGTTTCTGCATGGAAAGCATTACTTGCAAAAAGGGAAAGCGTAAAAGCTGCCGTATCAGCAGATTATGCACAACTTTTCCAAAATCATCTTCGTCAGCATTCAGCAATTCTCGCCGCTTGAAGATATTAACTGGGCAACCGTTGTGTACATATAAATTCGGCAAGTTGCCCCCGCAAGAAAATTATTTTCGATGCAGAGACTGCCAAAGTTTTAGGGTGTGATATTGGGTATGTAGATAAACAAGCACAAAGCAGTCTGTCGGATTAGGAATGATTCAGAGAAATGAAGGCGTCAACTCAGATCTAAGACATCGGGAGCGCGTCGCTGACGGTTCGGAAGGCGGGTATGAGCGTCGAAGGGACCGCGTTAGCGGCATCATTCATTAAAAAATTCAGGGTGTTAGGGCGCCGACGATTGGGCGCACTCAGTCAGGCGTGGCATCAGAGCTACAGAAAAATAGCTCTGTTTATCGCCGCGAAACCCGATGATTTCTTATATTAGAATACATATCACTGCCACAGAGAGAGTGCTCCGCAATGACAGGGATTAATAACGTTCCAGCCAGTGAGCGTAAGGTGCTGGCAGCGTCCACGAGGCGCGATCGATGCCCAGTTCGCGTGCAGCCTGATAGCTCCAGTGCGGGTTCGCCAAATGGGCTTTTCCTACCATCACCAGATCCAACTGACCCGATGCCACCGCCTGCTCGGCCAGCTCCGGCGTGCCGAAGCCCCAGGCAGAAGAGACAGGCAGATCGGCCTGCTCGCGTACCTGCTGTGCAATCGGTCCCATAAAGGCTGGCGCCCACGGAACATTCGCCGTCGGCGTAGAAAAACCGATACTCACACTCAGCATATCCAGCCCAGCGGCTTTAAAGCGACGTGTCAACTCAATCGATTCCTGCAAGGTTTCTTCATCACGTCCGTCAAATTCAATCACGCCGAAACGGGCGGTCAGCGGCAGGTGCTGCGGCCACACGTCGCGAACGGCAGCCAACGTTTCCAGTAGAAAACGGCTACGGTTGTCAAAACTGCCGCCGTATTGATCGTTACGCTTGTTGGAATGAACGGAGAAGAAACTCTGTGCCAGATAACCGTGAGCAAAGTGCAGTTCCAGCCATTCAAACCCGGCTTCAAGCGCACGGCGAGCCGCGGCAACAAAGTCGTCACGAACGCGAGCGATATCTTCCAGCGTCATTTCCTGCGGCTGCTTCGACAGATTCGCGCCGAAAGCTTGCGCGGTTGGGGCGATGGTCTGCCAGCCGCGTGAGTCGCCAGCAGGGATATGGTCGTCGCCTTCCCAGGGAATGTTGGCGCTGGCTTTACGTCCAGCGTGTGCAATCTGAATGCCCGGCACGGCACCTGCATCTTTAATGGATTTGGCGACCTTGGCGAACGCCTGCGCCTGCTCATCGTTCCAGATACCCGTGCAGTGCGGTGTGATGCGGCCTTCAGGTGCAACAGCCGTCGCTTCCACGATAACCAACCCAGCACCACCGCGCGCCAGTGCGGCATAATGCACCTGATGCCAGTCGTTGATCAGGCCATCATTCGCGGAATAGGTACACATTGGTGGAACGGCAATGCGGTTGCGTAACGTGATGTCTTTCAGTTTGAAGGGTTGAAACAGTGCGGACATAATTTCCTACCTTATCTGGTTACTTCGATATTTCGATATTATTCGAATAATGGATTTTAGACAACCCTAACGCTATAATTCATTCATGAGACCTTTTAAGCACCCTACACCCGAAGAATTTACCCTTGAGCGCGTCCTGTATGCCTTGAGCGATCCTGTACGCTTATCCATTGTGCGTTGTTTATCCGTACAAGAAGAAGCAACGTGTAGCGAACTTGACGGCGGTCGGCCAAAATCCAGCGTATCCCACCATTTTCGCGTGTTGCGCGACTCAGGCCTGCTGCATACCACCAACATCGGCACGACGCACATCAACCGACTGCGCCGCAGTGATATGCAACAGCGTTTCCCCGGCCTGCTCGACGCTATTCTGTCGCAAGCCGCAGAATAACGTTACTGACGGGGCAGAGACATCACGACGGAATCTGCATAGTGCACCGTGGTCGAAAAGTCGTTTCACTAATTCCACGATCGTTTCTGCATTTCTCCGCCGTTCCCTTTATACTGTGCGTTTTGTACCAAGACGAACGGCGAGACCCTTTCCGTAATGATGAATAACGATGTCCTGCGCAGCGTGCGCTATATGCTGAATTTGAACAATGACCACCTGCTGAAGATCCTAGCGCTGGTGGAGATGACCGTCCCTCCCCAGCAGTTGGCGAGCTACGTCAAAAAAGAGGGTGAGGAAGGCTATCAACCTTGCCCGGACATCGTGATGAGTTATTTCCTGAATGGACTGATTCTGCAAAAACGCGGCAAAGATGAAAACCAGCCTGCGCCGCAGTTTGAGCGCAAGATGACCAACAATATTATTCTGAAAAAACTACGTGTCGCGTTTTCATTAAAAACGGATGATATTCAGGCGATCCTGCTGGAGCAAAATTTCCGCATTTCAGTGCCGGAAGTGACCGCGATGATGCGCGCCCCTGACCACAAAAACTATCGCACCTGCGGCGATCAGGTGATCCGCTACTTCTTGAAAGGGCTGACGGCGCGAGTACGCAAAGGCTAACCGCAACGCGTTAGCGAAAGGACGTGAGCGTTGCTCGGCTGATCTTTTTCTGTAACAGGCATCAGCAACGCTCAGTTTTTCGTACCGATTCTTTTCGTACGCTATCAATGCTGAGTTTCATGCAGGATAGCGGTGACCAGTTGCTCCAGCTCTTCTTCCTCAAGCTGAGTGACCTGCTGCACGCTATTCTTATCCATTCCCGTTAGCAATAAATTACGGGCAATTTGTCTGGCACTGCTTTTCATCCCTTGTTCAATGCCCTGCTCTAATCCTTGCTGAATACCGCCTTGCTGAATACCGCGTTGGATTCCTTCCTCGAATCCCATTTTTTTCAATTGTTCTGCAATCGTCATAATGTCCTCCTGACCGGTTGATAGCGGTGCTGCCAGTGCGTCAATGAAATCTACGGGTTTGGATGTGTTTCCCGCTTGTGCAATGTAAAATAACAGCGCCCGACGCTGCGTCAGCGGCACCGACCAGCGTTCAAATAGTAACCCAATCTCACGCGCCAGCTCCAGCATATCACGGAGCCGTTGCCGTCAGGCGGCTTGATGTTTTTCCATCGTCAGCCGCGCAGGAGCCGCGTCAACGTGCAGCGCAGGATGACGGCAAAAGCGGACGACGTCACCGACCACCAGCAGGCTAGGCGACTGTGGCTGATAGCGTGCCAGCAGCGCTGGTAAAGTCGCCAGCGTTGCAGTTAATAAGCGCTGATCCGGCTGGGTACCGCGTTCGATAATCGCGACGGGCGTCTGCGCGGACAGCCCGTGCTCGATCAAGCGCTGACAAAGCCGGCTGCTGTGGCTCAGCCCCATATAGAACACCAGCGTTTGCTGGTTGTCCGCCAGCGTCGGCCAGTCTAATTGCGGTTCGCCATCGCGCGAATGACCGGTCACGAAGCGCACCGACTGCGCACAGGCGCGGTGAGTCAGCGGTAGCCCTACGGCCGCCGCACAGCCGGTCGCGGCAGTAATACCCGGCACCACGTGGCAGACAATTCCGGCCTGTTGGGCATAATCCATCTCTTCACCGCCGCGGCCAAAAATAAACGGATCGCCACCTTTCAGACGGATCACTCGTTGCCCAGCCTGCGCCAATTCGACCAACAGCTGATTGATTTTTTCCTGTGACAGGCGGTGACAACCGCGCGTTTTCCCAACGTCGATGCACAACACCTGCTCCGGCACCAAATCCATAATCTCCGCCGACACCAGCCGATCGTAGACCACCACATCCGCCTGCTGGATTGCCCGCAGCGCCTTCAGCGTCAGCAGTTCCACATCGCCCGGCCCTGCACCTACCAGCCAGACTTCACCGCCGAGTACAGGCTGACGCCGTTGGCCCTGCGCCAATATTGATTGTGTTGTCATCATGTCACACCTCATTACGCCGTGGCGCTCAACCTGCTTTCTTCAGTTCATTGATCGTTATCGGTACATGCTGACTCAATAACGCCTTCAGTTCGGGGATACAGGAACCGCAGTTAGTGCCACATTTCAGCGCACCGCCTAGCGCTGCCACGCTGTGGCAGCCTTGACGAATCGCGCCGACGATAATCGCTTCACCCACGCTATAGCAGCTGCAAATCGTTGCACCTTGCTGCGCCTGCCCCTGCGGTGCCTGCCCCGCCAACAGCGCATGCCGCTCGTGCGGTAGCTGTGGTGGATGGATAAACGCCTGACACACCGCATCGCTGTCGATACGCAGCGCCTGTGCACTGACATAGCAGGCCAGTACCACGCGGTCATCACGCCAGCCAATCAGGTGAAAGATGCCGTTACCCTGTGCAATCTGACACTGCATGTTTTCCAATCCATAATGCTCGGTCAGCCATGCCTGCCAATCATCTACTGGCACGCGGTCGGCAAACAGATACTGCGTCACGCTCTCATGAGGCACTTTGCTCCAGTAGGTGGCGGGCGGCGGCAGAACGTCATGCTCTGCGGGTAACGTTAATGGCGCGGTAGGTAGCTCGTCAGCAAAAAACAGCATTGCCTGCCAGGCGGTATGCCAGGGTTGGATACGCACCCGACTGTGCTTGCTTTCCGGCTGGCCGGAATACGGATCGGTAATCGGCGCCACTAAACTGTCAGCCCGCGCCTGAGCGCTGAACTGCTGATTCCAATGCATCGGCACAAACACGCTACCGCGCACCTGTCCAGCGTCAATCCGCGCCCGCGCCAGCATCCAGCCGTGCACCGACGACAGGCGTACCAAATCGCCCGCCTGAATGTCATGCGTCTGCGCATCCTGTGGATGCAGCTCGCAGTACGGTTCGCTGATATGACGCATCAGCCGAGCCGCTTTGCCCGTACGCGTCATGGTGTGCCACTGATCGCGAATACGCCCAGTGTTCAGTATCAGCGGATACGCCGCGCTCCACGGGCTTTGCGGCAGCGACGGGGTTACCGCCACCAGACGCGCTTTGCCATCGGCATGCCAGAGTCGGCCATCGTCACCCAGTCGGGCGCGCCCGTGTGGGTATGTCGCATTCACCGGCCACTGTATCGGCTCCAGTTGCTGCCACTGCTGATTGTTGAGCGTCGCCAGCCCGCTGATATCAAACGCACGGCTACCGTTATTCTCAAACCCAGACAGCGCGGCATGTTCACGAAAGATCTCCGCCGGATGCTGATAAGCAAATGCCTCGGCAAATCCCATACGCTGCGCCACCTGACTCAGGATCCACCAGTCGGCTTTGGCTTCCCCCGGCGCAGACAGAAAGGCACGCTGGCGAGACAACCGGCGTTCGGAATTGGTTACCGTGCCGTCTTTTTCCCCCCACCCCAGCGCGGGGAGTAAGATATCAGCGGTTTCTGCGGTATCCGTATGGCGCATCACTTCGGAGACGATTACCAGCGGGCAGCGTTCCAGCGCCTGTTTCACTCGGTCAGCGTCCGGCATCGACACCACCGGATTAGTACCCATGATCCACACCGCTTTAATCTCGCCGCGTTCAACCGCGCGAAACAACTCCACGGCATTCAGGCCGGGTTGCGTCGCCACATTATCGCTCTGCCAAAAGCGCCCTACGCGCTCGATGTCCTGCGGTGTAAAACCCATGTGGCTAGCAAGCTGATTAGCTAGCCCGCCGACCTCTCGCCCACCCATCGCATTTGGCTGTCCGGTTATCGAAAAGGGGCCGGAACCCGCTACGCCGATGTTGCCGCTCAGCAGGTGAGCATTGATGATCGCGTTACATTTATCGCTGCCCGAGGATGATTGATTAACACCCTGCGAATAGAGCGTGACCACTTTATTGCTGGTGCTGAACAGGTGGTAGAAACACTCGATATCGGCTTCATTTAACTGACAAAACTCCGCCACGTGCGCCACCGACCACGTCTGCGCCGACTGTAATGTTTCTTCTACACCGGAAAAACGCTCGACCCATTCGGTGCGATCGATGCGTGGATCTTGTGCAATCCACTGCAACAGGCCGTTAAACAGTCCCGCATCGCTGCCAGGCTGCAACGGTAAATGCAGATCGGCAATGTCGCAGGTGGCGGTACGTCGAGGATCGATCACCACCACCTGCATCTGCGGTCGCTGTTGTTTCGCCTGCACCAGCCGCTGATACACCACCGGATGCGCCCAAGCCGTGTTAGAACCGACCAGCACCACCACATCCGCCAGTTCGATATCTTCATAGTTACAGGGAACCGCGTCTGCTCCCAGTCCGCGCTTGTAGCCGATCACCGCAGACGCCATGCACAACCGCGAATTGGTATCCATATTGGCGACGCCAATAAAACCCTTCATCAGCTTGTTGGCAACGTAGTAATCCTCCGTCAACAGCTGGCCTGAACCATAAAACGCTACCGACTGCGGGCCGTGCTGCTGCATGGTCGCCAGCAGCCGTTCGGCTACCGTATCGAGAGCCTGATCCCAGCTCACGCGACGCCCTTCCACCAGCGGCCACAGCAGGCGGCCGTTCAAATCCAGCGTCTCTCCCAGCGCGGAGCCTTTGACGCACAGCCGACCCAAATTCGCCGGATGGGCAGGATCCCCGCTAATCTTTACCGCACCTTGCCCATCGTGTTCTGCCAGCACGCCACAGCCGACGCCACAATAGGGGCAGGTTGTCCGACAGACACGCGCGGTCATGATGCTTTCGCCATAGCAGTGTCTGCCAGACCGACGCTTTCAGGTACGGCCAGCGGTTGACGGCATACCCAAATCTCGTCGTCTTCCACACGTACCGGCCAGGCACGCACGTATAGCGCGCTGTCATCCGGGCTCACGCCATCCCGCAGCTTGAAGCGCTTTTTGTACAACGGAGAAATCACCACCGGTTCGCCCGCCACGTCACCGATCAAGCCACGCGACAACACATTCGCCCCGCTGCCCGGTTCATGGTTTTCCAACGCGTACACCTGCTGCTCGCTCCCCGGCAAGTGGAACAGCGCGATTTGCTGCTGCCCGAGACGCGCCGCCATGCCAGCATGACGCGGAATATCGCCCAACGTCGCCACCTGTACCCACTCCGCTTCATGCGCGGCGGGCTTCAGGGCAACCAGCTCTGGCGAGACCGCTTTCTCATGCCCCTGCGCCGGACGAATTTGTCCACGCTCAGGTACCATCACCACCGCTTCATCCGGACTATCGCTGTTCAGGAAACCGCGGAATAGCGCCAGACGTTCCGGGCTTTCCAGCGTGGTTTGCCATTCGCACTGGTAGGCCTCCACCACGCGCTGCATCTCTTTATCTAATTCTTCACCAATATTCAGGCTGTCTTCCAGAATCACCTGACGCAGATAGTCGATACCGCCCTCCAGATTATCCATCCAGGTGCTGGTACGCTGGAGACGATCGCCGGTGCGGATATAGAACATCAAGACCCGATCGATGGTGCGTAGCAGAGTTTCCGTATCCAGATCGCTGGCAAAGAGATCCGCATGGCGCGGTTTCATGCCACCGTTGCCGCACACGTAAAGGTTCCAGCCTTTATCGGTGGCAATCACGCCGATGTCCTTGCTCTGCGCCTCCGCACATTCGCGGGTACAGCCCGATACCGCCATTTTGATCTTATGCGGCGAACGCAGCCCCTTGTAACGGTGCTCCAGTTGGATCGCCAGCCCAGTGGAATCCTGCACGCCATAGCGACACCAGGTCGATCCCACACAGGATTTCACGGTACGCAGCGATTTACCGTAGGCGTGACCAGTTTCAAACCCGGCATCGATCAGCTCGCGCCAGATCGCGGGAAGCTGCTCTAAGCGCGCGCCGAATAAGTCCACGCGCTGACCGCCGGTGATCTTGGTGTACAGGCTATAGCGCTGCGCCACCTGACCGATCGCGATCAGCCCTTCCGGCGTGATCTCCCCTGCCGGCACGCGCGGTACGACGGAATACGTACCGTCTTTTTGGATGTTGGCGAAGAAACGATCGTTGGTATCCTGCAACGGCAGGTGCTGCGGTTGCAGCAGATAGTCATTCCAGCAGGACGCCAGCATCGACCCCACCAGCGGCTTACAGACTTCGCAGCCTAAACCGTGGCCGTAACGCGCAAGGAGGCTGTCGAACGAGCGGATCTCATGCACACGAATCAGGTGATACAGCTCCTGACGCGAATAGGCGAAGTGCTCGCAAATATCCTTTTTCACTTCGACACCCAGTTGCGTCAGTTCATACTCCATTACCTGTTTCAGCAGCGGCACGCAGCCGCCGCAGCCCGTTCCCGCTTTGGTACAGGTTTTCAGCGCGCCCAGTTCACCGCAGCCGTCCGCCACCGCCGCCGAGATATCGCTTTTGCTGACGTTATGGCAGGAACAGATCTGTGCACTGGCGGGTAACGCCGCCACGCCCAGTCCTTTCGGTGCATCGCCAGCACGCGCGGGCAGAATCAGACTTTCCGGCTGTGCGGGCAGCGGCATATCGTTGAGCATCATTTGCAGCAACGTGCTGTAATCGCTGCTGTCGCCAATCAGTACCGCCCCCAGTAAACGCTTGCCGTCAGCGGAAACAACGATTTTCTTGTAGATCTCGTTCGGGCCGTCCGTCCACTGGTAGCTTTGGCTGCCCGCCGTGCGCCCGTGCGCATCGCCAATCGAGGCGACATCAACGCCCAACAGCTTCAGCTTGGTGCTCATGTCCGCGCCGGTAAAGGGCGTGTCGCGCTGCGCCAGCGTATCCGCCACGCTGCGTGCCATCTGGTAGCCCGGTGCCACCAATCCGAAAATCTGGCCTTGCCACAGTGCGCACTCGCCGATGGCGAAAATCGCGTCGTCCGACGTCTGGCAATGGTCATCAATCACAATGCCGCCGCGCGGTCCTTTCTCTAAATCACCACTGTCTGCCAGCTTATCGCGCGGGCGAATCCCGGCAGAAAACAGCACCAGATCGGTTTCCAACACGCTGCCGTCCGCAAAGCAGAGACGATGCAACGCCTGCTCGCCGTCGGTGATCTCGCGCGTTTCTTTGCTGACATGAATCTGTACGCCCAGCGCTTCAATCTTGCGCCGCAGCATGGTGGCACCGCCGTCATCGAGCTGCACCGCCATCAGACGCGGCGCAAACTCCACCACATGGGTATCCAGCCCCAACTGACGCAGGGCGTTTGCCGCTTCCAGCCCCAGCAAGCCGCCACCGATCACCACACCGGATTTCGCCTTTTTCGCCTGTGCCGCAATCGCATCCAGGTCGTCCAGCGTGCGATAAACCAGACAGCCGGGGCGCGTATTGCCGGGAATCGGCGGCACAAACGCATAAGAGCCGGTCGCCAGCACCAGCTTGTCGTAGGCGGTTTCTCGGCCCTGCGCATCACACACGCATTGACGTTCACGGTCGATAGCCACGATCTCACTGGCGCTGCGCAGCTCGATACCGCTCTCGGCAAAAAAGCCGTCTTTTACCAGTGACAAAGAAGCGGCGCTGCGGCCGGAAAAATACTCGGAGAGGTGAACGCGGTCATAGGCTTCATGGCGTTCTTCACCAAATACGACAATGTGGTAATGCTGATGCAGGTCGCGCTCGACCAGCTGTTCAAGAAAATAGTGGCCGACCATACCGTGGCCGACGACCACCAAAATAGGTTTGCTCATGACAGGAATCCTTACAGCTTCAGGCTGTGGGTCAGAATCAGGGGAAGAAAGGCCGAAAAGCAGCGAGGCAGGCGGAAGCATCTTGCCTTCTGTAGAGCTCTCCATTGTGGCCAGCAGACGCTGGCTGTCGTCGGTATCGCCATACAGCAGAACACCGCTCAGCCGCCCGTCGCGAACGAGCAGACGACGGTAGTGCTGCGTCTGCGGATCAAACAGGGTGTACACCTCATCATCCGATGTAACGTTAATATCGCCGCCGCTGACCACGCCAATACCGGTGACCTTCAGCCGCGTCGCCGCCTGTTCACGCTGATAATCTTTCGGTGTGTGTCCGGCCAGGCGCTGTGCCACCAACGTGGCATGGGCGAAACACGGAGCAACCAGCCCGAACGTTTCGCCATTGAGCTCACAGCACTCGCCGATCGCGCTGATGTACGGGTCGGCAGTTTGCAGTTGACCGTCCACCAGCACACCGCGGTTACAGGGCAAGCCGCACTCGCGTGCCAGTTGGCTGGCGGGAATCACGCCTGCCGTCACCACCACCAGCCCGGCGGGGATCGTGCGGCCATCCGCCAGTGCAACGGCCGTGACGCCATGTTCATCACCGTGCAGCGCCACCACCTGCACATCCGTTTCACAGGCAATACCGCGGGCACGCAGGCTGTCGCAAAGCAGGCCGCTCGCCGTCGCGTCCAGTTGACGCTCCATCAGCATCGGGGTGCGGTGTAATAAAGTGACATCGGCACCGCGCAGTTTCAGCGCGGCTGCCGCTTCAATCCCGAGCAAACCACCGCCAATCACCACCGCAGGCACGGATTGGCGAATCGTCGTCAACATCAGCTCGACATCATCCAGCGTGCGGAAGCCGCATACGCCCAGCAGATCGATACCGGGCATCGGTGGCATAAACGGCGTAGATCCGGTCGCCAGCACCAGATGATCGTAATGCAGTTGCCGCTGCGTCGTTGTCACCTCACGCTGCTGGCGATCGATGTGGGTTACCCGCTCACCCAACAGATAACTCACCGGCAGCGCCGCATCATCATCGATAGCCGCAGGCATCAGCAGCGTATCCGTAAACGCTTTTTCGCCGCTCAATACCGGCGACAGCAGGATGCGGTTGTAGCTGGCGCGCGGTTCATCACCAATCACGGTGATGCGGTAGCGCGTCGCAGCCAGTTGCCGCAACGTATCGACAAATCGCGCACTCGCCATCCCGTTACCAATCACAATCAGATGCGGTTTCATCATCGTTCCGGCCTCGCTGTCAGGCTGCTTTAGGCTGTTTTTCATATAAGAAATGCAGCACCTGCTGACGGTAGTGGTGGTAGCGTGGATCGTCAGCCAGCGTGACGCGCGAACGTGGACGTTCCAGCTCGACCGTCATGATTTCACCGACCGTCGCCGCCGGGCCATTCGTCATCATCAGCACGCGATCCGACAGCAGTACCGCCTCGTCTACGTCGTGAGTAATCAGCACAATCGTGGTTTGCAAGCGTTGCTGAATTTCCATCACCGCATCCTGAAGGTGCGCACGCGTCAGCGCATCCAACGCGCCGAACGGTTCATCCATCAGCAGCACTTTCGGCTTCATCGCCAGCGCGCGGGCAATCCCCACACGCTGTTTCATCCCGCCGGAGATCTCATTCGGCCGCTTGTTCAGCGCGTGTCCCATGTGCACCAGCTCCAGATTGTGGGTAATCCATTCGTGCATCTCGTGCTTGTTCATCTGCCCGCGAAATACCTGACGTACCGCCAGCGCAACGTTTTCGTAGGTGGTCAGCCACGGCAGCAACGAGTGGTTCTGAAAGACCACGCCGCGCTCCGGCCCTGGGCCGTCGATTTCACGGTTGTCACACAGCAGGCCGCCGCTGCTCGGTAGCGTCAGACCGGCAATCAGATTCAATAACGTGGACTTGCCGCAGCCAGAGTGGCCGATCAGGCTGATCGTCTCACCGGTATGAATGTCGAAACTCACCTGATCGAGCGCCAAAAACTCACCACTGGCGGTATTGAAACGCTGGCTCACCTGCTGCACTTGAATAATCGGTGTTGTACGCATGGTCGGCTCCTTAGCGGTTGTCATAGCTGAAACGGTTAGCAATCCACATCAGTCCCTGCTCAAGCAGCAGACCGATAACGCCAATCACCACGATGGCGATGATGATGTTTTCCACATTCAGGTTGTTCCACTCATTCCAAATCCAGAAGCCGATACCCACGCCGCCCGTCAGCATCTCTGCGGCGACAATCACCAGCCAGGCGACGCCAATCGACAGACGCACGCCAGTCAATACGTTAGGCAGCACCGCAGGCAGCAGAATCTTGCGCATGATGGTGAATTCGGAGAGCTTTAGTACACGCGCCACATTCAGGTAATCCTGCGGGATACGACGCACGCCCTCGGCGGTATTGAGGATCATCGGCCAGATAGAACAGATGAAAATGGTCCAACTGGATGCTGGTTCCGCGCGCTGGAACAGCAGCAGACCGATAGGCAACCACGCCAGCGGGCTGACCGGGCGCAGCAGCGAAATAATCGGGTTGAGCATAGTGGCCAGAAAGGTAAAACGGCCAATCAGGAAACCGGTGGGAATGCCGACCAGCGCCGCCAGCCCAAAACCGATGCCGACACGTTGCAGCGAGGCCAATACGTTCCAGCCGATACCCTGATCGTTCGGCCCGGCAATGTAAAATGGATCGGCGAAGAGGCTGAGCGCCGCAAGCCAGGTCGCCCACGGCGTCGGGAAATTTTCGCTGTTGAGCGCGGCAATCTGCCAGACCGCCACCAGCAGACCTAGCCCCAGAACCGCGGGAAAAAGCTGCTGAAACAGCTTACGCAGCCGCGGGCGGTAGGCAAAAGCCGGTGCTGCCGGTGCTTTTTCAGGTGCTGCCGGTTTGGTTGGCAGCGGCATAATTTCAGCGTTGTGCACCGTTTTCGGAGCGTTATCCGCAGTAATCGGAATGATTTGGGCCTGGTTTTTCATCATCAACCTCACTTATTTCTTCACGCTAAAACTGTTGGCATACCCCGCTGGATCGCTACCGTCCCAGCGGCGGCCGTCGATAAGCACGCTGCTGCGCATGTCGTTACTGGGCAACGGCACATTCCCCACGGCCTCGGCCGCCTGCTTGTAGATATCAATGCGGTTAACCTGCTTCGCGACAGCCAGATAGTCCGGTTCTTCGGTGAGCAAGCCCCAACGTTTGTGCTGGGTGAGGAACCACATGCCGTCGGACAGGTACGGGTAGTTCACGGAACCGTCGTGGTAGAAACGCATCGCGTGTTCGTCTTTCCAGCTTTTCCCCAGTCCGTTTTCGTACTGGCCCAGCATGCGTCCGACAATAGTGTCTTCTTTGGCATTGATGTACGCGCGTCCGGCAACGACGCCTGCCGTCTCACGGCGGTTGTCGTCCGAGGCGTCAATCCAGCGTGACGCATCGAGAATCGCGGCAGTCAGCGCGCGGGCGCTATTGGGGTTGGCGTTTACCCAGTCGGCACGGGTACCCAGCACTTTTTCGGGATGATCCGGCCAGATGTCTTGCGAGGTGGCGGCGGTAAAGCCGATTTTTTCGCTGATGGCACGCTGGTTCCACGGTTCGCCGACGCAGTAACCCACCATGTTGCCAATCTTCATGTTCATCACCATCTGCGGCGGTGGCACCACCACGGTGCGCACGTCGTTCAGCGGGTTGATCCCAGCAGAGGCTAGCCAGTAGTAGAGCCACATGGCGTGTGTGCCGGTCGGGAAAGTTTGTGCGAAGGTGTAGGTGCCTGCTGGGCTGGCGGCGATATATTTTTGCAGCGCCGCAAGATCCGTGATATTGGCTTCACGCAGTTGGTTTGCCAGCGTGATGCCTTGTCCGTTCTGGTTGAGCGTCATCAGTGCTGCCATATTGCTCTGCGCTCCGGACAGCCCCATTTGCAGACCGTACAGCTGCCCATACAGAATGTGGGCGGCATCCAGTTCACCCGACACCAGTTTGTCGCGTACCGCCGCCCAGTTGGCTTCTTTGCTGGGAACAATCGTGATGCCGTATTTCTTGTCGAAGCCTTTCACTGCGGCCATCACGACCGAGGCGCAGTCCGTCAACGGGATAAACCCGACTCGGATTTCCTTTTTCTCCGGCGCGTCGGAACCTGCGGCCCAGGCGCTATTCATCAACCCTGGCAGCATCAGGCTGCCGCCCAGTGCAGCACTCCCCAACAGAAACTGGCGGCGAGAGACAGACATGCATTTGGTTTTGGAATCACTCATCAACGGCACCCTTGCGCAAAACACCTTTTCAGGCGGTAAAAAACAAAAACGGCGTCCACAAGCCCATGCAGAATCTGCACGCTTATGGACGCCGTTGTCCGATTAACACCTTCCGCACCGCCATTGGCCCGAAACGCATTATGAATGTTTGGTTGTTGCTAATGAGTTAAAGCAAGGTTTGTGCCAGATGTCACAGTTTTACATATTGCCGAGGGGGATGGATTAACCAAGACGTGAACTGAAATTTCGGTAACCACATGTAAATTATGATGATTATTTCGTGCGCGAGAATATTGCCATTTCTATGCTACGCCGTAGCACGCGCCCGACACGGGGCGCTCAGTCGCCGCCGCCCCGTGACCCGCGGCTTTTTCGCGAGAAATAACGTCGCTACGCGATACCTTCAGAAAAAACAGCCTCTTAACGGACCGCCGTTGACGCGTTCCCGACGCGGCAACGGCTTTCGCGGCTTCCCTGCCGCTCATCCTAAGACTGTTTTTCCTTCAGCGTTATTTACGCTCATCACAACACAACGACAGCGAGAACCCGCTACGCACGAAACCACTTCCCCCCCTCAGTTACTCCGCTATTTATTCCACGATTTCCTCTTCACAAGACGGCGTCTTGCACCGCTAACTGGCAGAACACGCACAGTTCATGTGCATATACCTCTTAAGGGGTATCCCCGAATACATCGGCTACCGCGAGCATCGCGGTGGCGATGTCGATCAGCTTTTTATTCTGGCTCATCGCCATGCGGCGCAGGGTTTTGTAGGCCTCCTCTTCGCTTAATCCACGATGCTGCATCAGCAAACCTTTCGCGCGATCGATCTGCTTTCTTTCATTCAACGTGGCTCGCAGCGCAGCCAGTTCATGATCCAGTGCCTGTAAGCGCCGCGATTGTTGCTGCACCAGCGACAGCAGCGATCGTCCCAGCTGTGGGCTCACGCCATCGCTATGTAGCCAGCCGGGAGGGGCGTTCTGCCCTTCCACATCATGACCGGCGATAAATATTGAATAGCCAGGATCGTCCTTCTCCTGCTGCGCCATCAGTTCTTCGAGATCCGCCCGTTGATCGCGGCATGCCTTCTCCGCTGCCGCAATACGGGTGCGGCAGCGCTGCATCAGCGTCTGCTCAAGCTCATCTTCCATCTGCTTCATTTCATCGATGCGCCGCGTGGCAATCGAAAACCAGTGCAGACTATCGGCCTCCGACAGCTTTTCTATCGGGCTGCGGGTGCACACAATGCGGCGCAGGCGCTCAAATTCGCTGTCTATCGCAATAGCATTCCAACGCTGCTGGTTTTCTTCATCGCTAAAACTGAGAAAGGTATCGAAACAGCGCTCCTGTCGTTCAATTAAATCCAGCAGCTTTTGCCGGGTTTCCTCATCAACACTGCCCGCACCATAGGCCGCCGCGCCAACCGCACGCTCCTGCCCTGCCAGCTCTTTTCCCTGCATAAAACTGAACATGGCAATCAGCGCGCGGGAAATCCCCGGATCGGCTGCCGTATCCGACACCTCAAAAACCAACGCTAGCAGGTTACGAACAATGTCGTTGAAAAATGTCATCGCCTGCGGCTGAGGTAACAAGCGCTGGCGAATCTGCTGGCGCAGCGCGGGCAGCAGGCTCAGCGC
This sequence comes from Pectobacterium sp. CFBP8739, assembly GCF_013449375.1. Taxonomy (GTDB): domain Bacteria; phylum Pseudomonadota; class Gammaproteobacteria; order Enterobacterales; family Enterobacteriaceae; genus Pectobacterium. The sequence continues at coordinate 326,198 of NZ_JACDRR010000007.1, read as the reverse complement.
ATAGACCACGCTGGCGACACGGCTGAACAGACGGCTCGCCTGCGGCAATTCCGCCGTCATTTTTTCCAGTCCGGCCAGATGTGTCATCAAATGCGTCTGCGCCGTCTGCACGTCTTTCTCACGTAGCGCCAGTTCGTCAGCGAAAAAGCGGCCGTCGGAGCACAGAAACAGGTTGGCCGTTCCCCGCTCGCGCTGCAATAGATGCACGAGTTGGCTGATTTTCCCCACCAGTTCACCACTTTGCAGCAAGTAGCGCAGGCTGTTCAGCTCACACTGGCGCGAGGCAAGTAAAAATCGAATTGTCGTTGAAGGCTCCGCCACCATCGCTGTCTCTCCAGAAAAAACCTTGCTCGGAAATATGCAATTAGCGCGCCAGTCACCTCGGCTCATATTGATTGGGAAGCAAGGACATAGCGTCCGCACGGTGACTGCCGTTTCTGCGTCCGTTTCACCTCAATTTTTAAACTCCGTTACTAAACCCGCCGCACCGCAAACGGTACGCTCTTCATCGTCACTAAAACTGTTTTATAGCCATCGGCACAATGCTGACATCGGCGTAGAAACAGACAGAAATACGGCGATGTCGCATCGTGGCACTATCATCACTCATAGGAACGCATGAAAATGGCGAATTTATCTGAACAAGAAAGCTGGATTGATGGCATTTATCAGCTTGAGACATCGGATCCCGTTGTCGCAGGCCCTGGAGGCATCTCCAACCGTCAGGCTGAGCAGTTAGCCAGCCGTACGGCGTACCTGAAAAAAATGCAGGAAAACACAGGCGAGAGTTTGCAAAAGCACCTCACCGCCAGCGACCCGCATTCACAATATGCCCCGAAAGCGAGCCCTGCTTTCACTGGAACGCCCACCGCGCCAACAACAGCACAGACGGCAAACAACACGCAAATTGCCACCACTGCATTTGTGAAAACGGCCATTGCCGCACTGATCAATGGTTCTCCGGCAGCACTGGATACGCTGCAAGAGTTGGCAAATGCGCTAGGCAACGACCCGAACTTCAGCACAACCATCTTGAATGCGATTGCTGAGGTGAAAACTGACGCGGCCAGTAAGCTGAATGCTCATGCATCAACACTTGATGCACATCCCCAATACGCGCCGAAAGCGAGCCCGACATTCACAGGCACCCCAACCGCCCCGACTGCCGGAGCGGCGGCGAACGATACACAAATAGCGACCACGGCCTTTGTGAAAGCGGCTATCGCTGCATTGGTTAACGGTTCCCCTGCCGCATTGGATACGCTGCAAGAACTGGCTAATGCGTTGGGCAATGATCCAAATTTCAGTACAACCGTACTGAATGCACTGGCAGGGAAGCTGGCAAAAGACCAGAACGGCGCGGATATTCCTGATAAATCAAAGTTTCTTTCAACACTTGTTTATCGTGGCGAGTTAGTAAATGGCGGAATGTTTGCGGCATGTAATCAGACGGGGGTTTATCGTGTAGCAATTAGTGACGGTAATACCGTTACAGATATGCCAAAAAACATCCGGGGAGAAATGCTGTACTCATACGGTTTTTTATTTATTAACGAAATCGGAGGTATCCACAGTCAGATGTATTTACCTCATAGAGGGCCGGTAGCGACACGTCAGGCGTGGAATGGTGTCTACTCGCTGGGTTGGAATGTAATGCTAGATGGACTGACTAATAAACCCAGCGCGACGGATATTGGCGCATTTCCGTTAGGATTTACAGGTACTGTAAATAATAGTGATGTGGCGTGGAATGCGAACTCAGGTGTTTATCAAGCGCAGCGCCCTACCGATAGCCAAATGATTGTGCACTTCAATGGTGGAGCTGGAAGCTGCCCATCATTGCAATTTCTAGCATCGTACGGAAATGGCGGATTATCATATCGCACAGCCCGTGATCATTACGGATTTGAGCATGAGTGGGAGACATTTTATACAACTAAATTCAAACCGTCCGCGTCAACAATCGGAGCACTATCAGCATCTGAGCTGGCAGGCATCCCGTTACCATTCCCCGGCGCAGTCGCTCCTACGGGCTGGCTAAAATGCAACGGCCAGACATTCAATAAAACCCTGTATCCAGTTTTAGCGTCACGCTATCCGTCTGGTGTCCTACCTGATTTGCGCGGCGAATTCGTGCGCGGCTGGGATGACGGACGTGGCGTTGATGCGGGGCGTGCGTTGCTGTCACACCAATCAGACGAGTTGAGAGCGCACACTCATGGCGGCGTACCGTTGCTACGTAACGATACCGATCGCGGAGGTGGATCATCGAATTTCTCTGTAGATGATATCGGAACAACAAGCACAACGGGCGGCACTGAAACCCGTCCACGCAATATCGCCTTTAACTACATCGTGAGAGCAGCATAATGAGCCACTATTCAACACAAATCAAAAACGCAGAACTGAACGAGCACGGATTAGCCATCGATACCGGATGGATTACGGTTTACCACGTGAATCCAGCGACGCGGGAATACCAGAGCGCAAGCTATGAATATGTGATGCAGGGCGTCGGCCTGCCAGCAGACAGCTACGCCGACGAGCCGGAATTACCGCCTGCTGGCAGAGCCTTGCGTCGTCGTGCAGACGGTAAGGCGTGGGAGCAGGTGCCAGACTATCGCGGCCAGACTGTCTACAACATGGAAACACGACAGGCGCAGACGGTGATGCAATTGGGCGAACTACCAGAAAATATGACCGCTCTACCTCCAGCCACCGAGTTCGATCAGTGGGATGGAACGGCCTGGGTGACAAATCGGGAGGCACAGCAGCTTGCCGTAACCAAAAACCTACAGCAGGAACTGGCGGCACGGCGTGCAACGGCAACAACCCACATTACCGAACTGAGCTACGCCGTGGACTTAACAATTGCCACGGATGAAGAACAAGAACGGCTAACGCAATGGAAAAGGTATCTGGTTGCGTTGAACCGCCTTGATCTCACCGCCGCATCGGTGATGTGGCCAGAAGCGCCTTCCGCGTAGTCGATAGCCCCAGTCAACCATATAAATAAGGTGTGCCGTATTTTAACGTACGGCACACCCGCATCATCTCCGTTTCTTTGAACGGGAAGCCCTGAAAGTTCCTTATTGTTATTTTCGCCAAATATAAAATTAAAGACAAAATGAAACTGTTATATTTATACATCTCTAATCTGTTCTATTTTAATTAAATTCATTTTTTAACAACGAAATACATTAAGAATAAAATTCCAAATATTTATTTTAAAAAGCATAATAACCCAAAAATTAAGTTTAATTTGAAGTATAAAAACAAAATAACAACATTAAAGATAAAAAAACAAAACCAACAAACTGTACTATTTATCCTTTAGTTTTTGCACGTTATAATCCCTGCACGTTTCACTCACGATTTATTCTTATCTCACTTCACTCAATGAAGTTAATTTTCGACGTATGTAAATATCGTCGACGGTAATGTATTCGCATTTGTTCATCACTATTTATTCCGACACGTATCGGAATAACAGCATTTTCCTGCCTGACGCTAGGAGCCTAACATGTTTGATGTCGTCGAGCTGTCGCGGCTGCAATTTGCCCTGACCGCCATGTATCACTTTCTTTTCGTCCCGCTGACGCTGGGGTTGTCTTTCCTGCTGGCCATTATGAACACCACGTATGTGTTGACCGGCAAGCAAATCTACAAGGATATGACCAAATTCTGGGGCAAGCTGTTCGCCATCAACTTTGCGCTGGGCGTAGCAACTGGCCTGACGTTGGAATTCCAGTTCGGCACTAACTGGTCTTACTATTCTCACTACGTGGGCGATATTTTTGGCGCACCGCTGGCGATGGAAGGGTTGATGGCGTTCTTCCTCGAATCCACGCTCATCGGCCTGTTCTTTTTCGGCTGGGATCGTCTGACCAAAGTCCAGCATATGCTGGTGACTTGGTTCGTCGCGCTGGGTTCCAATTTCTCCGCGCTGTGGATTCTGGTCGCCAATGGCTGGATGCAAAACCCAATTGCCGCTGAATTCAATTATGAAACCATGCGCATGGAAATGCTGAGCTTCGCCGAACTGGTGCTGAACCCAGTGGCGCAGGTGAAATTCGTGCACACCGTAGCAGCAGGCTATACCGCTGGCGCCATGTTCGTCCTCGGGATCAGCTCTTACTATCTGCTGAGAGGCCGCGATATCGCCTTTGCCAAGCGATCGTTCGCCATTGCAGCGAGTTTCGGTCTGGCTTCGGTGCTGTCTGTCATCGTGCTGGGTGATGAATCCGGCTATGTGATGGGCGATGTGCAGAAAACCAAGCTGGCCGCGATTGAAGCCGAATGGGAAACACAGCCCGCTCCGGCGTCTTTCACCCTGTTCGCCCTCCCCAATCAGGAAACGATGCAGAATGACTACGCTATCAACGTTCCCTACCTGCTGGGGCTCATCGCCACACGTTCGCTCGACAAACCCGTCGTCGGCATTAAAGACCTGATGGCGCAACATGAGATTCGCATTCGTAACGGCATGACGGCCTATGGTCTGCTGGAGGAACTGCGTTCGGGTAACACCGATCCCGCCGTTCGCACACGCTTTGAAGCCGCCAAACACGATCTTGGCTACGGTTTGCTGCTTAAGCGCTACACCGATGATGTCGCCAATGCCAGCGAAAACCAGATTCAGCAGGCAACCAAAGACTCAATCCCTCGCGTCGCACCGCTGTATGTCGCTTTCCGTTTGATGGTGGGCTGCGGCGTGCTGATGCTCGGCATTTTTGCGCTGTCGTTCTGGAGCGTCATACGCGGCCGCATGGGACAGCGTAAATGGCTGCACCGCGCCGCGCTGTACGGGATTCCCTTGCCCTGGATCGCGATTGAATCCGGCTGGTTCGTCGCCGAGTATGGTCGCCAGCCGTGGGCAGTTGGCGAGGTTCTGCCTACCGCCATTGCCAATTCGTCTCTGGAGGCACATGACATCCTGCTGTCGATGGGGCTGATCTGCGGGCTGTATACGCTGTTTCTTATTGCGGAAATGTATCTGATGTTCAAATTTGCCCGACTGGGGCCAAGCAGCCTAAAAACAGGTCGTTACCACTTTGAGCAGCCAGCGACACCCTCACTCACCACACCTGCAAAACCGTAACGGGAGCCTTAATAATGCTGGATTATGAAACACTACGCCTGATTTGGTGGGGATTGATTGGCCTGTTGTTCATTGGCTTCGCCATCACCGACGGCTTTGACATGGGCGTAGGTATTCTGCTGCGTCTGCTGGGCAAAAACGATACCGAGCGGCGGCTGATGATTAACGTCATTGCCCCGCACTGGGACGGCAATCAGGTCTGGCTCATCACCGGCGCGGGCGCGCTGTTCGCCGCCTGGCCAATGGTCTATGCCGCCGCCTTTTCCGGTTTCTATTTCGCGATGATTCTGGTGCTGGCTGCCCTGTTTTTCCGCCCAGTGGGCTTTGATTACCGTTCCAAACTGGAAAACCACCGCTGGCGCAATATGTGGGACTGGGGCATTTTCATCGGCAGTTTCGTCCCCACGCTGGTGTTCGGCGTCGCCTTCGGGAACCTGTTGCAGGGCGTGCCGCTGAGTGTCGATATGTATTTGCGTCTCACCTACCACGGTGGATTGTTTGGCCTGTTAAACCCGTTCGGGTTGCTGGCGGGTGTTGTGAGTATCGCCATGATCGTCGCACACGGCGCCATTTACCTGCAAATGCGCACCACAGACGTCCTTCAGCGCCGCGCGCAAAAAACGGTCCTCATCGCCAGCGTGCTGATGAGCCTCACCTTCTTACTGGCAGGCTTCTGGGTACAGACGGGCATCGACGGCTACATGATTACCTCTACTATGGATAAATCCGCACCGTCTAATCCGCTGCATAAAGAAGTGGTGCAGCAAGCTGGCGCCTGGTTAGCCAATTTTACGGCACATCCTGCGCTGTGGACGATCCCCGCACTGGGCGTGATTTTACCGTGGTTCACCGTGCTCTTCTCGCGCCTGAACCGCTGCGGCTGGGGTTTTCTAACCTCGTCATTAACGATTGTCTGCGTGATTCTGACGGCAGGGATTACGCTGTTCCCGTTCATTATGCCTTCCAGCTTCGCGCCTAACGTCAGCCTGACTATCTGGGATGCCACCTCCAGCCAGCTTACGCTTCAGGTGATGACCATTCTGGCCTGTATTTTTGTTCCCACCATCCTGCTTTATACCAGTTGGTGTTATTACAAAATGTTTGGCCGCATTGATGCCCGCTACATCGAAGCCAATAAGCATTCCGTTTACTAACGACTTGAGGAGAAAGAGAATGTGGTATTTCGCCTGGATACTCGGCACGCTACTGGCCTGCGCGTTCGCGCTGGTCACCGCGTTAGCGGTGGAGAACCATGAAGCGGGCAAAGACGCTTCCTGAGAAAACGAAGCGCCTCACTGGGCGCTTCATCATTCTTTGCTGAAACAGCATCGCTGAAACAGCATCGCTGAAACAATTGTCGCTGATACCATCATCAGGGCAGACGAAACCCGCCAAGGGCGCTAGAATGCAGACGCTGCGCCCAATCAGATGCCCCCTTCAACCTGAAATCAGACGACAACATGACAACACCCAGACAGGACAAAATACCGTGGTGGAGTCAGGGGAAAACCCCAGACTACCGTTTTTCATTAGCGAATGAGCGCACCTTTCTGGCGTGGATTCGCACCGCGCTGGCGTTTCTTGCTGGTGCTGTGGGTATCGATCAATTCACCGTCCATATCGATCCGCTGTTGCGTCAGGGGCTGGCTCTACTGCTGGTCGTCTGCGCCGCGCTGCTCGGCGCTCTGGCCTATCGTCGCTGGGTCAGCAATGAGAAAGCCATGCGTCAGGAAAGCGATATGCCATATACGCCGATGCTGCTGATCGTGACGCTGTTTATCACCCTCATTGCCATCGCGCTTGCCGCGATGATTCTGCTCGGGTAACGCATGGAAACCACACGCGATCCGGGATTACAACCGCAGCGAACCGGCATGGCCTGGTCACGCACGCTGTTTGTGATGCTGATCAACAGCCTGTTGTGTTTTCGTCTGAGCATGGTGGATGACAGCCGTGCGGTGTTTGCCTGCGCCATTCTGCTCTTGTGCGTTGCGGCGCTGATGTCGGTGCTGGCGATTTTGCGCTACCGTTTTAATGCCTGTTGCCAATCGGTGCTATCACGCGCCAGCCAGGGATTGATCGTGCTCACATCGTCGTCAATAGTGCTCACCGCACTGGTCTTGCTGCTGCATTTCAGCGGTGTATGGTAAGCGCCGGTTTTCTTGACTCTTTTATGAAAAGAAAGGTTTTCTGAAAAGAAAGTTTTTTTGAAAAGAAAGATGGTGAAGCCCAAACGCGCTTCACCGATGAGATGGGTTATTCGATCGAACTTTCCGGGAACAGGAAGGGGTTGATGCTACTGCGAGAAAAACCTTCTTCCTCCATTTTCACATCCAACACCAGTGACGCCAAATCGTCGGCAACGGCTTCCACACGGTGATCTTTTTCCTGATATAGCAATTTCAGATACGTGCCGCAGTGGCCGCAGCTTTCCGCTTTGATGGCGGAGTTTTCACTATCCAGCGACCAGTAATTGAGTTCGCTCGACTCTTCACAGTTACTGCATTTCACCCGCACCATGTGCCATTCACTCTCGCACAGATTACAGTGCAGATAACGCAGCCCGCTGGATGTACCTAACTGCACCACGCCCGAGACCGGAATACTGCCGCACACGGGGCAGAACTGGCGATGTTCGCCGGGTACGGCACGCGCTTTACCGGGCAGCAGGCTTGCCATCTGTGCCCAAAACAGCGACAGCGCCGCCCAGATGAACGGAGCTTTATCATTGTTTTCAGCACGAAACTCATGTTGCAGCAGCGCCGTTGCCTGTTCTTCCAGCTCCTGCTCCGAGGCTTTTTCCAGATTCTCCAGCGTGGATAATACCTGTCCGCTAGCATCCGGTTTCAATTCTTCAATCAGCGCGCGCAGCAGCGTGTGCCAGTGTGCATCACGCGGGAATACTGCGATATCAAGCGGCGGACGATCGCCAGACTGTTTCAGCACCTCACTCAGGTCAAGCCGCAACGGATGATCGTGCAATACCTTCTGTTGGGCTTCCACTACGCCTGCGGCGAAAGTGAGGTAATCCCCCAGCGGGTGATCTTCAGCTAACTGACGCAGACGCTCCGCGCGGCTGCTGTACAGGCTTTTCAGATTGGCAAAAAGCAGCGGAGGAATATTCCCTTCCGGCATCGATTTTTCGTTCTGTTCTAACTGTTCCTGAGGAACAATGCGAATACTCATCAGGGGGATTTTTCCTGTTGTTTACGTTGTCTTGTTTACGTTGTCTATCCGATAGATTTCGGGGTGCAGGAAGGCCGACAGCGCGGTCCGGGTATAATAGCTAATGCCAATCGCTTAAAGATCGAGATACACGGGGCGACCACAGGGGTGAGGCCTCCCTGCGGGAACCTCCCCCTGTGTTTCCCCTAAAAACGAGCTTAAATGATCAGCATTCGGGTATCGCTCAGCTTTAGTCGGAATTATACGCATCGTGGCTAGCGACTTTCTGATTTCCGGCAAGGTTATGGCTGTTTTCCACCATCGATGCCGCCACCTTCCACCATGACGGCACAGTAACAGAAAAGCGGCACACATCTCCACACCTCTAAAGGGGTGATCGGGCCAAACGCTCGCTTATCTGTGACCGAATCAGTGCTGCCAATACGATCACGCTTTGTTCACAGCGTTCGTCCCATTCATAGGAAGCGTTGAAGCGGAAATAGCGATCGTATTTGTCGCCGGTCGTGAACATTTTCCCCGGCGCAATGCTGACGCCTCGCTCCAACGCGCGGCGGTATAGCTCGGTGCTGCTGACGCCTTCAGGCAGTTCCAGCCAGAGAAAATAGCCGCCTTGGGAATGATTAATGAGGACGTCGCCCGGAAAGTGCCGACGTAGTGACTGTAACGCCGCGTGTTTGCGCTGCTCCAGCGACCGTCGCAAGCGGCGCAGATGGCTGTCATAACTGCTGGTCGCCAGATAATCCGCAATCGCCAATTGCATAGGCGCGCTGGTTGATAGTGTGCTCATCAGCTGTAAACGCTGAATGCTACCTGCATAGCTCCCTGCCGCCACCCAGCCGATGCGGAACCCTGCGACCAGATTTTTAGAAAACGAGGAGCAGTGCAAAATCGTGCCTTTTTTATCTAACGCTTTTGCGGGCAGCGGGCGTTGCAGTCCTGTGTATAGCTCGCTGTAAACATCATCTTCTACCAGCCCGACGCCGTGTTTTTCCAGCATCGCCACCAGCCGTTGCTTCTTCTCCCAAGACAACGTGCAGCCAAGCGGGTTATGAAAATTGGTCATCAGCCAGCAGGCTTTGATCGGATAGTCGTTCAGCGCCTGCTGCAACGCGTCAAGATCGATGCCCTGTTGCGGATCGGTTGCAATCGCAATCGCCTTGAGTTTAAGGCGTTCAATCGCCTGTAGCGCGCCGTAAAACGCCGGAGACTCAATCACCACGTAATCGCCCGGCTCCGTCAGCACCTGAAGGCTGAGATTAAGGGATTCCATCGCCCCCGCCGTAATCACAATCTCGTCGGGCGAGACAGCAATCCCCTGCAACGCATAGCGCTGAGCGATGTTCTTCCTCAGGCTTTCATTACCCGGTGGCAAGTTATCCAGCGCGCTGTGTGGCTGCATATGACGCGCCACCGAGGCCAACGAGCGCGTCAACTGGCGCTGTGGGAAGAGCTGTGGATCGGGAAACGCCGATCCGAACGGCATCACTGCCGGATCTTTGCTGGCCTGAAGCACATCAAAAATGAACGCATTGACGTCCACATCTTCGGTAAGCTGTACACGTTCCTGCCCCACGGGCGAGTGCAGGCTGTCCGCAGGTAGTGCGGACAGCTGTGGCGCAGCGTAATAACCCGACTGTGGACGCGACACAATCAGCCCCTGACTTTCCAGCAGTTGATAGGCGTGCAGCACGGTCATCAGGCTCATACCCGAATGCAGTGATTTCTCCCGCAGCGAGGGCAGTTTGTCGCCCGGCTGCCAAATCCCTTCCTGAAGTTGCTCACGGATCTGGTGAGCGAGCTGTTCAAACTTTGCCATAGCGCTACAGTTTTGGTGGGTGAAGCTGTCATGATTATTGGCTCGATCATCACCAGCGAGTGACGATCGAGAAGGACGTTTTATCGCGCATAACGCGTTGCTCGAGGGCTATTTCGCCGCGTAGCGTTGTACAAAATCCAGCAGGATCTTGCGCGCCCAGACCGGTTCTTGTGGGATATCCATCAGCCGATCGACATCCCAGCCGCCCTGCCGCAGCGCCGTTTCATTATGGCGCAGACACGTCAGCATAATGTCCGTGCTAAATTCTGGGTGGAACTGCACGGTCAACACTTTCTCGCTATAGCGGATAATCTGGCAGCCGTCCATCTCTGAGCTCGCCAGTACCTGTGCCCCTTCAGGCGCTTCCAGCACGGATTGCTGGTGGGTCAGATAAGCGCCGAACTGCGGCGGATAATCACGCAGTAATGGGTCTTGTGCAGCAGCTTCATTCGTTGTCACAACCTGAACACCGACTTCCTTGCCGTTCGGGTTATCCCCTACTTTGCCGCCCAGCGCATCGGCCAGCAATTGATGCCCATAGCACACGCCCAGCAGCGGAATCTCCGCGTAATAGGCTTCACGCAGCCAGCCTGCGGTGTATTCACTCCAGTCCAGCCGATCCGTGACCATCGACCACGAACCGGAGATCACCACCGCCGCCAGCGTATCAAACGGTGGCAGCGACTCGCCACGATCGGGGCGCACCACCTGTATCGGCTGTGAATTTCCCTGTACTGCATCAGCAAACCACTTCCCTTGTTGCCCAACCTGAGACGCAATGCCTTCCGGCGGTTGGCCCAACTGAATCACCAGCAATACTTTTTCGCTCATCGTCCTGTTCTGCCCGTATTTGAAAAACCATCAACCTGAAAAACCATCGGTCTGAAAAACCACAAGAATGCGGCGCTCGCTGCTTATACGAACGTAGCATTGTGATTCAATGAAAACCAGCCACCATGAAAATCTGCGCATGGGAGAAAAACCTGCGCATTATTTTATCATCGTGAAATGGAGCGGTTTGAGGGCAGAAAGAGCCTGCTAACGGGAAGGCTGTTGGCGATAGGCCAATGAGAAAACGTCATAGAAATCTACATCGCCTTTCGTACGCTGAATTTTTTCTATCCCTGCTTTCACCGTGGACGGTACCTGCTCATTGCGTAGCAGCTTATCCAGCGTGTCCTGTGACACATGGCGGATTGTAAACCACTCGCCGTTATAGCACACGCGTAAATCCAGCGTGTCGATGTCTTCAAAGCGATAGGTTGGATTAATATCCATCGACAGTGCCAGCGTCATCACTAGCAGGAAAACGGTAAAACCGATCAGATACGGTAAACCAAAATAAGAGGCATAAAAGAGGATGAGCGCGACCGGCACGTAGCTCAACAGCATCGCAGTAAACAAATAAGGGTGAGACTGCATGAATTTACGGCTGAAACGTATTTTATTGTCGCGTTTTTCTTCCCGGTTAATGCGTTCGATCTCTTCGGTAAGAAGGCGTTTTACTTCGTCCATCGTCGTCACCATCATGCTTAAGGAATACAACACTGCTGGCGTCGATTAGAACATAGCCATATAAGAGATAACAGATACAGTTTTCGATAGATTGACTATAACAGTTTGTCTACTGCCGAGAGAGATTATCCCGACAGCATTAGATTACGGCGTCGTAGTGATTACGGAATGGCAGGCAGGGTGAGATCGGGATCGATCAGATTATAGATCTGATTGCCAAAAACAGGCTGTTGTAGCAGTTGATCAACTGCCAGCGCCACATCCCAACGTGACACCAGCCCCAGCGTGGCAGTGCCTTGAGTCAGTTTTGCATTGTACGTTGCGACCACATCCAGCAAGCCACCGGGACGAACGATACAGTGATCCAACGAACTACTCTGCAACCAGCTTTCTGCCAGCGACTTCTCACGTACTGCAAAACCAAACGCGGCTCTGGCGCGGGGCGACAACAGCGGCCAGCTATCGCCGCAGCCCAGTGACGTCACCAGCAGCATACGTTTGATGCCTGCCTGTTCGGCACCATCGATCACCGTGCGGTGCCCCTGATAATTTACCGTGCCGCCGCCCATTGTCGATACCACAATGGCAGAAGGCCCCGCCACACGACAGGCTTCCGCGACCGTTTCCGGCTCGCAGGCATCGCCTTCCACTACCGTCATTCCCTGCTCACGCCAGTGTTTGGCCTGTTCAGGATTACGTAATACGAGTACGACCGCCTGTTCACACTCAATCGCACGTTGTAATAAGCAGGCGCCGACCCCATTGCCCGCGCCGAAAAGTAACCACGTCATACTTGCTCCGGTTGTAATTCACTCGCCAACGTGCGAAACGCCTCAACCTGAGCGCTCAACAGCTGGCGGTGGCTGTCTCGTCCAAGGAAGATTTTAAACATCGCCGCACCGCTGGCATTAAAGAACACCACGGACGCCGTGTCCATCCCCATGAACTTACGCTCAATAAACGCAATGTGCTGACAGCTCGTTGCACGGATATGCCCGCTCAGGCCATTTTTGCCACGTAGGTTAAAGTAACCGTGGCGATGTGTACCGGTTGGCAGCTCACTCTTAAATTCCAGAATCGCGTCCGCCGTGTGGCTGATTAGGGTCACTTCCCCCCAGGTCGCTATTGTGTCCCATACCTGATCGAAACGATCGCCCACCACTACGGTACGCTGTGCCGTAGGCAAAGCCTCAACCACGGCAAACAGCGAGGTATTGTACTTTCCGGCAATCTCTTCCAGTGTGCCATCAGGGTTGGTTGCCAGTAATTCATGCAGTGTCATGGTCATCGTTTCGTCTCCGGTTAGTGTGCATGCGCTTCGGCATTAAGCTGAGGGATAATTTGTTGTAATGCCTGCATCAGGTTGTTTGCCCAGAAGCGACCATCGTTGGTCAGGCGCAGACAGGTGGAATCGTCACAGGTCAGCCCAGCCTGATGCCACTGGCTAAGTAACGGCTGAAGTTCACTGGCATGTGGAGTCAACTGAGGTAGCGTGATGCGGCCCACTTCAATTCCCGCCTGAAGCTGATGCTGCCATGGCCCAGTCGGACTGGCTGGCGTCATCATCATGATCGGTTTTTGCCCCTGATCGATCTGCTGATAATAGCGTTCCAGGCTGCGTTCCATCATGTAGGCTTGCCCGTTTATGTTGCCACCCGCGCCGCTTCCCATTGCCAGACAGTCCGCGCCTTGTTTAATCAGCAGGTTGTACAGATTGCGTTCGCGCGTGGTGCGCGCCCAGTGGCTGTTGCTCAGTTGATGCCAGCCAGCGTCAGCCAGAAATGCCGCGCCAGTCCGATAAAAATCACGGCGGGCAACCACATCAGGCAATGCGACACGCTGGTTTTCAGCCGCTTTCGCCAGCGGCGTGGTTGGTAACAGATTGAGCGCATACAGATCGACGCCGTCTAACGGTAAATCACTGACGATAGCCAGATCTTCGCGCCAGATTTCCGGCGTTTGTTCCGGCAGGCCAAACATCAGATCGCACACCACGGCAGCTCTGTCGCGCTCACACAGACGTTCAAGGAAGCGGATTGACTGCTGTTTATCTGAGGTACGCGCCATACGCTGACGAATACGGGTATCAAACGTCTGAATACCGATGGAGAAGCGGTTCGCTCCCGCATCCAGACAGGCATCGATCCGCTCATCGTCAAAATCCATCGCCCGCCCTTCTACTGTGATTTCACAGTCCGGTGCCAGCGGCAGAGAGGTGCAGATCGCACGAATGATCTGCGACAGCTCATCGGCTGCCAGCGCCGTTGGCGTGCCACCACCAAAATACACCGCATGAATGGGCGCAGACTGGTGAAGCGGGCTGTCCGCCTCCATCGCCAGCTCCTGCAACAGATAACGGGTATAGGTCGCCGTGCAGTCATCACGCAGCTTGTTTTGATAAAAACCGCAGAACGTGCAGTGCGTGGCGCAAAAAGGAATGTGCAGGTAGAGCAGTCGTTTACGCGCAGGCACGGTGTGCTGCTTCAGCGCCTGCCAACCGACCGGAATCTGTTCTGGAGAAAGTGGCACATGGTTGCGCCAAGGCATGGCCATACGTCGGGCGCTAAAAGGCTGCTCACCGGGCTCGGCATAATACGGCGTCAAATCGATGTTCATTAACGGCCCCCAAATAATCAATAAAATAAATTAAATGATAATTATTTTTATTTGGCAACGAGGAGAAAACGTAAATGAAGGGGCTGAATGTGAATACAGCAAAATAGCGACAGGGATTAACAAACTGTTTTCTTTTGTGCAAACTGAAAATCATGCCGAAAAACCGTATCGCTATTTTATTTCATAGGGTTACGGTCTATCCCTCTTTGTTTTTTTAACAAGTACGAAAAAAAAACAGCGTTTATTAAAGTTCGTTAATTTGAGTAATAAATACAGGCAGGATCGAAGAATACTTCCGTCCGATGACATCAGCGAAAAGAAATAAACCGCGCACAGAGAGAACGAAATAAAGGAAAAGAAAGAAAAATAGCCGACCTTCAGGCCATAATGTAGGCCTGAAAGTCGGTATAGGACTTACTGAATACCCTGGCTGCGCAGGTAATCTTCATAGTTACCGGTGAAATCGATCACTTTATTTGGCGTAATTTCCAGAACACGGGTCGCTAGTGAGCTAACAAACTCACGGTCATGAGAAACGAACAGCAGCGTCCCTTCATACATATCCAGCGCCATGTTCAGCGATTCGATAGATTCCATATCCAAGTGGTTAGTCGGTTCATCCATGACCAGAATGTTAGGACGCTGCATCATCAGTTTACCGAACAGCATGCGGCCTTTTTCACCACCGGATAACACCTTCACTTTCTTCTTAATATCATCCTGACTGAACAGCAAACGACCCAGCACGCTGCGTACGGCTTGTTCGTCATCTTTTTCCTGTTTCCACTGGCTCATCCAGTCAAAAACGGTCAGCGTCTCGTCGAACTCGTATTCGTGATCCTGCGCGTAGTAACCGATTTTTGCATTTTCAGACCATTTCACCGTACCGCTGTCTGGCTGAAGATCGCCGACCAGCGTTTTTAACAGCGTCGTTTTACCGATACCGTTGGTACCCAGAATAGCGACTTTCTCACCGACTTCGACCATCAGGTTCAGCTTGTTGAAGAGCGGACCGTTGTCAAAACCTTTGCTCAACGCTTCCACTTCCAGCGCATTACGGAACAGTTTCTTATCCTGATCGAAACGGATAAACGGGTTTTGACGGCTGGACGCTTTTACTTCATCCAACTGGATTTTATCAATCTGGCGTGCACGTGATGTCGCCTGTTTGGATTTAGAAGCGTTGGCGCTAAAGCGGCTAACGAACGATTGCAGTTCGGAAATTTGCGCTTTCTTCTTGGCGTTATCGGCCAGTAGACGCTCACGAGCCTGCGTCGCGGCCGTCATGTATTCATCGTAGTTACCGGGATAAATACGCAGTTCGCCGTAGTCCAGATCCGCCATGTGCGTACACACCATATTCAGGAAGTGACGGTCATGCGAAATGATGATCATGGTGCTGTTACGCTCGTTCAGCACTTGTTCCAACCAACGGATCGTATCGATATCCAGGTTGTTGGTCGGTTCGTCGAGCAGCAGGATATCAGGATCGGCAAACAACGCCTGCGCCAACAGAACACGCAGTTTCCAGCCCGGCGCAATCTCACTCATCAAACCATAGTGCTGCTCAACCGGAATCCCTACGCCCAGCAACAGTTCACCGGCACGAGATTCTGCGCTGTAACCCTCCATCTCACCGTATTGCACTTCCAGATCGGCAACTTTATAACCGTCCTCTTCGCTCATTTCAGCCAATGCGTAGATGCGATCGCGTTCTTCTTTTACCGCCCACAGCTCCCCGTGGCCCATGATGACGGTATCCAGCACGCTGTATTTTTCAAAAGCGAACTGATCCTGACGCAGTTTACCCAGTCGTTCATTAGGATCGAGGAAGACGTTACCGGCGCTCGGCACCAGATCGCCACCGAGAATCTTCATGAATGTGGATTTACCGCAGCCATTTGCGCCAATCAAACCGTAACGGTTACCGCCGCCAAATTTAACGGAAATGTTTTCAAACAACGGCTTGCTGCCGAACTGCATGGTGATATTGTTGGTACTTAACACAGCACTTATACTCGAGTCGGAATGTGATTTGGCGCGCATTATGCCACAAGCGCGCGATAGGATCGCGGTTAGTTTTGAGTGATATTTAAGCGATAGCGCATACAGGAGAGAAATGCGATGCCGATAGTACGTCGTTTCAAACAGGTTGACGTTTTTACCCAACAGCCTTTCAAGGGAAATCCGCTTGCCGTCATTCTGGAAGCGAATGGGCTAACCGATGCGCAAATGCAGGATATCGCGCGTTGGACAAACCTGTCAGAAACCACGTTTGTCCTGCCAGCCACCGACCCTCTGGCGGATTACCACGTACGCATTTTTACGCCAGAGTCGGAAATGCCCTTTGCCGGACATCCTACGTTAGGCACCGCACATGCCCTGCTGGAAGAAGGCTTGCGCCCGAAGTCCCCAGGCCAGTTGGTACAACAATGCGGCGTTGGCTTAGTCCCGATTACTATCCATGATGATGGGAGTCTGGCTTTTCACGCTCCACAGGCCACTATGGTTCCGTTCGGTGACGAGCACATGCCACTGCTGGAAAAAACGCTGGGTATTACAGGTTTGGATCGTGCTGCTATCGATAACCGCTACCCGCCCACCGCAGTACATATGGGCATTCGCTGGCTGGTGATTCGTGTCGATAGCGCCGACACCTGCCTGAACATCACACCGGATGCAGACGCGCTCTTAGCCGTACAAAACCTCAGCCAGACTAATGGCATTGCCATCTACGGCCCGCACGATAACGCGACGCCAACCGATTATGAAGTTCGCGCACTCTACATTGAATGCGGCCATCTCAAAGAAGATCCGGTCACCGGCAGTGCCAACGCCTGTCTGGCTGCGCTGCTTCGCCAGCAGCACGCCACCAATAACGTCACCGCGCCACTCAGCTACCTTGCACGACAGGGCACGATGCTGAACTGCGATGGCCGCATTACCGTCACTTACCTGAACGATGAACCCTGGGTCGGCGGACACAGCGTCACGATCGTTGACGGTACCTTGCAGGGGTAACGGGAGGGATTTTATGGAAAAACCATTTGCTGATATGTCCGTGATCGATGATCTGTATGAACTGCGGCATCCACCACACTTGCGTCTGACGATACAGGAAGAGCGCGATGCCGATGCGCTCTTCGCCTTGATCCAGCAGGAAAAAGCCCGTCTGCGGCGAACGTTACCCTGGCCGGATTCCGTCAAGAACGTCGATGACACCCGTGAAACGATTCGCGGCAACCGGAAGGCATTCTTCGACAAAACGTCCGCCGTATATGTTATCCGCTGGGACGATGCGCTGGCTGGCATCGTCTCCTTCAACACGATTCAGGATAAAGAAGGCGTCATCGGCTACTGGATCGCCGAAGCCTTTGAAGGTAAAGGCATCGTTTCTCAGGCCGTCAGTACACTAATAGCCGCCTATACCGATGCGAATCTCGTTGAGCGCTGCGTCATTAGAGCTTCAACCGCCAACACGCGCAGTAATGCTGTCGCGCAACGGCTTGGTTTCCACTTTCATCACATCGAGAAAGATGCCGAGAAGATTGGCGAACAGTGGTTCGATCACAATATTTATCACTATCCCACCTGACACGACCTCGTAGTGTATTCCCTCACCTGATGCGCTGACCTTCCAACTGCGTATCAGGTATTTCGTTCCACGGCGTGTTTCACTTATCGGATCGTTATATTTTTGTGACTAACATCACAAAAATGTTGAAATCTGATTTCAGCTCCGCTACCATTAAAAACGTGATGAATATCACACTTAACTAACCCGTTAGAGGAGTCTGATAATGAAAACTTTTCGCAAAATCAGCAAATTCTTTAAAAGAATGGGAGATGTTTATGTCAGCTACTGTGAACGTATTGGGTCAATCATCAGCCCGTTCTGATTGTGATATAAACAATCTCTAAAGCCGCCTCCTACAGGCGGCTTTTGTTTTTTCAGCCTCTATTTCACCCTGATCATCCCCCTTTCCTTTTTGTCTACCCACACGTCGCAGATTTGTGCAGCACACCGCATGCCTGAGCATTCTCTTTTAAAAACAGTTCAATGCGCTTTCCTTTCACGGCAAAACCCCCGTTAACAGGCTCTGCGCTGGCAGCCACCAACGGACGCCCATGAGCGCCGCTGGCGACTATTGTTCAGCAATTATTCTGATACACAGCCTCAACCCGCCATACTGGCGCTGCGTCCGTTTGAGGCCATATATTGGGTGCAAGGCATGCCGGTGAAAGAGGATAAGATCCAAGAATAGAGGATATCGGAGGATGTAGCGGGCAACCCCCGCTACATGATGGCAGAGGCTAGCGCTTAGCCAACAGTAATCCCACAACCAGACCGACGGTGGCACCGATACCGACACCGTGCCAAGGTTTGTCATGCACATACACATCGGCTTTGTCGGCCACCTGCTTGGCACGCGCATAATAGCTGTCTGTTACGCCAATACGGGCTTTCACTTCCAGCAGCGCTTTTTCTGCTCCTTTTTTCAAATCAAGGTAGGCCTGATCGGCCTGATCGCCCGTATAGCGAAGTACCTCATCCAGCGTTTCAGTCAGAAGTTTTAAATCATCATCGACACGAATTTCTTCAGGCTGTTTTTTGGTTGCCGCCATAGAGTGCTTCCTTCTGTTATGAGAAATCATTGGTTATGAAAAACCATGAGTTACAAATCGTTGTCTTCTTAACTATAGACAATTTTTCCTGACTTCTACGGCTTCAGCAGACCAGACCATTCCTAAAACGTACCTTGCCTGCTATCACCACCGCCCGAGAACATAGTGATTTTGCTGACAAAAAAACGCAGGGAGCGTTTTCAACGTTGCTTGCGACGGCCCGAAGGGTGGCGAGCAGGAAGCTCGCCATAAAAAAACGCCGTTGATTCTCATCAACGGCGTTTCGTGACTCAATCCGACTCTCGGAGGTGGTTACAGCATTGGCTGCGCCAATTGCACCAGAGAGATAAGCGGCTGTGGATACAAACCGAAGAACAGAACTGCGATGGAGGAGATCAGTACGACCACACCACCTGCGGTTAGGGCCCAGTTATTCGGCGTATCACGCTGTAGCTGTTGAGGCGCCGTCAGGTACAGGCTCACCATCACGCGCAGGTAGTAGTACAAACCAATGGCGCTACCCAGCACAACGGCACCCGTCAACCACCATAACTCTGCATTCACACCGACAGCCAGCACGTAGAATTTACCGAAGAAGCCCAGCGTCATCGGGATCCCCGCCAGCGACAGCATCATCACCGTCATCACTGCGGACAGAATCGGTTTATGCCAAAACAAACCACGGTAAGAGAACAATGAATCCGCATCCGGACCACGATACGGGCTGGACATCAGACTAACCACACCGAACGCACCCAGGCTGCTGAACAGGTAACCGACCAGATAAACGCCGACGGTTTCCAGCGCCAGTTGATGACTCTGCACCGCGATCAGGGCAACCAGCAAATAGCCCAGATGTGCAATGGAAGAGTAGCCGAGCAGACGTTTAATATTGGTCTGCGATACCGCCATCACGTTACCGAACAGGATGGAGGCGAACGCAATGACGCCCAGTACGATTCTGACCGATTCGCTGTCAGCCATCGGCGCGTACAGGAATAAACGCATTACCGCGCCGAACACCGCAATCTTACCGGCTGTCGCCAGAAACGTAGACACAGGCGCAGGCGCCCCCTGATACACATCAGGTGTCCACAGTTGGAACGGTACCAGAGACAGCTTGAAGCCCAGACCGACAATCATCATCCCCAGACCAGCCAGCAGCAGCGGCGCATGGATTTGTTGATCGCTCAGGCTCTTACCGAGGCTGGCAAAGCTCATATCGCCCGATTCAGCATAAATCAGCGCCATGCCAAACAGCAGGAAGGAAGACGCCGCTGCCGACAGCAGCATGTATTTAATACTGGCTTCCAGCGAACGTTTCTGACGGAAGGCATAGCCAACCAGACCAAACAGCGGAAGGGAAAGCAGTTCAATCCCGATGAACAGCGACGCCAGATGGTTGGCGCTCGACAGCAGGATTCCACCCAACGCAGCAATCAGAACCAGCAGGTAGAACTCATCGCGGTTGTCTGGGTAGCCTTGCAGCCACGGATAAGCAAACGTACTGGTAGCCAGACTAGCAAGCAGAACCAGCGCGCTATAGAACATCGAGAAGCCATCAACACGCAGCAGCGGCGTCACATCCGTTGGGCCAACCTGACCGACAAAGTACAGTGACAGCAACGCAATATTCAGGCCGATAACCGTCATGGTTGCGTTGACAAAATGGTTGCGTCGCCACGCAATGCACAGCATCACAACCACTACCGTCAATCCGACGATCAACAGCGGCGATAGCGCAATTAGTTGTTGAAGAGTTATTGTCATGGCGAATTACGGCCTTGTTGTTGAAATAATTGAATCTGGAGCAGACGACATAAACCACTGCTGGATATTTGACATCGCGGCACTGGAGGTATCCAGAATCGGTTGCGGGTACACCCCTAACAACACCAGTAATACCACCAACAGCATCACGATAGACAATTCGCGGATCGACATACTCTTCAATGGCTCATCAGATTTAGGCGCACCGTAGTAAGCACGCTGCATCATGATCAGTGAGTAGACTGACGCAAATACCAGACCGAAGGTTGAGATCACCGTAATCACCGGCACAACCTGATAGCTGCCGAACAGAATCATGAATTCGCCAACGAAGTTACCCGTTCCCGGCATCCCCAATGTCGCGACGGCAAAGAACAGAGACAGCGCAGGCAGGAACTTCAGACGCGACCACAGACCGCCCATTTCACGCATGTCACGGGTATGCAGACGTTCGTACAATTGACCACACAGAATAAACAGACCGGCAGCAGACAAACCGTGTGCAATCATCTGAATCACCGCGCCCTGATAAGCCAGTTGATTACCCGAATAGATGGCAATCATCACGAAGCCCATGTGGGACACCGAGGTGTAAGCGATCAGGCGTTTGATATCCGTCTGTTTAAACGCCAGCCAAGCGCCGTAGAAGATACCAATCACACCCAGCCACATGGCAATCGGTGCAAAGGCATGTGAGGCGTTA
This sequence comes from Pectobacterium sp. CFBP8739, assembly GCF_013449375.1. Lineage (GTDB taxonomy): Bacteria > Pseudomonadota > Gammaproteobacteria > Enterobacterales > Enterobacteriaceae > Pectobacterium. Next base: position 304,865 of record NZ_JACDRR010000007.1, on the reverse strand, counting down.
GGGAACAGCGGCAGGCTGAAACGTAGCAGACCATAAGCCGCCGTTTTCAACAGGATCCCCGCAAGGTCAACAGAACCCGCCGTTGGCGCCTGACTGTGTGCATCCGGCAGCCAGCCGTGCAACGGCACGACAGGCATTTTTACAGCAAACGCGATGAAGAAGCCCAGCATCAGCAGATATTCAACACCGTATGACATCGGCGTCTTCAGCAGGTCTTCATAGTTGAACGTCCAAACACCGGTGGCATTGTGATGCACAAAGACCAGCGCCAGAATCGCGATCAACATGATCAGGCCACTTGCCTGGGTATAAATGAAGAACTTGGTTGCCGCCGTAATTCTGGTTTTACCGTCAGAGCCTTTATGCCCCCACAGTGCAATCAGGAAGTACATCGGTACCAGCATCATCTCCCAGAAGAAGAAGAACAGGAACATGTCGATGGCAAGGAACACACCGATAACGCCGCCCAGAATCCACAGCAGGTTCAGGTGGAAGAAGCCCTGATAGCGCTGAATTTCATTCCAGGAACAGAGGATTGCCAACACGCCCAGCAGCCCCGTCAGCACGACCATCAGCAGCGACAGGCCATCCAGCGCAAGATGGATGCCGATGCCGAAGCGTGGGATCCATGGCACATAAAACTCGGATTGCCATTGTGGCACGCCTGTCGGCGCCGTCAGAGAGTAACCGCCTTGCAACCACAGTTGCAGAGACAGTGCGAGTGTCAGCCCCATTGCAATCAACGCTATCCAGCGCGGTACTTTCGTACCAAAACGCTCTAACTGCCAACACAGCAGACCGCCGATAAAGGGGAGAAGAATTAGCCAAGGTAGTAGCATGGCGTTTTGTGTCCCTAAATTAAAGAAATCTGAAAACTTGCCGTGGCGGGCATCCCTGTCTGCGGAATGCCCTACCTTTCATACGTTACCGGATGCTGCTTTACACCAGCAGCAACAAGGCCAGTACCAGCACGGCACCAAAGCCCATAGAAGCAACGTACCAGCGCAATTGACCATTCGCACTGAGCGCCAGCCCACGGTTACCCCAACGGGTAATCGTGGCCGGAATGGTCATCAGCCCATTTAACGGATCACGCTGCAACAGCTTCGCGATAGCCAGATACGGTTTAACAAAGACATGGTCGTACAACCAGTCGAAGCCCCACGCATGGAACCACCAGGTCGAGAAGAAACGACCTGGAGCACTCTTCGCGATGCTGCTCACCGCCTGACGTTTACCCAGCCACAGCACAGCAGCAAGCAGAATACCGGCAATCGCCACCACGCCAGAGGTAATTTCCAGCGTCATCAACTGGCCGTGTTCAAGCTCAGTCGTCGCTGGCAACACACCGTGCAACGGTGGAACAATCATCGCACCAATAAAGGTGGACAGAACCATCAGCACAACCAGCGGTAAGTGGTGAGAAATGCCTTTTCCTGCATGCGCTTTGGTTTTCTCTTCACCGTGGAACACGATGAAAATCATACGGAACGTATACAGCGAGGTCATGAAGGCACCGGCCAATCCCGCCACCATCAGATTGATGTGGCCATTTGCCCATGCGCCAGCCAGAATCTCGTCTTTACTGAAGAAGCCTGCGGTAACCAGCGGTAGTGCAGCCAGCGCCGCGCCCCCGACCAAGAAGCAGACATAAACCAGCGGAATCGTTTTACGCAGGCCGCCCATCTTGAAGATGTTCTGCTCGTGGTGGCAGGCCAAAATGACCGAACCAGAAGAGAGGAACAGCAGCGCTTTAAAGAACGCATGCGTCATCAGATGGAAAATCGCGGCATCCCATGCCTGAACGCCCAACGCCAAGAACATGTACCCAATCTGGCTCATGGTGGAATAGGCCAGCACGCGCTTGATATCGGTTTGCACCAAAGCAGCAAAACCTGCCAACACCAACGTTACCGCCCCCACAATACCGACCAGATGCAGGACATCCGGCGCCATCAGGAACAGACCATTGGTACGAGCAATCAGGTAAACGCCCGCAGTAACCATCGTCGCGGCGTGGATCAATGCAGAGACTGGCGTTGGACCGGCCATCGCATCCGCCAGCCAGGTTTGCAGCGGCAACTGTGCCGATTTACCGACCGCACCACCCAGCAACATCAGTGTCGCCCAAGTGATTTCCGGTGAACCTTCAGCCAGTTTCTGCGGCGCTAATACCATCAGCTCGCGGAAGTTAAGCGTACCCAGTTCTTTGTAAAGGATGAACAGCGCAAAAGCTAGGAAGACGTCACCCACACGGGTAACGATGAAAGCCTTCATTGCCGCCGCGCCGTTCTTCGGATTGGTGTAGTAGAAACCGATCAACAGGTAACTGCACAGCCCCACCCCTTCCCAACCGAGATACATCAGCAACAGGTTATCGGCCAGTACCAGAACGACCATACTCGCGATAAACAGGTTGGTGTAGGCGAAGAAGCGGGAATATCCCTCTTCTCCGCGCATGTACCAAGAGGCAAACAGGTGAATAAAGAAGCCGACACCCGTAACAACGGACAGCATCGTCACCGAAAGGCCATCGAGCGTCAGCGTTACGCTGATGTCGAAATTGCCAACGGCCATCCATGTCCACAAATGCTGATTAAAGAAGGTCACACCGCCGTGCTGTTGGCCCATGAAATCGACCACAACCCAAGCGGTAACCAACGCTGCCAGACCAATCGAGCCAACACCGACGGTCGCGGACGTATTTTCCGACCAGCGACCACGGGAAAATGCCAGCAACAGAAAGCCGAGCAGCGGGAAGAGTATTGTTAAATAGAGTAAGTTCATCCGCGCATCTCACTGACTGTATCAATATTCAGGGTCTGACGACGACGATACATCTGTAACAACAGCGCCAGACCAATACTGGCCTCAGCCGCTGCCAGCGTAATCGCCAGAATGTACATCACCTGACCATCCGGCTGCTGCCAGTAACTTCCCGCGACGACAAATGCCAGCGCGGCAGCGTTGATCATAATTTCGAGACTAATCAACATAAACAGCAGGTTACGACGAATTAACAGACCAGTCAGCCCCAGAACAAACAGGATAGCGGCTAAAATCAACCCATGTTGTAACGGAATCATGCGCGTTCCCCCGTTATTTTCTTCTCAACGTCCTGGTTCGCGCCTTCTTTACTGACAACGTCACCACGTTTATCTTCACGACCAATGTGGAAAGCGACAACCAATCCTGCCAGCAGCAGCATTGACGCTAATTCAACGGCCAGAACATAAGGCCCGAACAGGCTGATACCTACGGCTTTCGCCTCAACAGGCGTGCCAGTGATTCCCTGCTCTTTCAGACTGAGAATCGCGTTGACGACAATCACCAGCAGCGCCAGAGAAAGAATACCAGGTCCTACCCAAGCGCTGGGTTTCAGCCAATTCCGTTCTTGTTCTTCCACGGAGTTACCGAGGTTGAGCATCATGACGACGAATACGAACAGCACCATGATGGCGCCGGCATAAACGATAATGCTCAACGCGCCGGCAAAGTTAGCCCCCAGCGAGAAAAAGACGCCCGCAATCGCCATCAGCGAGGTGACCATATACAACAGTGCATGCACAGGGTTGGTATGCGTAATGACGCGCAACGTCGCCAATATCGCAATCAAGCCTGTGGTATAAAAAGCGAATTCCATGCTAGCTCCTTAGGGCAACAGGCCTTTGACATCAATGGGTTTGGCTTCGTTTTCCGCTTCGCCTTTGTCTTTCCCATCGATTGCCATACCAGCCATCCGGTAGAAATTGTATTCCGGATATTTACCCGGCCCCGATATCAGCAGATCTTCTTTCTCGTACACCAGATCCTGACGTTTGTAATCACCCATCTCGAAATCCGGCGTCAGCTGGATAGCGGTTGTCGGGCACGCTTCTTCGCAGAAGCCACAGAAAATGCAGCGTGAGAAGTTGACGCGGAAGAACTCGGGATACCAGCGACCATCTTTGGTTTCCGCTTTCTGCAATGAAATACAGCCGACCGGACAGGCCACCGCACACAGGTTGCAGGCAACGCAACGCTCTTCACCATCGGGATCGCGCGTCAGCACGATACGACCACGGTAGCGCGGCGGTGGATTCACAGGCTCTTCGGGATACATTCTGGTTTCGCGCTTCTTGAAAGCATTCGAACCCACCATACAGATACTGCGTATCTGGGTGCCGAAACCAACCACTAACTCTTTCAATGTCATGGTTTATTCACCCCTTCTTAAGCGTTGTACAAAATAACGGCCGCTGTCGCCAGCAGATTCAAAAGCGTTATCGGCAGACAGACTTTCCAACCGAAAGACATCACCTGGTCATAACGCGGACGGGGTAACGAAGCACGAATCAGGATGAACATCATCATGAAAAAGCCCGTTTTCAGCGCGAACCAGACAAATGGAGGCAGGATTGGACCATGCCAGCCACCGAAGAACAGCGTTACCATCAGCGCAGAAACCGTAACGATCCCGATATATTCCCCAACAAAGAACAGACCGAATTTCATACCGGAATATTCAATGTGGTAACCATCAGCAATTTCCTGTTCAGCTTCAGGCTGGTCAAACGGGTGACGGTGACACACCGCCACGCCTGCGATGGCAAACGTAATAAAGCCGAAGAACTGCGGGATAACGTTCCACAGGTGCCCCTGAGAATCAACGATGTCACGCATGTTGAACGAGCCCGCCTGCGCGACAACCCCCATCAGCGACAGGCCGATGAACACTTCATAACTCACGGTCTGAGCAGAAGCACGTACCGCACCCAGCAGCGAGTATTTGTTGTTACTCGACCAGCCAGCAAACAGCACAGCGTAAACGGCTAAACCCGCCATCATCAGGAAGAACAGGATACCGATATTCAGATCGGCGACACCCCAGGTTGGCGTAATCGGCACAATCGCAAAGGCAATCAGCATTGACGTAAACGCGATCATCGGCGCCAGCGTGAAGATCACCTTATCGGTAAAATTCGGCACCCAGTCTTCTTTGAAGAACATTTTGATCATGTCAGCGACGAGCTGCAATGAACCGCCCCAACCTACCCGGTTCGGTCCATAACGTCCTTGGAAGAGACCAAGCAGTCGACGTTCACCCATACTCATGAATGCACCACAGGTCACCACAACCAGCAGAATCACGATCGCTTTTCCGACGGAGATCAGAATCTCGGTTAATTCCGGTGTTAACCAACTCATTGTGCGGCCTCCCGCAGATTTTCAACGGTTGCACCCGCCAGTACCGGCGCAATGCCCGGCAAGCCCAGCGGTAAACCAACCTGTCCCTGACTCAATTCCGCACTTAAGCGCAGTGGCAAACGCAGCGTTTGTCCTGCACAGGTCAACTCCAGCAACGCCCCCGCATTCACACCCAGCGTCGCGGCATCAGCCGGGTTCACCATCACGTAAGGCTCTGGCATACGCTGTTGAATCACATCGGAACGCTGTGACATTTCATCACTACCAAACAGGTGATAGTAAGGCGCAACACGCCATTGACCCGCTTGTGGGACGAAAGCCGCAGGAATGTTGTCGAAATACGCCAGAGAACCTTCGCCCGCTTCGATCAGACGCACACCCGGATCGCCATGACGCAAATGTCCACCTACTTCATCTTGGAATTTGTTCCAGGCTTGCGGTGAGTTCCAGCCTGGTGCCCAGGCAAACGGAATCTGCTGACGATTGGCTGTCGGACTGTTATTCCCTTCCATTGAGAAGGCAAACATCGTGTCTTTATCGACAGGTTGACGCGGTTCATGCACGCTGATGTTAGCGCGCATCGCGGTACGGCCACTGGAGCGAATCGGTGAACGCGACAGTTTCTGACCACGAATACGGAACGAAGCATCCGGCGCGGCCTCTTTGATCGCAGCCAACTGCGGCAGTGCAGCAGCACACGCATCAATCACGTTATCCAACTGCGTCCAGTCAACCTGACGGCTGTTGTAAGTGATGTACAGCGAGTGCAGCCAGCGCCAGCTCTCTAGCATCACGACTTTGTCGTTGTAGTACGTTGGGTCATAAACCTGGAAGAAACGCTGAGCGCGACCTTCCTGGTTAATCAGCGTACCGTCGCTTTCAGCAAAGCTGGCAGCGGACAGAATCATGCTGGCCTTGTCCATAATGCGGGTACGCTGGTGGTCAACCACAATCAGGTTCTCCGCTTTTTCCAGCGCGGCATCAACGCGCGCGATAGGTGCATGGCGGTAGAGATCGTTCTCCAGCACCACCACGCTATCGGCGTCACCATTTTCCAACTGCGCCAGCGCCTCATCCAGCGAACCGCCGCCCATGATTGACAGCCCGATGCTGTTAGCAGCAGGAGCAACGAAGGTAATACCGACGTCAGAACCGCGATTCTTCAGCGCCTTGGCAACGTTTGCCGCCGCAGAGATGACTTCTTCGCTGCCAGCATTGGTGCCGGAGATGATGAGTGGTTTTTTCGCACCGGCCAGCGCCTGTACGATGATATCGACTTTCTGGTCAAGGCCCGCAGCCAGATCGGTAACGGCCGGCGCGCTGTTATCCAGACCGTGTGCAATAGCAAAACCAAGACGCGCCTGATCGGCAACCGGCGCCCGGTAGTTCCATGCGGCGATGTCGTCCAGACGAGTGCTGTCTACGTTAGTGACAAACAATGGATGCTTGGCGTGTTGACCAATGTTCATGATCGCCGCGATCTGCCAGTCAGCCACTTTCTGCGCTGCTGCCATTTCACGGGCTTTGCCTTTAACGGCTTGACGAACGGCCAGTGCGATACGCGCCCCCGTCTGCGTCAAGTCTTCACCCAGAATCAGAACCGCATCGTAGCCTTCGATTTCACGCAGCGCTGGCGTTCTCACCCCGCTTTCGCGCAGCACTTTCAGGATCAGTTGCAGACGATTTTGTTCTTCCTGTGCAATACCAGTGTAGAAGTTCTCAGCCCCTACCAGCTCACGCAAAGCGAAGTTGCTTTCGATGCTGGCACGCGGCGAACCGATACCAATCGTTTTCTTCGCCTGACGCAGCACATCCGCCGCACCTTGCAGTGCCTGATCGGCATTCAGCGCGATCCAGTCATCACCGCGACGTTGCAGCGGCTGGCTCGGACGGTCTTTCTGATTAACGTAGCCGTAACCAAAACGGCCGCGGTCACACAGGAAATAGTGGTTTACGCTACCGTTAAAGCGGTTTTCGATACGACGCAGCTCACCATAGCGCTCACCGGGGCTGGTATTACAGCCGATGCTGCACTGTTGGCAGACGCTCGGTGCAAATTGCATATCCCATTTACGGTTATAGCGCTCAGAGTGCGTTTTATCGGTGAAGACGCCGGTAGGACACACTTCAACTAGGTTACCGGAGAATTCGCTTTCCAGCGTGCCATCTTCTGGGCGACCGAAATAGACGTTGTCGTGCGCGCCGTAAACACCGAGATCTTTGCCATCCGCATAGTCTTTGTAGTAACGCACGCAGCGATAGCACGCGATACAGCGGTTCATTTCATGAGAAATGAATGGGCCGAGATCCTGATTGCGGTGGGTACGCTTGGTGAAACGATAGCGACGGAAATTTTGACCCGTCATGACCGTCATATCCTGCAAATGACAGTTACCGCCTTCCTCACACACTGGGCAATCGTGCGGGTGGTTGGTCATCAGAAACTCAACTATCGTCTTACGAAATAGCTTCGCTTCTTCATCTTCAATCGCGATGAACGTTCCCTGGGTTGCCGGTGTCATACAAGACATCACCAGACGACCGCGGGTGTCTTCCGCGTTTTGATACTGTTTTACCGCACAGAGGCGGCAGGATCCGACGCTCCCGAGCGCGGGGTGCCAGCAAAAGTAAGGAATATCAAGTCCCAGAGTCAGACAAGCTTCCAGAAGGTTGTCCGCTCCATTTACTTCATACTCTTTGCCGTCTACATGAATAGTAGCCATAGTCAGCATGCTTCCATAATGGCTCGTGTTGCCACGAGCGCTAATCAAAAATTCTGTATACCCTCATCTTTCAAATCACAAATGCGTTGGCTATCTGCGCCTGAAATCTATTGGGTTTATAGAGGGTGGCTTATTTGCGCCACCCTGCGGATACATTCACTGCATCTCGCACGTATTGAGCGATAGCTTACCAGCGCTCTTTCAACAGGTTAGGCTGAATACCGCCAATCGTTTTGACGTTGCCTAAATACTGTTTAGAGATACCCGCTTCGAATTCTTCCCGGAAATATTTGATGGCACTTTGCAGCGGCTCAACCGCACCCGGCGCATGCGCACAGAAGGTGTTACCCGGTCCGAGGAAGCGGCAAAGCTGCTCCAGCGTTTCGATATCGCCGGGCTGACCTTCGCCCTTCTCCAGCGCACGCAGAATCTTCACGCTCCACGGCAGGCCATCACGGCACGGCGTACACCAGCCGCAGGATTCACGGGCGAAGAACTCTTCCAGATTGCGCGTCAGCGAGACCATATTGATCTCGTGATCGACGGCCATCGCCAGCGCTGTACCCATACGGCTACCGGCTTTCGCAATGTGCTCAAAATCCATTGGCAGATCGAGATGGCTTTCCGTCAGGAAATCCGTACCCGCGCCACCCGGCTGCCAGGCTTTCAGCTTCAGACCATCGCGCATACCGCCCGCGTAGTCTTCCAGAATCTCACGCGCCGTGGTGCCGAATGGCAGTTCCCACAGGCCCGGATTGTTGACGCGACCGGAGAAGCCCATCAGTTTCGTGCCTGCATCTTTACTTTTACCCGCAGACAGCCCCTGATACCACGCCGCACCGTGTTCGATAATCGCCGGTACGTTACACAGCGTTTCCACGTTGTTGACGCAGGTTGGTTTACCCCAAACACCCGCAGACGCCGGGAACGGCGGCTTAGAGCGTGGGTTGGCACGACGGCCTTCCAGTGAGTTAATCAGTGCAGTTTCTTCACCGCAGATGTAACGCCCAGCGCCCGTGTGCACGAACAGCTCGAAATCGAACCCGCTGCCCAGAATATTTTTACCCAGCAGACCCGCCGCTTTCGCTTCTTCGATTGCACGACGCAGGTGGACAGCCGCTTCGATGTATTCGCCGCGCAGGAAGATGTAGCCGCGGTAGGCTTTCAGCGCAAAGGCGCTAATCAGCATACCTTCAACCAGCAGATGGGGCTCTTGCTCCATCAGCAGACGGTCTTTATAAGTCCCTGGCTCCATCTCATCCGCGTTACACAGCAGGTAGCGGATGTTCATGCTTTCGTCTTTCGGCATCAGGCTCCACTTCAAGCCTGTTGAAAAGCCCGCGCCGCCACGCCCTTTCAGGCCAGCGTCTTTAACCAGTGAGACCACTTCATCCTGCGCCATGCCGGTTAACGCTTTTTGCGCCGCGACATAGCCGTTTTTGCTGCGATATTCATCCAGCCATACCGGCTGTTTGTCTGCGCGTAAACGCCAGGTCAGAGGATGCTGCTCAGCAGTCAGAACAATGTTTTTACTCATTGATACTGCTCCAATAACGATTCAATTCCTTCCGGCGTCACATGGGTATGGGTATCTTCGTCAATCATCATTGACGGTCCCTTGTCACAGTTCCCCAGGCAGCAGGTCGGCAACAGCGTGAAACGTCCATCGAACGTTGTCTGTCCCGGTTTGATGCTGAGCTTACGCTCAAGCGCGGCCTGAACGCCCTGATAGCCATTGATGTGGCACACGACGCTGTCGCAATAGCGAATAACATGACGCCCGACAGGCTGACGGAAAATCTGGCTATAGAACGTCGCTACGCCTTCCACGTCACTGGCAGGAATGCCCAGCACATCGGCAATCGCGTTGATAGCGCCATCCGGTACCCAGCCGCGTTCTTTCTGCACAATTTTTAGTGCTTCAATTGACGCCGCACGCGCATCTTCGTAGTGATGTTTTTCGTGCTCAATGGCGTCACGTTCGACGTCGCTCAACACAAAAACGTTGTTATCAGAAATGTTGCGTTCAGAAATATTGTTATCAGGCATGTTGTGATCAGGCATAGTTAGCGGTCCACATCTGACATAACGAAATCAATACTGCCGAGGTAAACGATCAGATCGGATACCAGACATCCGCGAATAACAGAAGGAATCTGTTGCAGATGTGCGTAGCTCGGCGTGCGAATACGGGTACGGTAGCTCATCGTGCCGCCGTCACTGGTCAGGTAATAGCTGTTAATGCCCTTTGTTGCCTCAACCATCTGGAATGATTCATTGGCAGGCATAACCGGTCCCCAGGAAACCTGAAGGAAGTGGTTAATCAGCGTATCGATATGCTGCAACGTGCGCTCTTTTGGCGGCGGCGTCGTCAGCGGGTGATCCGCTTTGAACGGCCCTTCTGGCATGTTCTTGAGGCACTGATCCAGAATACGCAGGCTCTGGCGAAGTTCTTCAACCTTCAGCATCACGCGGCTATAGCAATCGCTGATGCCGTCGCCAACGGGCACTTCAAAGTCGAAGTTTTCATAACCGGAATACGGACGCCATTTGCGCACGTCAAAACCGATACCTGTCGCACGCAAACCCGCTCCCGTTACGCCCCAATCCAACGCTTCTTTCGCATTGTAGGCAGCGACACCCTGAGTACGGCCTTTCAGGATGGTGTTCTGCAGCGCGGCCTTAACATAGGTATCCAAGCGGCTCGGCATCCAGTCGAGGAATTCACGCAGCAGACGTTCCCAGCCTCGTGGCAGATCGTGCGCCACACCGCCAATACGGAACCACGCTGGGTGCATACGGAAGCCGGTAATCGCTTCAACCAAATCGTAAATTTTCTGGCGGTCAGTAAACGCAAAGAACACCGGTGTCATCGCACCGACGTCCTGAATATAGGTACTGATATACAGCAGGTGGCTATTAATGCGGAACAGCTCAGACAGCATCACGCGAATCGTTTTAACGCGATCCGGCACCTCAATACCCGCCAGTTTTTCGACGGCAAGCACATACGGCATTTCGTTAACGCAGCCGCCAAGGTATTCAATACGGTCGGTATAAGGGATGTAACTGTGCCAAGACTGGCGTTCACCCATTTTCTCCGCACCGCGATGGTGGTAACCCACGTCAGGCACGCAGTCGACGATTTCTTCGCCATCTAACTGCAGGATAATACGGAATGCACCGTGTGAAGATGGGTGGTTTGGGCCGAGGTTGAGGAACATGAAGTCCTCATTTTCAGTGCCACGTTTCATTCCCCACTCTTCCGGTTTGAACGTCAGCGATTCCATTTCCAGATCTTCTTTCTGCTTGGTCAGCACGAAAGGATCGAATTCGGTCGCACGCGCTGGGTAATCTTTACGCAACGGGTGCCCTTCCCACGTCTGCGGCATCATGATGCGCGTCAGGTGCGGGTGACCGTTGAACGTAATACCAAACATTTCCCACGTTTCACGCTCATACCAGTTGGCATTCGGGAACAGCTTGGTCACAGTCGGTACATGCAGATCGCTCTCGGCCAACGCGACTTTCAGCATAATGTCGCGGTTACGCTCGATGGAAATGATGTGATAAAAGACGGAGTAGTCAGCAGCAGGCAAGCCTTCACGGTGAGTGCGCAGACGCTCATCCATACCGTGCAGGTCAAACAGCATGACATAAGGCTTCGGCTGCTTTTTCAGGAATGCGACAACGTCCAGTAATTGCTCACGTTTGACCCACACAACGGGAATGCCTGTGCGGGTTGCTTGTACAGTAAATGCATCTGGTCCAAAACGGTTACACAGCTCGCCAACGACCGGATCGTCAAGGTGATCGCGGGTTTCCCAGCCTGGCTGAGCGAGATCGTGTGTCGTTAAATCTGTCATAAATATGTCACCACATTAAATGTGCTATTTCTGTATCTGATAATGACCGCACACTATTATCGAGGTATTACACGGTCACCGGGTTTATCATCTACAGGTCAAATCTCATCAGGCGAACGCAGGTTGGTCACCGCGATTCGCTCGCCGCGTTTGCGCTCACGCTCAGATTGCATATTGGCACGGTAAACGCCCTGTTCACCTACCACCCATGACAGAGGGCGGCGTTCTTTACCGATGGATTCTTTCAGCAGCAACAGCGCTTGCATGTAGGCTTCAGGACGTGGAGGGCAGCCCGGAATATACACATCAACAGGCAGGAATTTATCTACACCCTGAACAACGGAATAGATATCGTACATACCACCGGAGTTTGCACAGGCCCCCATGGAAATAACCCATTTAGGCTCAAGCATTTGCTCGTACAGACGCTGAATAACGGGGGCCATTTTGGTAAAACAGGTTCCCGCTACGACCATGAAGTCAGCCTGACGTGGCGACGCACGTAAAACTTCAGCACCAAAACGCGCCACGTCATGAACGGCAGTAAATGACGTCACCATTTCTACGTAGCAACAGGAAAGGCCGAAGTTGTACGGCCACAGGGAGTTCTGACGCCCCCAGTTCACCGTATCGTGTAATGCATGTTCCAGTTTGCCCATGTAGACACTACGGTGAACATGTTGCTCCAGAGGGTCGGAAACGATCTCCTGACGTTGCAGGGGATAACGGTCATTCTCACCGTCCGGCTCTATGCGGGTGAGCGTATAGTCCATCTTAAAATGCCTCGCTGTTACTGCGGATGAGTGTTGGTAGTGTTGATGATGTCTGATTTAACGACTTGTCTCTTGGAACGTACCGGGGTCCAGTCAAGTGCCCCAACGCGAACCAGATAAATCAAACCAGCCAACAGCACCAAAATGAAAATGGTTGCTTCAATGAAGCCAATCCAGCCGCTCTCTTTGATAGACACCGCCCAAGCGTAGAGATAGAGGGCTTCAACGTCGAAGATAACGAAGAACATAGCGACAAGATAAAATTTAGCAGATAGACGTAACCGCGCTGAACCCACTGAGTCGATCCCAGATTCATAAGGTACGTTTTTGGCCCTGGCTCTGGCTCTCCCCCCCAGCAAGAATCCACCGGTCAGCATGAAGACGCAAAGGCCTACGGCAATGATAAGGAATAGCCCAAATGCCCAATGATGGGCGAGGATTTCAGTAGTTGTTGACATTCTCTTTGCTTACTCATCAAAAGTGGCGGGTAACATCCCTGCTCTATTATCGGCAGTTAATGCGCCACATCGATTAAAAGGAAGGATTAATAACCACAAAAAAGCATGGAAACGTATCAGGTAAGCCTTGCTTGGTATGGTTGAGCCCCTAAATTTGTAACCTTTTTTTCAACCTTACTAAAAATAACAGTACATTACTTTACATGCACGCTGTTTTGTTAACATTTTGTGTTCTCACCCATAGCTAAATCGAGTCAGTCCTTTTGTCGGTTAACCAACGTGCAGCGACACAGGGAGCAAGTTCACTGTGTCACTATACCATTTTCACAGAAAATGCCTGTTCTCCCATGGGGTTATTAGGGGTATTTTTTGATCCAGCACACATTTTTACCAATTTAGTTAGTAAAAAAACCACGAGATGCTGAACAAGACGGGACACCAGTTTTCATAACATCTTTTTAAAAAAAAAGAACCGGCGTTTTATAATTCAGCAGAGCTATTTATCTCGCTACACCTAGCCTATTGATGTGAAATGGAAACCGCAAAGTGGGATCGGCGTGAAGAAATCAGGGCAATAAAACGCTGCCAATGCAGGTTTAACACCTTAGTCATAAATCATCATCATTCGGGGTGTATCCCTACCCTCCCCGAATGATAGTTAACTACCCATACGATTAGATCGCGTCCTTCAGCGACGGATCGGAAGACAGCTTATCATTCATGCTGTTTGCTAACATACTGACAGGCGTAATGTGAGAGGGCTTCCCTGATTCAATCACATTGAAAATTGCCGTCGCCAGTTCGTTCTCCTGGTTAGGATTCTGGCAGAGGAAATAACGTGTTTCAGGCAATCTCGGCAATCCTTCTTCTTCACCCAGCACCCGCAGTTCCGGGCTCATCATTTCCACCGAACGCACGGTGATACCCATGCCAGCCTTCACCGCCGCTCGCACTGCAGATAGCGTTGAAGCCACGTAGGCGATTTTCCAGGGAATCCCTGCGGCCGTCAGTTGCTGCGTCGCCAAGGAACGGAAAGGACTGGGTTCATCCAAAACAACCAAGGGGACAGGTTCTTGCGATCGGAACTGATAATCCGCCGCGCAATACCATAACGTCGGGGAGCTCCGTAATAACACATGAGGAAACACCACTCCGTTCATTGTGGTAATGACCAGATCTATTTTCCCCTGATTCAGCATTTCCATCATTTCAGCGCTGCGTTTTACGCTGACATTGATGGAGAGCTTAGGAAATACCGATGTCACCCGATGCAAAATATAAGGAAGGATGGTGTCTGCCGTATCGTCAGACGCCCCGATGGTCAACGTTCCCTGAATATCGCTGTACATTAATGAAATACAGGCTTCATCATTGAATTGTAATATTTTTCTGGCATAACCCAAAAACTGGATACCGTGTTCGGTTAGCAATTTATTACGCCCGTGCCGAGCAAAAAGCTCCTTTCCGATGAGCTGCTCCAGCCGTTGCATCTGCTGGCTGACAGCCGATTGAGTCCGATTGACTGCGGTCGCCGCCGCTGCAAATGTATTTAAATCTGCAACGGCAACAAACGTCCTCAATAAATCAAGATCGAGATTAAGTATTGGTCGATTTACACTGGTCATACGATTTTTCACTTATCTATTTTAATTTTAACAAAATATTCCTGGTGTTTTATTACATGTACAGGTAATGACCGATACATTTAAAGACACTATCGCAGACGCACGATAAGGGCAAAAAAATACTTATATTTCGTTACCCCTATCGCCTTTCCATTGGTAAGACATCACTAATTAAATGGCTCACCAGTCTTAATCCTTCATTCAATAACAACGACACTTTCTCTTTATTTCACCTTGCGAAATAAATACGCTTCACGCTTAAATAAATGAGCCTTCCCTGTCACCCTATTCTGGCGCTAAAAAAGTGCGGCATGAATAGTCGTCCGCCCCTTTACCATATCGCACCATCCAACGAGTACACAACCATATAGTGTAGATGCGCAACCATTTGCAGCAAAAGCGATAATCATTCTTCAAAAGGTACTACAGGAGGAGTACATTAAGCAGGTTATGCTATTCCGTATGGGAATATGCGCTCTCTGCAGAAGGTTCGTACTATTTATGTCTCCGATTGAAAAATCCAAGAAACTGGAGAACGTATGCTATGACATCCGTGGCCCAGTATTAAAGGAAGCCAAACGGCTTGAAGAAGAAGGTAATAAAGTTCTTAAGCTGAATATTGGCAACCCAGCCCCTTTCGGCTTTGAAGCACCGGACGAAATTCTGGTCGATGTCATCCGTAACCTGCCAACCGCACAGGGCTACTGTGATTCCAAAGGCCTCTATTCCGCCCGCAAAGCCATCGTTCAGCATTATCAGGCGCGGGATATGCGCGATATTACGGTTGAAGACGTCTATATCGGCAACGGCGTGTCCGAGCTCATCGTGCAATCCATGCAGGCACTGCTTAATCCGGGCGATGAAATGCTGGTTCCTGCACCGGACTACCCACTTTGGACCGCCGCCGTTTCTCTGTCTAACGGCAACGCTGTTCACTACCTCTGCGATGAGTCCTCCGATTGGTTCCCCGACCTGGATGACATCCGCAAAAAGATCACGTCCAATACTCGCGGTATTGTCATTATCAACCCGAACAACCCAACGGGCGCGGTCTACAGCAAAGAGCTGCTGTTGGATATCGTGGCGATTGCACGCGAACATAACCTGATCATCTTCGCCGACGAAATTTACGACAAAATTCTGTATGACGACGCGCAGCATCACTCTATTGCCGCACTCGCGCCGGATCTGCTGACAGTCACGTTCAACGGCCTGTCCAAGACGTACCGTGTAGCGGGTTTCCGTCAAGGCTGGATGGTACTGAACGGTCCGAAAAAACACGCCAAAGGCTATATTGAAGGGCTGGAAATGCTGGCTTCCATGCGGCTGTGCGCTAACGTGCCAATGCAGCATGCGATTCAGACTGCGCTGGGCGGCTATCAGAGCATCAGCGAATTTATTCAGCCCGGCGGACGCCTGTACGAGCAGCGCAACCGTTCCTGGGAATTGATCAATCAGATTCCCGGCGTCTCGTGCGTAAAACCGCGCGGCGCGCTATATATGTTCCCACGCATTGATGCCAAACGCTTTAATATCCATGACGACCAAAAACTGGTGCTGGATCTCCTGTTACAGGAAAAAGTGTTGCTAGTGCAGGGAACCGCATTTAACTGGCCTTACCCAGACCATGTTCGCATCGTCACGCTGCCTCGCATCGATGAACTGGACATGGCAATCCATAAATTAGGGCGTTTCTTGGGGCACTATCACCAGTAACCCAACCCAATTGTTGTACCTGTCTTCGCCGGGTAATCATCGCCCGGCGAAAACCTGCCTTCGTTTGCATAATCTCTAGTAAGTCCTCACAATAGACGCCCACGATATCGCAATTTCACCGTGCTGTTGTCTGAGAGAACGCCATGGATCAGAGCCACTTTTTCGCCCACTTATCTCGTTTAAAACTCATCAGCCGCTGGCCGCTCATGCGTAATGTGCGCACGGAAAACGTCTCCGAGCACAGCCTTCAGGTCGCCTTCGTCGCGCATGCGCTGGCGGTCATCAAAAACCGCAAATTCGAGGGTGACCTGAACGCAGAACGCATCGCACTTCTGGCGATGTATCATGATGCCAGCGAGGTGCTGACCGGCGACATGCCGACGCCAATCAAGTATTACAACGCACAGATCGCACATGAGTACAAGAAAATAGAGAAGATTGCGCAGCAGAAACTGGTTGAGATGTTACCGGAAGAGCTCCAGCAGGATTATCAGATGCTGCTGGATGACAATTACACCAGCGAAGAAGAACGCGCTATCGTTAAGCAGGCCGACGCACTCTGCGCCTACCTGAAGTGTCTGGAAGAATTATCCGCAGGAAATACAGAGTTCACGCTGGCCAAAGCGCGGTTGGAAAAAACCTTGCAGCTGCGCCACAGTCCGGAAATGGACTATTTCATGACGGTCTTCGTGCCCAGTTTTAGCCTGTCGCTTGACGAAATCAGTCAGGACTCCCCGTTATAACGAACGCCGCTATAACAGGCATCCGCTATAACGGAAAAACACCGTCAGAACGGATACAACCACGGCACCATTACCACGCTGACCAGCATCACCAGAACGGTAAAGGGGACGCCAACGCGCACAAAGTCCCCGAATTTATAACCGCCCGGCCCCAATACCAGCGTATTCACCGGTGACGAGACTGGCGTCATAAATGCGGCGGATGCCGCAATCGCAATGATCATCGCAAAGGGATACGGTGACACGCCCATCTGCTTCGCCGCGGCAATCGCAATGGGTGCCATCAGCACCGCCGTCGCCGTGTTGGAAATAAACAGACCGATCACCGCACACAGTACGAATAAGCAAACCAGCATCACATGCGGCCCAGCGTTCCCGGCAACATCCATCAGCCCTTTAACGATCAGCGCGACACCGCCAGTTTGCTGCAACGCTAGCGCAAACGGCATCATTCCGACGATAAGAATAATGCTCGGCCAGTGAATAGCTCGATAAGCACTCTCCATGTCGATACAGCGGAATTTACCCATCAGCAAACAGGCGATCAGCGCAGCGACCGCATTGGGTATTTCATCCGTCAGCATCATCGCCACCATCAGTGCAAGACAAAATAGCGCATGTGGAGCCTGACTCACCGCGGGCGCAACGTCATCCACTTCGGCAGGAAGATTAAGCAAAAGGAAGTCGTTTTTCTGTGTATGTAACTGCCGGATCATGCGCCAGTCGCCCATCACCAGCAGAATATCACCGAGCTGGAGCGGTTCATCGGCAAGGATACCTTCCATCGCTTCACCTGACCGGCGGATCCCCACGACGCTCAGTCCATAGCGGCTGCGGAAGCCAACGTCGTACAGCGTTTTTCCCAACAGCTCGGAATCAGGAATCAACGAGACTTCCGCCATCCCCACATCACGAGCCTGCTCAGAAAAATACTCACCGCGCAGCACCATAGGTTCCAGCCGCTGCGCGGTACAAAATTCACGTAAATCCACTTCCGATGCTGACATGTCGATCAGTAGAACATCGTTCAGGCGAAGTTCGGTATTGCCCACTACGCTGATCATCACGCGGCGAAACTTACGCCAGCGTTCAATCCCCACCACGTTCGCCCCAAAGCGCTGACGCAGGCGTAAATCATCCAGCCGATGACCGATAAAAGGCGACCCCGGACGAATCGCCAGCCGACGCGCCCTGCCCGTCAGCCGATAATCACGAATCAGATCGCGGAACGTTCTTCTCTTCCACACTTCTTTTGCTGTGGCTGTCTCCGCGCCGCCAAGCCAGTAACGCGCCACCATCATATACGCCACACCCAACAGCAATACCACTATCCCTATCGGCGTCACGCTAAAGAACCCGAAACCTGCCACCTCTTCACGTATCAACTCGCTGCTCACCACCATATTCGGCGGCGTCGCTACCAGCGTCATCATGCCGCTAATCAACCCGGCGAAACTCAGCGGCATCATCAGCCTTCCGGGGGAAATCTTCATCCGTGCGGAAACACTCAACACCACGGGAATAAAAATCGCGACAACCCCGGTGGAACTCATGAAGGCCCCCAGCAACGCAACAGTGACCATCAGTAAGATCAGCATCTTCATCTCAGCGCTGCCCGCCACGCGAACCAGCCAATCACCAACCTGATAAGCAACACCGGTACGAACCAACCCCTCACCAATCACAAACAGGGCCGCAATCAATATCACATTAGGATCACTGAACCCGACCAACGCTTCAGATAGCGTCAGCGTGCCGCTCAGTACAAACACGATAATGACCAACAATGCTACGACGTCCATGCGTAATTTATTGGTGGTAAACAACACAATGGCGATCAGCAACAGGGATAAAACCCAGAGAAGTTCGCTATTCAAAACGGTTCCCCTGACGGAAAAATGCATATTGAGAGGTGTGGATTCGCATACCCTGAAAAAGGGAGCCAACACACAGGCAGCTTGAAGTATGGCAGGTATAGTCTGCCATAAAAAAACCTCGCGGGTGCAAGGTCTGATCATATTTACTTACCGTTTTGTCATGAGGTTACAGACGACCTACTGGCGCAGAAGTACCTTAGCACCGTTCGGTAATGTCTCTATTTCTATCTGCTCCAGCGAATCCAGTACCAGATCGACCTGATCCAGTTTTGGCGTATCTGCGGGGGCTTTTACCGCAATGACCTTGCAACCCGCGGCCAGACCAGACAACACACCCGCGGGCGCATCCTCAACGACGACACACTCTTCCGGTTTCAACCCTAACTGCTGCGCACCAAGTAAATAGGCATCAGGATGAGGCTTACCTTTGGCAACCTGCTCCGCCGTAATAAAGGCACGAGGAGCAGGCAGTTCTCCACGATGATGGCGCGCGCTGGCAATCGGCACCGTGCCAGACGTCACAATCGCCCAGGGAATATCCAGCGCATCCAAACGCTCCAACAGCGCCTTAGCCCCTGGCATGGCAACAATGCCCTGCGTATCAGACGCTTCCGTTTTCTCCAGCGCATCAAATTCTTGTTGAATCGTTTCTTCGCTTTGCCCTTGAAGAAAGTGACGCAGGGATGTGATGGCCTGCTTGCCATGAATAAAATCCAGCACTTCCTGTGGTTCAATACCGTGATCTTTTGCCCAGTTAATCCACGCACGTTCTACAGCCGGCAGTGAATCGACCAGCGTACCATCGAGGTCGAACAGAAAACCTTTACACTCCACAGAAAGCCCCTTATTCATTAATCAGGCGTTGATGACCTGTGCGATCTCCACCGCACTCAAGTGATACTGGCGCGGGCAGGATTGCCAGACCGCCAGCATTCTGTTGTATTTTTCCCACATCTTTGTCTGCGCGTTAAACCCATGCGTGCCTGAATCAAAGTGGGGGTAGCGCCCTTCAACATGTACCATAAAGCGTACAAAGCCGAGGTAGCGCGCTTCCGTTGCGGCATCAAAGCCCAGGAAGGTCAGACGCCGTTCGTCCACATCCTGCTTATCTTTCAGATTGGTCCACGACACCTGCAGCGCATGGTGCATTTCCATGATGTTAATAATGGTGCGGCAGACGTCTTCAGTTAGCTCACCAAACTCACGATCCAGTTCGCGCATCTGCAAACCGTAACCACGCTCAATGATCGTTTGTAGCCGACGATAGCGCTCGGCGTTGTCAGGATCGAGCATCGTCATCATTTTGTATTGGTTTGAAAGGATTAATCTCTGGGCATTCGTCATTTCCATGTTGCTCTCCTGAACCCTCTTTGGTGTAAGCCAATGTCGCTAAATAGGTATTAACCGCAGAATCGCATACTGAATCGTGTCACGATAGCGGTAGCCACCGCTTCTTTGATTTGAAACAGGGGAAAGAAAAAAATAGCCATCAACCCGCACACAGCCTGACGCCGATCACAAATCATCAAGGAAGGTTTTATCAAGCTGGTTGAATGCCCGCTTCAGCACATCCGCTAACGCTTGGTACGTCGGCGCTTCTTCCAATGGGGCTAACGCCTGACCTGACTCCAGCAGCTTATGACGAATGTCATGGAACCACTGTGCCAGCGTCGGCGGTAAGGGCGTAACGGAACGGCGGCCAAGCCACCAAAGCCCCTGCAATGGCAAACTACAGGCAAAGAGTGCGGTGGCGATGGCTGGGCCGAGCTGGCCGCCGAGCGCGATCTGCCACGTTAAGGTAAACACCGCCAGCGGCGGCATAATGCGGATGCCGAACTGCGTCGCTCGCGCCACGCGGTTTTCAGGAAAGACGGGTGCCAGTTGCTTTTCTGCCGGCCACGTTTTCATGTAATGCTGCCCACGTTGGAGTAGCTGTAGCCAACTGATTCTACTGTCTGGTTTCGTCGCCATAGCCACACCTCAACTTTACAGATAAAAAATAAAACTTTTGCACAAATCAACAACTCAAGTTGATAAGGTTAAAATATATTTTGTGTTTGCCTTACGCTATCGGTATCCTAGATCGGCCTTTTGGCCGCTGTATACCTAAAGTAGTATGACTACACGCAAGGAGTATAATTCCCTTCGCGACATAAGCGCAGCCAACGGCCATAACGCGGTTATCCATCGCTTTAAAGCTGCGGTTTACATCAGGTCGACGTCACGTTGTTGTAGATAGTAGTTGTAGAGATTAGTTATAGCGATTAACTGTTGTAACGATTATCCGATATAACATACGTCATCGTATCGACCCTATTTCATCATCGTGTCTGGTGTATCGCACCAAGGCATGATGTTAATCATAAATGCCAGCGGCGGCATGCGATACGCTATGCCCTGTATGACATTTTTTAACCATGTATAACAAGTAGGTACTTCCATGTCGAGTAAGTTAGTACTGGTTCTTAACTGCGGTAGTTCGTCCCTGAAATTCGCCATCATCGATGCGATTAACGGAGAAGAGTACCTGTCTGGTTTAGCCGAGTGTTTCCACCTGCCAGAAGCCCGCATCAAATGGAAAATGGACGGCGGTAAACAGGATGCCGAACTGGGTGCTGGTGCCGCTCACAGCGAAGCGCTGAACTTCATCGTCAACACCATTCTGTCTCAGAAACCAGAGCTGTCAGCTCAACTGGTTGCTATCGGCCACCGTATCGTTCACGGCGGTGAGAAGTTCACCCAATCCGCGATCATCACTGATGATGTTCTTCAGGGTATCAAAGATTCCGTACCTTTTGCACCTCTGCACAACCCGGCGCACTTGATCGGCATCGCTGAAGCACTGAAATCCTTCCCTCACCTGGCTGATAAAAACGTTGCTGTCTTCGACACCGCGTTCCACCAGACCATGCCGGAAGAGTCTTACCTTTATGCACTGCCGTACAAACTGTATAAAGAAAACCATATCCGTCGCTATGGCGCGCACGGCACCAGTCACTACTTTGTTTCCCGCGAAGCTGCAAAAGTGCTGAACAAGCCAGTAGAAGAACTGAACGTGATCACTTGCCACCTAGGCAACGGTGGTTCCGTTACGGCAATCCGCAACGGCGAATGTGTTGATACTTCTATGGGTCTGACGCCGCTGGAAGGTCTGGTGATGGGTACACGTAGTGGTGATATCGATCCTGCGATCATTTTCCACCTGCACGACGCACTGGGTATGAGTGTTGATGCAATCAACAAATTGCTGACCAAAGAATCTGGCCTGTTGGGTCTGACTGAAGTGACCAGCGACTGCCGTTACGTTGAAGATAACTACGAGACGAAAGCAGACGCGAAACGTGCGATGGACGTTTACTGCCATCGTCTGGCTAAGTACATCGGTTCCTATGCCGCGCTGATGGAAGGTCGTCTGGATGCCGTCATTTTCACTGGTGGTATCGGTGAAAACGCCGCAATGGTGCGTGAACTGTCACTGAAAAAACTGGGTCTGCTGGGCTTCGACGTCGATCACGAACGCAACCTGGCTGCACGCTTCGGTAAAGGTGGCAACATCGCTAAAGATGGTACCCGTCCGGCGCTGGTTATCCCGACCAATGAAGAATTGGTCATCGCTGAAGACGCTTACCGTCTGACCGCGTAAAACAAGCCCCTCCAACACCGTCAGCCAAGGCTGACGGTGTTGTTTTTGACTAACGAGCAACCGTAAAGAGGTTCGGCCGTGTCCCGTATAATCATGTTGATCCCAACTGGCACCAGCGTCGGTCTGACAAGCGTCAGCCTGGGTGTCATCCGTTCCATGGAACAGAAAGGCGTTCGCCTGAGCGTGTTCAAACCTATCGCCCAGCCGCGCAGTGGCGACAATACGCCCGATCAAACGACCACCATTATTCGTGCAAATTCCGCCATCAACGCCGCCGAGCCGCTGGCGATGAGCCGCGTTGAAGCCCTGCTGAGCTCCAACCAGCAAGACGTGCTGATGGAAGAAATCATCGCGCGCTATCACGAAAATACCAAAGACGCCGAAGTCGTTCTGGTTGAAGGTCTGGTTCCTACTCGTAAGCACCAGTTTGCTAACGCATTGAACTATGAAATCGCCAAAACGCTGAACGCAGAAATCGTCTTCGTACTGGCACTGGGTAACGACTCCCCGGCCCAGTTGAAAGACCGCATCGAACTGGCGCGTTCCAGCTTCGGCGGCAGCAAAAACAAAAACATCACTGGCGTGATCATCAACAAGCTGAATGCGCCGGTAGACGAACAGGGACGCACTCGCCCTGACCTGTCTGAAATCTTTGATGACTCCACGAAAGCCAGCGTTGCTAACGTCGATCCGAAGCAACTGTTCGCTAACAGCCCGCTGCCGGTGCTGGGTTGCATTCCATGGAGCTTTGACCTGATCGCTACGCGTGCCATTGATATGGCGAAGCACCTGAATGCGCGTATCATCAATGAAGGTGATATTCAGACGCGTCGCGTTAAATCCGTTACCTTCTGTGCACGCAGCATTCCTCATATGCTGGAGCACTTCCGTCCAGGTTCACTGCTGGTGACTTCCGCCGATCGCCCTGATGTTCTGGTTGCCGCTTGTCTGGCTGCCATGAATGGCGTGGAAATCGGTGCCCTGCTGCTGACCGGCGGCTACGAAATGGATCCGAGCATTGCCAAGCTGTGCGAACGCGCCTTCCAGACGGGCCTACCTGTATTTATGGTCAACACCAACACCTGGCAGACCTCACTCAGCCTGCAAAGCTTCAACCTTGAAGTTCCGGCTGATGACCGTCAACGCGTAGAGAAAGTACAGGAATACGTTGCACGCCATATCGACACCCAGTGGATCGATTCCCTGAGTGCAGAATCTGAGCGTTCACGTCGCCTGTCTCCACCAGCGTTCCGCTATCAGTTGACTGAGCTGGCGCGTAAAGCTGGTAAGCGCATCGTGCTGCCAGAGGGTGATGAGCCGCGTACGGTTAAAGCCGCTGCTATCTGTGCTGAACGCGGTATTGCTCACTGTGTGCTGATCGGTAACCCAGAAGAAATTCAACGTGTTGCAGCTGCTCAGGGCGTAGAACTGGGCAAAGGCATTGAAATCGTCGATCCGATTGTTGTCCGTGAGCGCTATGTGGCGCGTCTGGTTGAACTGCGTAAAAGCAAGGGCATGACCGAAGTGGTTGCGCGCGAACAGCTCGAAGACAACGTGGTTCTGGGTACGCTGATGCTGGAACAGGGTGAAGTTGACGGTCTGGTTTCTGGTGCCGTTCACACCACCGCTAACACCATCCGTCCGCCGTTGCAGCTGATCAAAACAGCACCGGGCAGCTCACTGGTATCTTCTGTCTTCTTCATGCTGCTGCCTGAGCAGGTTCTGGTTTACGGCGACTGCGCCATCAACCCAGATCCAACCGCAGAGCAGTTGGCTGAAATCGCTATCCAGTCTGCGGACTCCGCTACGGCATTCGGCATCGACCCACGCGTTGCCATGATCTCTTACTCCACCGGTAACTCCGGCGCAGGTAGCGATGTTGAGAAAGTGCGTGAAGCAACCCGTCTGGCGCAGGAAAAACGTCCTGATCTGGTCATCGATGGTCCGTTGCAGTACGACGCCGCTATCATGGCAGACGTTGCACAGTCTAAAGCACCGAACTCACCTGTTGCGGGTAAAGCTACCGTGTTCATCTTCCCTGACCTGAACACCGGTAACACCACCTACAAAGCGGTACAGCGTTCAGCCGACCTGATCTCTATCGGGCCAATGCTGCAAGGCATGCGTAAACCAGTTAACGACCTGTCTCGTGGCGCACTGGTAGACGACATTGTTTACACCGTCGCCCTGACTGCCATTCAGGCTACACAGATCTAATCTGTTTGAGAGCGTGGATAATTGATGCCAGCCTTCGGGCTGGCATTTTTATTTGGAAGAAGAGCAAGGAGAGATGCCGCAGCGGAAAAAAAGCCCCAGCGAAACGGGTCCTGATTATTTCTGTGAATCCGTCTCTGATGGAGCAACGTTGCTGTCATTCTCATCATCAACATTGCCATGATTCACAACAGATGCCTCTGTAGCCTCAACCGCCTCATTCAACTTGCGTGAAATTGGCTTACCGTATTCCCGATCGCTATAGCGCGTCAGCCACAACGACAGGGCTTTCAGCGAGTCTGGCGTAAATTCATCGCAGCGTGCAGTAATCTCCTGTGGCGTCAGCCAGCTTACTTCGTCCACTTCTTCTTCCTGTAACGCAAATGGTCCGTGAGTGACGCAGCTAAACAACGCGCCCCACACTCGGCAATTCTCGCCTTCGTAATAAAACAAGCCGTGCTCTGCGAATGGCACGCCAGCAATACCGAGTTCTTCTTCCGCTTCACGACGTGCGGATTCCAGCATTTGCTCACCACTTTGCACCACACCACCTGCGGTCGCGTCCAGCCAACCTGGATAGAAATCTTTGATTTTGGTCCGGCGTTGCACCAAAATTTTACCCATTCCATCATGCACAACAATGTAAGTAGCACGATGACGAAGACTCTGCACACGCATCTGCTGACGACTTGACTGAGCAATTACCTCGTTGTTTTCATTGACGATATCAACCCACTCTGTGCCTGCTGCCTGACTTTGTTCCGCCATCCTCTGAAACCCTTTAGTATTGGCACGTTGCTACGCGCGTCTGTTTTAAATGATCGATTTTGCTGTAAATATTCCCTGCTACCTTGCCGTTATTCAAGGTCAAAAACAGGGTATATGCTAAATTAGTGTCTAATTGAGACCTGTGCAATAGGCTCGCGGCCGTGTAACGGCAGAACCCGAAGCGTGTCTTGTTCAAGCAAGCCATAGCTCGCAGGAAATCCCCCTTTCGGCAAGCTTACTGAGCCGGGATTGAATAAATAATATTCTCCGCGTCGCTCGGCAACTGGGATATGAGTATGACCATATACCAGCACATCCCCCACGCGTAACGGCGGCAGATTATCTGGATGATAAAGATGACCGTGCGTCAGGAAAAGACGATTCTGCGGTAAGAGTACATGTTGCCACGGTGCCGTGATCGGGAAGGTCAATAACATCTGATCCACCTCGCTGTCGCAATTCCCGCGCACGGCGATAATATGTGACGCAAAGGCGTTAAGTCGCGTTGCCACCTCTGCGGGTTGATACGTCTCCGGCAGCGGATTACGCGGGCCATGATTGAGAAAATCGCCCAGCAGGATAAGCCAATCGGCATGACTCTGCTCAAAGATCTCCAGCACACGTTCTGTCGCGCTGAGAGAACCGTGTATATCGGACGCAAACATCAACTTCATCGTTATCTCCACAATGTTTATCTCAGCTGTGTTTATATTCACAACCTCCCCATCTTTTATCGAAAATAGTCTACCAAAGTTGACTAGGAGCTTCCGGTAAAGATCGCTCAACGACGTGCGTCATCGCTTATTTTTCCATCGTAGAAGTGGTAGGGTAAGAGCCCGTTCCCCAATACGCTATTCTGACAGCGCATCGCACTGTGAAGCGATCACCTGCCATACAGTCCATGATGTTTTTCTGAATTAAAACGGAGATGTGATTCATGATTGACCTGTATTACGCACCAACCCCTAATGGACACAAGATCACCCTGTTTCTGGAAGAAGCGAATATCCCCTACCAGCTCCACCGCGTGAATATCAGCAAAGGCGAACAGTTCAGACCGGAGTTTCTGGCAATCTCGCCTAATAATAAAATTCCCGCGATTGTCGATACACAGCCCGCGGAAGGTGACACGCCTATCAGCCTGTTTGAATCTGGCGCGATCCTGCTTTATCTGGCGGAAAAGCACGGCGTGCTGTTAAGTTCGTCACTGCGTGAGCGTACAGCCACGCTGCAATGGTTGTTCTGGCAGGTTGCTGGTTTCGGACCAATGCTGGGACAGAACCATCATTTTAACCACTATGCGCCTCAGCCAGTGCCTTACGCCATTGAACGCTATCAGCAGGAGACACAACGCCTGTACCGCGTGCTGGATAAACATCTGCAAGACGGTCCGTGGCTCGCTGGGGAGCATTACAGCATCGCCGATATCGCAACCTACCCGTGGGTGGTTTCTTATGCCCGCCAGCGTGTCGACCTTGATGATTATCCGGCGGTAAAAGCGTGGTATACGCGTATCAGTGAGCGCCCAGCAACGCAACGAGCCTATCAACTCGCTGGGCAATAAAATTCTGGCATCATCTCATTCGGCCTTTGGGTATCTTCTGCTATGGTAATCAACATATTGTCGTTAACGATACCCCTGACGCTGCGGCGTTATCGCAGTCACAGAAGCAACCGAGGGCCGAGCAATGCCACATCACTATTCTGACGCCGTTATTCGTATAAAAAATCTGCGTTTGCGCACCTTCATCGGTATCAAAGAAGAGGAAATTACGAATAAGCAGGATGTGATCATCAACGTTGTGATTCACTACCCAGCAGAACAAGCCCGCAACAGCGAGAATATCGCTGATGCGCTGAACTACCGCACCATCACCAAAAGCATTATTCGGCACGTGGAAGATAACCGTTTCGCGTTGCTGGAAAAATTAACGCAAGATGTGCTCAACATCGCCAGCGATCACGAATGGATCACCTATGCTGAAGTAGAAGTCGATAAACCGTTTGCCCTGCGATACGCCGATTCGGTTTCCATGACCCTGCGTTATCACAGGGCATAAAAATAGGGAGAGGGGTGCGATGCAACTACTCATAACAGGCGGAACCGGCCTTATTGGTCGCCATCTTATCCAACGATTACAGCTGCTTTCCCATCACATTACGGTACTGACACGCGATCCTGAGCGCGCGCGAGGTGTTCTCGGCAATCAGGTGGAATATTGGTCAACGCTGAGTAATATCACTTCACTGAACGACTTTGATGGTGTTATCAATCTGGCAGGCGAACCTATCGCTGAAAAACGGTGGACGCCACAGCAAAAACAGCGTCTGGCAAAAAGCCGCTGGAACATCACCGAGCAGCTTGCTGCGTTAATAAAAACCAGCAGTGAACCACCAGCCGTTTTTATCTCAGGTTCTGCTGTCGGGTATTATGGCGATCAGGGGGAAGCGCTGGTTACGGAAGATGAATCTCCGGTCGATGAATTCACGCATCATCTGTGCGCCCGCTGGGAAGCGCTGGCGCAATCCGCCGAAAGCGATAAAACCCGCGTCTGCCTGCTGCGCACTGGCATTGTACTTTCAGCACAAGGGGGCGCGCTGGCAAAAATGCTGCCAATTTTCCGGCTCGGGCTTGGCGGGCCAATGGGTTCTGGCAAGCAATATATGCCGTGGATTCATATTGATGACATGGTTAACGGTATTATTTATCTGCTGGACCAGCCGATATTGAGCGGCCCCTTCAACATGGTTGCGCCCTATCCGGTTCATAATGAACAATTTTCCGCCACGCTGGCACACGTCTTGGATCGCCCCGGTTTTCTACGAGCGCCCGCTTTTGCGATCAAATTACTGATGGGAGAAGCCTCAACGCTGGTGCTGGGCGGACAACGAGCCCTTCCACAGCGGCTAGAAGCCGCTGGCTTTGGTTTCCGCTTCTTTGAGCTGGAAGAAGCCTTACAGGACGTCATCAAGAAACCGAGCTGAAGTTTGATAAAATGCCCAAATAGTCTGCACTTCTGGCGTAAAATTGTGCAGAGGTGGGCATGACCGCCGGGGGAGCCGCATGGATGCGGCGAAGGGCAGTGCCGCGTCGGACAAAAACGTCAGAGACGTTTTTGAACAGCACTTGTGCTGGCCCGAAGGGCGAGCCCCGTTAATGGGGCGAGTAAACGCGTCACTGGCGGTCCGAATAGCGGTCAGGAACGCCGAAGGCATCGCGCAGCGGCACAATTCTCGCCCAAAAGCCAGTGGTCAAGGAGCAGCGGCAACTGAGCGCTCCTTGTCGGCGTGTAGATAAAGTATAAAAATACTCGGTGGTTAACACGCACGAAACTTTTACACTATCCGACATAGAATGGTGAAAAGGCTAGAGGCTGATAACCATCAGCCCCAAAACCTACTTCAACGCACCAGATAAAAACTGCTGCAAACGCGCGCTTTTCGGGCTGCCGAACAGTTGATCCGGTGGCCCTTCTTCTTCGATCACGCCCTGATGTAGGAAGATAACGTGGCTGGAAACATGGCGGGCAAACTCCATTTCATGCGTCACCACGACCATCGTTTTCCCTTCCTCCGCAAGCTGCTGCATGATGCGCAACACCTCACCGACCAGTTCGGGATCGAGTGCCGATGTCGGCTCATCAAATAATAACACCTCCGGTTCCATCGCCAGCGCGCGCGCAATCGATACGCGCTGCTGCTGACCACCAGAAAGATCCGACGGGTATTTCTGTTGGGCAGAATCGGTAATCCCGACTTTGTTCAAATAGAAGATCGCCCGCTCGCGTGCTTCCGCTTTGCTAAGTCCTAATACCTGAACCGGCGCTTCCATCACGTTTTCTAACGCCGTCATGAAGCTCCACAGGTTGAAGTGCTGAAACACCATCGTCAGACGCGTCCGCAGCAGCTGAAGCTGTTTTTTATCAAACACTTTCAGCTGTCCGTCCGTATCTCGCACCATGCGAATTTCCTGATCGCTGACGTAAATCGCCCCTTCGCAGGGTTTTTCCAGAAAATTAATGCAGCGCAGTAAGGTACTTTTTCCTGAACCGGATGAGCCAATAATTGAAATAACGTCACCCGCTTTCGCCTGTAATGAGATCCCTTTAAGCACCTCATGTTGGCCATAGCGTTTACGCAGTTCCGTCACCATCAGTTTGTTATTCGACATGCTCTTTTTCCTGCGTTTAATGGGATGAACGGGTATAAAGATGACGTAACCAGCGCCGTTCCGCTCTTCTGAACAGTCCGATTAACACAAATGAGATCGCCAGATAGATAACCGCAGCGATACCAAATGCATAAAACGGCTGGTAGGTTGCGGCGTTGATATCGCGGGCAATCTTCAGAATATCCGGTACGGTCACGGTAAAGGCCAGCGCCGTCGAATGCAGCATCAGAATCACTTCGTTGCTGTAGGCAGGCAGCGCGATACGTAGCGCCCCCGGCAAAATAATGCAGCGATATTGCTTAAAGCGGGAGAAACCGTATGCTCTGGCCGCTTCAATTTCCCCATGCGGCACCGCACGGATTGCTCCCGCAAAGATCTCTGTCGTATAGGCACAGGTATTGAGCGCCAGCGCCAAAATGGCACAGTTTAGCCCGCTGCGAAAAAAGGCATTCAGCAGGTCGGTACCGCGCACAATCTCCAGGCTATACACGCCGGAATAGAACACCAGAAGCTGCACATAGAGTGGCGTACCACGGAATATATAAGTAAATAGCCATACCGGAAAACTGAACCGGCGTCGCGGCGACACGCGGGCAATCGCCAGTGGCAACGCCATCAGCCCACCGATGATCACCGAAGAAATAAGCAGCCAGAGCGTCATCGCCAGGCCGGTCAGACGGTAACCATCGCTCCACAGTAGCGGCTGCCAATATTGTTGCAGGATCTCACTCATAGTTTACTTTCTTGACTCCCTGCGAATAGTGCCTTTCCAGCCACCACAACACGCCGTTAGAAACGGTGGTAAAGATCAGGTACATCGCCCCGGCAACCAGCGCAAAATAAAACGGTTCATGTGCACCCTTGCCAGCCAACTGCGTCGCCTTAATCACATCATTCAGGCCAAGCAGTGACACCAGCGCCGTGGCTTTCAGGATCACCTGCCAGTTATTGCCAATACCCGGTAGCGCAAAGCGCATCATGGAAGGAAACAGAATGCGACGAAACACCTTTATGGGAGAAAAACCGAACGCCACAGCCGCTTCGATTTGTCCACGCGGCACGGCAAGATAGGCACCGCGAAAGGTTTCCGTGAAATACGCACCGTAAATAAAGCCCAACGTAATAATCCCAGCGGTCAAAGGATCGATGTCAATCTGCGCCATTCCCATCGATTCCGTCACGCCGTTTAAGACGATTTGCAGGCCATAGAAAATCAGCAGCATCAGCACCAGATCGGGAATGCCGCGAATCAGCGTGGTATAGCAGGAAAAACAACCTGCCAGCAGACGGTTGGAAGACAACTTCGCCGATGCGCCAATCAGGCCGATAACCAGCGCCAACAGTAGCGAACTGGCTGCCAACTCCAGCGTCATGATGGCACCGTCCAGAATTAGCTGGGAATAGCCATAGAGCATCAATGATATCCGTTGAAATAGCGGTTAATGGCACAATGCGTCATCATCAGGAATACGACACGGGAGGAACGGTCCCATGTCGTAGGCCCTGCGATTTCGCTACAGAGTATGAATCGTTAGGAAAAATTAGCCGCCGTAGACATCAAAATCGAAGTATTTTTTCGCGAAGGTATCGTAAGTACCATCTTTACGCATCTCTTCAAAGGCTTTATCCAGCGCGGCTTTCAGCTCGGTATCCGCTTTACGCAGACCCATCCCCGTCCCCACACCGAAGAATTTGTCATCTTTCACCGCTGGGCCAGCAAACGCGTAGTCTTTGCCCATATCAAGCTTCAGGAAACCTTCGCTTCCCGCGACTTCATCTTGAAAAGCAGCATCGATACGGCCTGCGCTCAGATCTGCATAAATCAGATCCTGGTTTTGGTAAGCCACAACCTCAACGCCTTTTGGCTGCCAGTTCGCGTTGGCAAATGCCTCCTGCGTCGATGCCTGCAACACTCCAACACGCTTGCCGCCCAGAGAGGCTAGGGTCGGCTCGATGCTCGCGCCCTTCTTCGCAATCAGACGCGCGTTAGCTGCATACAGTTTCTCGGTGAACGCAATTTCCTGCTGGCGTTTTTCAGTGATGGACAGGGAAGAGATGATGGCATCAATTTTTTTAGCTTTAAGGGAAGGAATTAATGCGTCAAAGTCACTTTCTACAAACGTACAGTTAGCCTGAATGCGTTTGCACAGCTCTTTCGCCAGATCGATATCAAATCCAACCAGTTCACCGTTAGCGTTTTTGGATTCAAAGGGGGCATAGGTCGGATCGGTGCCGATTTTAATATTCTTAGGAATTTCCGCCATCGCGCTGCCCGCAGCCAGAATGAGTGCCAACGGCAAAACTTTGATCAGTTTCTTCATATTGCTACCCTTATCATGAGTGATTGATGTCATGTGTCGTCAACGTCGGAATAGATATCGATTTATTGCTTTAAAAATGAACGATGTGAGTGCTATTTGTTTTTTAATGCCGACGATTACCGTTTTCATTAGTAAGCAGTTTTCATGCCACAATGAATGCAGGGACACCGTAAAAACCGCATAGGCAATTCATGCAGAAAATAATTAGTAATCATTTGATTATTAAGTATTTTATGCGTAAGTTTTCGGCGTGTAATAATAAAAATAGATAACATTGCCATGAATACAAAAACCCAATTGCACCATTCAGGTGCTATTGAGCACAAAATTGGTGCAATGTGATAAAAAAGCACAAAAAAAGGGCAGTAATACTTTACTGCCCGAAGAGAAGAAAACGGCACGCGTTAGCGTCTAGCCTGCTACGACGCACCTTGCCAACGGATAAAGAGATCTTTCGGCAGTTCGATATCAAACTGGTCCAGAATACGATTCACCGTCTGATCGACAATATCCTGCACACTTTCTGGGCGATGATAAAATGCAGGCACAGGCGGCATAATTATTGCGCCTAGCTCAACGGCCGTCGTCATCAGCCGTAAATGCCCCAAATGCAGCGGTGTTTCACGAACCCCTAGCACCAAAGGACGACGCTCCTTCAGCACCACGTCGGCCGCACGGGTTAATAAATTATCGCTGTAGCTGTGCACAATGCCGGACAGGGTTTTTATCGAACAGGGTAAAATTACCATCCCCGCCGTTTTAAACGACCCCGAAGAGACGCTGGCAGCAATATCACGCGTATCATGCACCACATCAGCCAGCGCCTGCACATCACGCAGGCTAAAATCGGTTTCTAACGCCAGCGTTTGCCGAGCGGCCTGACTCATAATCAAATGTGTTTCGATACCTTCCAGCGTCTGTAAAACCTGTAGCAGCCGGACACCGTAAATAACACCGCTGGCACCGGAAATTCCCACAATGAGTCGCTTCATTCGTACTGCCTCTGGCTGACCGCGTAAGCAAAAACGCGGAAAAATCATCTGCGCAAACTTTGCCGCATTGACTGGCGATAAGCAAGGAGAAGCGCTGAAGCGATGTTTTTATATACAATGCTGTTTTTTACATACAACGGTTTTCTCTATGCAACATGTTTTCTATATAAAAAAAGGAAGACACTTTCGCGCCTTCCCCTTTTAATGAAGCCTTGACGTGCAGTTAGCCGTTAGCCTTCGTTGTGCAATTCCAGATCTTCGACTTCATTCTGGCTACGTAACGCTTTGGCGTCGTCATTGCGTAAGACCTCCAGATAATCCAGATAGCCCTGATCGACATCTTTCGTCACGTAAATCCCGTTGAACACCGAACATTCAAACTGAGTAATATCTGGGTTATCTTCACGCGCCGCCTCGATCAGATCATCGAGATCCTGGAAGATGAGTGCATCAGCACCGATAATCTTACAGATTTCATCCACTTCTCTACCGTGAGCAATCAGCTCATTCGCGCTCGGCATGTCGATGCCATACACGTTAGGGAAGCGAATTTCCGGTGCCGCCGAAGCCAGATAAACACGTTTGGCGCCAGCTTCACGCGCCATCTCCACAATCTGTTCTGACGTAGTACCACGCACGATGGAATCATCCACCAGCAACACGTTTTTATCACGGAATTCGGCACGATTAGCGTTCAATTTACGACGCACTGATTTCTTACGTGCTTGTTGCCCCGGCATGATAAAGGTACGGCCAACGTAGCGGTTTTTCACAAATCCCTGACGGTACGGCTTGTTGATAATACGCGCGATTTCCAGCGCGATATCACAAGACGTTTCAGGAATCGGGATCACGACATCGATATCGAGATCTTCCCACTGACGTGCAATCTTTTCACCCAGTTTCTGGCCCATGCGAACGCGTGCGCTATAGACCGAGATTTTATCGATGAAAGAGTCTGGGCGAGCAAAGTAAACATATTCGAACAGGCACGGGTTGCTCTTTGGATTTTCTGCACACTGGCGGGTAAACAGCTGTCCTTTTTCCGTAATGTAGATCGCTTCTCCCGGCGCCACATCGCGTAAAAATTCAAAGCCCAGCGTATCCAGCGCGACGCTTTCCGACGCCACCATATATTCGCTGCGGCCATCTTCCAGATCGCGCTTACCAATCACCAACGGACGAATCCCGTTAGGATCGCGGAAAGCCACCATACCGTGACCGATAATCATGCCGACACAAGCATAGGCACCGCGAATTTGCTGGTGCGTCGCGGCAACGGCCGCAAAAATATTATCGGCTTCTAGTGGGTAATGTTGGAAACGGTCCAACTCTCTGGCAAAAATATTCAGCAGGATTTCAGAATCAGACGTGGTGTTAACGTGACGGCGCTCCTGCTCGAACAGCTTTTTACGCAGCTCGTGGGCGTTAGTCAGGTTACCGTTGTGAGCCAACGTGATACCGAAAGGAGAGTTAACATAGAAAGGCTGTGCTTCCGAGGCGCTGGAACTGCCCGCGGTTGGATAACGCACATGACCAAGCCCCATGTTTCCCTGTAGGCGCTGCATGTGCCGCGCTTCAAACACATCTTTCACCAGGCCATTAGCCTTACGCAGGCGAAAACAATTAAAGGCATCGATGGTTACAATACCCGCTGCATCCTGCCCACGGTGTTGCAACACCGTTAACGCGTCATAAATCGACTGGTTGACCGGTGTAAAACCGGCGATACCGACAATACCGCACATGGTGTCTTTTCCTCATCAGCGCTACCGCAGCGGTAAATGCTGCGGCAAGAAACTTGACGTGCTTTGCAGGTAGTCAAAAAACCACCTGATAATATAACTGAACTGCGGGATTAACTGGGACTGCTTCCAGTCATCACTTTGTGAAAAACCGGTGAAAGTATCCAGAAAGAATAGCAGTGCGGAAACGATCAGCACCCCGCGCAGCGCACCAAAACAGATGCCCAGAACGCGATCGGTGCCGGATAATCCGGTACGTTCAACCAGCGAACTAATCGCATAGTTGACGATAGCCCCCACAATCAACGTTGCAACAAACAGAATGGCAATCGCGATACCGTTACGCACCAGCTCATCATCAAAACGAGTGAAGTAGACCGCGAGGTACGCGTAGTAATGGCTGGCAACAAAAAAAGCACATCCCCAGGTTACTAACGACAGCGCTTCACGAACAAACCCCCGGATCAGGCTAACCAGAGCCGAAAAACCGATGATGCCAATAATGACGTAATCAACCCAAACCATGAACGATCCTAATAATGAACGATGCTACCGATAAGCCGCTACGTCATCCTGTTCGCGGCGCATTCTAACAGAAAAAGAAAACGTTTGCGTAGCGTATTTCCGCCGATTTCATCAATAGATAATCAGGCGAAAAAATCAGCAACAGACCGTGCCTGAGTCTATTAACCGTCGGCATAATAAAATCAACAACAACCGTCTTAAAACAGCTACGGGGCGAAGCATCACGCCTATGAGCCTCATCCCCGTGGCCTGTTTCTATCTATCTACGTGGCAGACGACAAACTCCTCCACCCCGTTATTCTCACGCTCGACGACCGTTAACGAACGGAATGCGCACGCACCTGTCCGCTTAGCCCACTGAGTTGTTTCAGCTCACCCAGCGAGGACTCTAACTTCTGCTTAGACGCATCCGGCCCCACATAAATACGGGTGATTTCTCCTGAAACCGGCGTTGACGGCACGGTATATGCGCGATAGCCGGAAAGACGCAATTTGGCGACAATTTCATTCACCTTGTCCGCGTTTTTCAGTGCACCAAGCTGCACAATGTAGGCCTGTCCGACAGGGGCTTGCGGGGCTGGTTGGGTTTCAGGCTTCACTTCCGGCTTAGGCTCAGGCTTTGGTTTCACTTCTGGCTTCACCTCAGGTTTTGGCTGAGGCTTCGGCATCACCGGGGGCTGAACCGGCGGACGCTCAACCACAACCGGCGGTGCCATCATCGCTGGCGTATTCGTGCCAGAATGGGATGATGCTGGTGTCTGCGTTGTGGTTTCAGGTGCTGTCGCTGCCCTCGCCTCAGGCGCTTCAGCTTCCGAAGTGTTCTGCATCGCCGCTTCCGCCCCTTCCGGTGGCAAAGACGG
Source organism: Pectobacterium sp. CFBP8739 (assembly GCF_013449375.1). Taxonomy (GTDB): domain Bacteria; phylum Pseudomonadota; class Gammaproteobacteria; order Enterobacterales; family Enterobacteriaceae; genus Pectobacterium. Next base: position 268,658 of record NZ_JACDRR010000007.1, on the reverse strand, counting down.
GTTCAGCGCAGGCAGCGATTCCATCTCATTACTGTCACCCGGTTTAGGGATCAACGGAATCGACGCAAACTCATCCTCGTAGTGCTTCTTCTTACCGTCCAACAGGCCAGGTAAGACGATCACGCCCAACGCGACCAGAATGACCGTCCCCACCAGGCGATTCTGAAATTTACTCGCCATTCGCCTTCTCCTCATCCAGCGCTTCCATCACATGCGCTACCGTATGAAAAGATCCACACACAATGACGATATCCTGCTCCATCGCCTCGGACATCGCCTGCTGCCAGGCAGCCACAACATCGGGGAACGATTGGCTGCGCGTCAGGTGCTCGGCAATCTGCTGCGCAGTGGCACCACGCGGCCCTTCCAACGGTGCGCAATACCACTCATCCACCAACGGCGTTAGGTGAGCCAGCGTACCGGCAATATCTTTATCCGCCAGCATGCCGACGACGGCCCGCACTTTTCCAGCTTTCGGCAACGCTGCTAATCGGTTTGCCAGGTAGGCGGCCGCATGAGGGTTATGAGCAACATCAAGAATCACTCGCGGTGATGCCTGCACCGTCTGAAAACGCCCAGGCAATGACGCGTGCCGTAAACCCTGTCGAATCGCGTCTTCACTCACATTGAGTGACGAATAGTGCAGCGCAGCCAGCGCCGTGGCAGCATTAGCCAACGGAACATTGGGTAATGGCAAACGCGATAACTCACGCTGCTTATCCTGCCAACTCCACGTCTCGCGCTGAACGGAATAGTCCCAGTCCCGACCACGACGGCGCAGCAGTGCCCCTTTCTCTGCGGCAACATCGGCAATCGTTCCCGGCATATCCGGCTCGCCGACAACAGCAGGTCTACTCTGACGGAATATCCCCGCTTTCTCACGGCCAATACTTTCCCGATCGCTACCCAACCAGTCGGTATGGTCGATCGCAATGCTGGTGACGACAGAGACATCCGCATCCACAATATTAGTCGCATCCAGACGCCCGCCTAATCCCACTTCCAGAATAACGACATCCAGATTGGCCTGCTTAAAGAGTTGCAATGCCGACAACGTACCGAACTCAAAATAGGTGAGCGATACCGCCCCTCTTCCTGCTTCGATATCCGCAAACGACTGAGTGTGCTGCGCTTCAGGCAATTCTTTGCCCTGAATACGCACTCGTTCGGTATAACGCACAAGATGGGGAGAACTGTATACGCCAACTCGCAGCCCAGCGGCCAGTAGAATGGATTCCAACGTACAACAGGTGGTTCCCTTGCCGTTTGTCCCCGCGACAGTGAAAACCGTTGCGGCAGGCTGTAGCAGTTGGAGATGTTCAGCAACCTGTTTAACGCGCTCCAGACCTAAATCAATGGCCTGCGCGTGCAGGTGCTCAAGATAATGAAGCCACGTGACCAAAGGTGACGTGGCTTGAGGTATTTGAAGAGTATCCATGAGTCCCGTTCACTGGCTTACGGTTCATTGCGGGCTGAGCGTGCATATGGCTACTCGGTCGAGAACGACGTGGTCGAGTACCACACGCCCAGCCCATCATGTCAATTATGCGTCATCCTGTGATGATTCAGACGGCGCATCGCTGCGGATTTCCACGTCATCGTTGCCCGGCTCTGGATGATTCGTCAGTTTGGCAAGAATGGTGGCCAGCTTGTAGCGCATTTCTGGACGACGAACGATCATATCGATCGCCCCTTTCTCAATCAGGAATTCGCTGCGCTGGAAGCCCGGCGGCAGCTTTTCACGCACGGTTTGTTCAATAACACGTGGACCGGCAAAACCGATCAGCGCTTTCGGTTCAGCAATGTTCAGATCGCCCAGCATCGCCAGACTCGCGGAAACCCCGCCCATCGTCGGGTCAGTCAGCACGGAGATATACGGCAAGCCGCGCTCACGCATTTTTGCCAATGCCGCACTGGTTTTCGCCATTTGCATCAGCGACATCAGCGCTTCCTGCATACGCGCACCGCCACTGGCAGAGAAGCAGACCAGCGGGCAGCCGTCTTCCAATGCCTGCTCAACGGCACGTACAAAACGCGCGCCCACAACAGACGCCATTGAACCGCCCATGAAAGAGAACTCAAATGATGCAGCCACAACCGGCATGCCATACAACGTGCCTTTCATGACGATCAGCGCATCTTTCTCATCGGACTGTTTCTGCGCAGAAACCAGACGATCTTTATATTTTTTGGAATCCCGGAATTTCAGGACATCCTTCGGCTCCAGTTCGCTTCCCAGCTCAACAGTGCTTTCTTTATCTAAAAACGCCTGTAGGCGGTTACGTGCGGAGAGACGCATATGGTGATCGCACTTCGGGCAGACCTCCAAGTTACGCTCCAGCTCAGCACGATAAAGAACCTGACCGCAGCTATCACATTTTGTCCAGACCCCTTCAGGAATATTCGCTTTACGGGTCGGTGTGATGTTGCTTTTGTTAAGAATTCGTTCAATCCAGCTCATTGATAACCTTTCTGCTTGAACCTGGCAAATGCCAGTCCGCTGTTCATGTTATTCCCTGACAACATTGCCAATGAAAAAATGCCTGAGACGCACGACAATCGCGGTACAAAGGCATCGGCACCCAGGGTGTTCCCAAGAACAGACCATAAATGCTGCCCATTAAACCATAACGTTCCGGTACTGTGGATAAAAAACTGGTCAAACCGGATGTTAAAATACTTCATTTATTTCACATTGCCGCCCACAACCGCTCTACGATGACGGACAATCTCAATAACGCCCGGCAGGATAGAGAGAAAAATAATCGCGACAATCAGTAATTTCAAATTTTCCTGCACCACTGGTAAATCACCAAACAGGTAGCCCGCATAGGTGAATGACAACACCCACAGCAGCGCACCAATGACATTATAGGCAGCAAAATGCCGATAGCTCATGTGCCCCATCCCGGCAACAAACGGCGCAAATGTTCTCACAATCGGGACAAAGCGCGCCAGAATTATCGTCTTACCGCCGTGACGCGCGTAAAACGCATGCGTTTTATCCAGATAGCTGCGGCGGAAAATCTTCGAGTTCGGGTTGCTAAACAGCTTTTCACCGAACAGTCGTCCAATCGTGTAGTTCACTGCATCGCCCGTAATCGCGGCAACAATCATCAGGAACGCCATCGTGTGTACATTCAGATCGTTCGACGGCAGCGCCGCCAGTGCCCCTGCAACAAACAGTAGCGAATCGCCCGGCAAAAACGGCGTCACTACCAGCCCAGTCTCACAGAACAAAATCAGGAACAAAATGGCATAACCCCAGACACCATATTGCGCCACCAGTTCCGCAAGGTGAACGTCAATGTGCAGAATAAAATCAATAATAAACTGTATAAACTCCATCACAACATCTTCTCCCAAAATGTCTATCGAACGCACGCGGTCGATATACGCAAGGCAGCCGCACTAGCCGTGTTGCCTTGCGTATAGCACGCTGAATAGCCTCGTCCTTAATACGCATCGCACGCTGCCTTTTGGCCTACGACCATCTGGCAGCGAGCAACAGGTAAAAGACGCACTCGTTATAATCAAAAACGTCAATCGGCTAAAAAGAGCGGCCCCATCGTAGGCTGCGGCAAAGCAAAACGCGCCGGGTAATCCACTGCCACTAAATACAAACCTTCTGCTCTGGCCGTTGCTGCCGCCAGCGTACGATCCTTGGCGGCCAGCAGCTCGGCAATCCACGACTCTGGGCGATTGCCACAGCCGACTTCCATGAGACTACCAACAATGTTGCGCACCATATGATGAACGAAAGCATTGGCCTTAATATCTACCACGATATAGTCACCGTGACGTGTAACCTTTAAATGATTTACATAGCGCCACGGCGTACGCGACTGGCACTGCACTGCACGAAAAGAGGTGAAATCATTCTCCCCCAACAGGCACTGCCCAGATCGCTCCATGCGTTCCACGTCTAACGGGTGATAAAAGTGCGTCATACCGCGCGAAAGCACCGCAGGACGATAGCGGTGATTGTAGATGACATAACGGTAGCGACGTGCCGTCGCGCTGAAACGCGCATGGAAATCCTCATCCACCGTTTTCACCCAGCGCACGGCGATATCCGGCGGTAAATTCGCATTCACGCCCATCGTCCAGGCGACATCTTTTCGGATCGCGTGCGTAGTGAAATGCACGACCTGGCCGGTTCCGTGAACGCCAGCATCGGTTCGCCCGGCGCAAAACACGTCTATCGGTTCATCCGCGACTTTGCTCAGCGCCTTTTCAAGACAGGCCTGCACGCTGGCAACTTCAGCCTGGCGCTGCCAGCCATAATACTGGCTACCGTCATACTCTATACCCAACGCGATTTTCAGCGGGGCGCGTTCGTTTTCCGCAACGGCGTCGGCCTGAATCGCCTCCGCCTGAGTGGTTTCCGACATTACCCAAGATACTCCTGCACCAGACGCTCCGCAGTTTCCACCGCCATCAGCGCACCGCCAAAGCGAGCGTTATCGGCAACCGACCAGAATTGCAGCAGTTCAGGAATACCGTAATCGTTACGCAGACAACCTACGCTCAGTTGCCCATTGCCGGACGCATCGCCAACCTGAGTTGGGTAATCCTGTTCGTCACTCACTTCAATATTTCCTGCATTGAGCAGTTCATCGCGTGCTTCTTCCGCAGACAGCGGACGCAGCGATTCAAGATGGACAACCTGGGCGTGTCCATAGAACACAGGGGACTGGATGCAAGTCACTGAAATCGGCAATCCTTCGTCCTGCAAGACCTTACGCACCTGATCCACCAGACGACGTTCTTCACGCACGCTGCCAGCGTCATCCGGCAGTAAAGGCAACAGGTTGAACGCCAGCTGTTTCGGGAAAATCCCCTCTTCTGGCGGAATGCCGTTCAGCAAACGCGCACTTTGTCCGGCCAGATCGTCTACCGCCGCCTTGCCGAGGGCAGAAACCGACAGCATATTGACGACATGCAGGCGTGAAAGCCCGGCCGCATCAGTCAGTGGTTTAATCGCTGTCAGCAGTTGGCTCGTCAGGCTGTCTGCCACCGCAACAATGTTACGGTTACGATAATCTGCCAGCGTATGCGCATTCACACCGGGCACCACCAGCGGGACATCCGGCTCCAGCGCAAACAGACCGCTGCTGTCAATCACCAGACAGCCTGCGTCCCCAGCATCTTCCGCATAGCGAGCACTGACATCCTGACCGGCGACAAAAAACGCCAACTGTGCCTGTGACCAGTCAAAATCCGCCACATTGGTGACCAGACAGGACTGGCCGTTAAAACGTATGGTTTCACCCGCGCTACGTTCGCTGGCCAGCGGATACAGTTCACCCACCGGGAATTCACGTTCCTGCAATAATTCCAGTAACGCCGTGCCTACTGCGCCCGTTGCGCCCAGCAGAGCAATATTCCAGCCGTTAGACATTTGGTTCTCTCCCAAATTTTGAATGAAACACAAAACATAAATGGAACCAACAGACGATAGCGACACCGTCTGTTGGTGCATGAATAAAAAAGTAATGCTCGCGAGAAACGCCGTTAGCGTGCGTCCCGCACTGACGCCGTGAATCCCAGCGCATTCAGGCAATCTGCGCTGTCAGCATCGGCGCAGATAACATGGAGTGACGACCATTCGCGTCGTTCCTGATAATGTTTGCGCAGGCGATCGAACTCACCTTCCTGATGCGCAACGTGGCGCAACAGTGCATCGTCCCGGCGCACATCATACACCAGATGCACCAGACGTTTTAGCAGCGCCTCATCCAGCGGTACGGTCAGTGCCACTTCGGCAAACTCTGGCTCAGGCAAAAGCGATGAAAGCGCCACCTGCTGTGGAGTTCCGATAAACTCGCTCCAGGCTTCAAAAACCTGAGTAGTACCGCGCGCCTTCCCTTCCAGGGTATAACCGGCGATATGCGCCGTACCAATATCGACTCGCGCCAGCAGATCGGTTGATAACTCAGGTTCTGGCTCCCATACGTCAAGAATGACGCTGAGTTTTTTCCCTCGCTGCAACGCTTCAAGCAGCGCCACATTGTCCACCACCGGGCCACGGCAGGCGTTAATCAGAATACGTCCATCGGCAAACGCGTCCAGCACGCTGGCATCCACCAAATGTTGGGTACGGTACGGGCCATCAAGATACAGCGGCGTATGCAGCGTCAGAATATCGGCATCGCGCACCAGCGTTTCTAGCGGCAGGAAATCACCGACATCACCGCGATCAGCGCGTGGCGGATCACACAATAATGTGTTAACACCCCAGGCTTTCAGGCGCGCATCCAGACGTCGGCCCACGTTCCCCACTCCGACTATCCCTACGGTTTTGTCACGTAGTTGGAAACCATCACGCTCGGCCAGCATGAGTAAAGAAGAAAAGACATACTCCACCACCGCGATAGCATTACAGCCAGGAGCCGCAGAAAACGCGATACCGTTGGCATTCAGCCAGGCATCATCAACATGGTCGGTGCCAGCCGTCGCGCTGCCGACGAATTTTACCGCCGAACCAGACAGCAGATCCGCGTTCACCTTCGTGACCGAACGCACCATCAACGCATCGGCGTCTGCCAGCAGATCACGCGGTAAAGGACGTCCCGGCACAGCCTGCACGTCACCCAACCTGCTAAAAAGCTCGCGGGCATACGGCATATTTTCATCAACCAGAATCTTCATTGTCTTCTCCGACATCGGTAGCCAGCCAAAAAAAGCGGGGAGATATTTTGCCACCGAATGAGGCAGAAACCCAAAGAGTTATTCTGATGATGGGCTACCGAATCAGATCGGAGATTGCTATGATTCATCTCAATCATGACGGCAGTGAGGATAACCGATATGCAACCTGTAAGTGGCCCAGGTGCCCCGCTGCCCAGCGAACGTCCGGTTACGCCGACCGCCACATCGTCAACCTCTACCTCATCCGCTAACGCTGCGGGGTCCTCCGCCAACGGCGATCGACCGCTCACGTTGGCGCAGCGCACCACACTGGAAAATCTGGTGCTTAAAGTTGCCGCACTGACAACATCAAAAGCAGCAGAAGTCTGGACAACGGTAAAACAGGGATTAGGGCTGGCAGAAAATAATGAACTCCTATCCCGCCATTATCAGCCTGCCGAGCAGATACTCCAGACGCGTTTAACGCAGGCGCAAGATAGCGGTGGACGTCAGCAGTTGATTCAGCGCCTGACAGATATGCTGTCTCAGGGAAATAACCGTCAGGCGGTCAGCAATTTCATCCAGCAACAGTTCGGTAGCACCACACTAAGCGCGCTGACTAAAACGCAGCTACAGCAAGTGGTTACGCTGCTGCAAAACGGGCAAATTCCGCAGTCAACGGCATCAGCCACAGCATCGCAAACCGCTCAGGCCGCCAACTCGCCCGATCGTCCCCTCAATCCTGCTGAACAGCGCGGCCTGAATCAGTTAGTCACCCGCTTAGCGACCATGACTGGGGAACAGCCTGCAAAGGTGTTAAGCAATCTGATGATGATGCAGAATCTTAACGTTGGCGACGCCATCCCATTAAAACATCTGCCACTGCTCACACAATTTCTGCAAGCACAGGTTGAGCTGCAACAGACGCAAACGTTACTACGCGCCACCTCGCCAACAGCGCAGGGAACACCAGCAAATACGGGAACCGCAGGCGCAGCACCAGAAGCGCGGACAGCCACACCAACCAACATCGCTAACGTTAGCAATGCGGCTAGCGCGACCAACGCAAATTCGTCACCCGTAACGACTCCATCACCGCTGCCATTATCGGCACAGAACGCGTTGCTTTCTCCGAATCTCGCTCCGTTGCAAGCACTGCTACAGCAGCCGATGAGCGTGCAGGAACAGCACTTATTGATCGATTACACGCAGAATCGCTTCAATATCGGGTTACAAACTCCGCTGACGCCAATGCAGGTCAGCGATCTGCTGACGTTCCTGTTTACTCAGCGCATTCAGCGTGCACAGGAAACGGACTGGACGACAACCTCACAGTTGTTGCATCCGCTGTTTAACCCTCTGATCGCCTCACTGCCGCTCAGTTGGCAATCCTTGTTCCATAAGCCCATGTTTTTGGTGATTGTCAGCACCTGCGTGGCGGCATTTTTGCTTTGGGTGTTGATCTAACGCTCCCCATTACAGCAAACACCGGGTTATCACTCGTACCAACAAAAAACCCCGCGGCTCAAGCCTACGGGGTTTGTCTCTATTGCTGAGATAACGCGATTATTTATCGAGCTTTCTCATGACCAGCGTCGCGTTTGTACCACCGAAACCGAAGCTGTTAGACATCACCGTGGTCAGTTTACGCTCCGTCGGTGTCGTCACGATGTTCAGACCAACTGCCTGCTCATCCAGATTTTCCACGTTAATGCTTGGTGCAACAAAGCCATGCTCCAGCATCAGCAATGAATAGATTGCTTCCTGCACGCCTGCGGCGCCCAGAGAGTGACCAGTCATCGCTTTGGTCGCAGAAATAGCTGGCGAGTTATCGCCAAACACTTCACGAATCGCACCCAGTTCCTTCACATCGCCAACCGGCGTAGAGGTACCGTGAGAGTTCAGGTAATCAATCGGGGTATCCACACCGTGCATCGCCATCTTCATGCAGCGAACGGCACCTTCACCTGATGGGGCAACCATATCCGCGCCGTCAGACGTCGCGCCGTAGCCGACCACTTCCGCATAGATGTGCGCGCCACGCGCCAGTGCGTGTTCCAGCTCTTCGACAACAACCATACCGCCGCCGCCTGCAATCACGAAACCATCGCGATCAGCATCATAGGTGCGGGAGGCTTTTTCTGGGGTTTCATTGTATTTGGTCGACAGTGCGCCCATCGCGTCAAATTCACAGGCCAGTTCCCAGCACAGCTCTTCAGCACCGCCGGCGAATACGATGTCCTGCTTGCCCATTTGAATTTGCTCAACGGCGTTACCAATACAGTGTGCGGAGGTCGCACAGGCTGAGCTAATAGAGTAGTTCACGCCGTGAATTTTAAATGGCGTTGCCAGACACGCGGATACCGCAGAACCCATTGATTTGGTGACCACATAAGGGCCAACGGCTTTCAGGCCACGCGGGCTACGCATCGCGTCAGCACCAAACACCTGATAGCGCGCAGAGCCGCCGGAACCGGCAATCAGGCCAACGCGTGGGTTATTCTGATAAACCTCATTGGACAGCCCAGAATCCTGAATCGCCTGCTCCATAGATAAGTAGGCATAAATCGATGCATCACTCATAAAACGCACAACTTTGCGATCGATGAGGCCAGTGGTGTCCAGTTTGACATTCCCCCAGACGTGACTACGCATACCGGAATCTTTCAGCTCTTGAGAGAAAGTAATACCCGAGCGGCCTTCCCGCAATGATGCCAGAACTTCCTGCTGGTTATTACCGATGCTTGATACGATCCCCAGGCCAGTAATCACTGCACGTTTCATTTAATACCTCTTTTCCACTTATAGAGTTTGGGATTTCGCTTCGCACTTTAGCGTACAGTTGTAAGCTGAACAAGTCCGATCAGCCGAACTATCGAGAAATTATTGCTAAATTTGCGCCACGATAGTCCGCTCGTTAAAATCTCGCCATCACTTGAATAATGAGCTTTTGTCGTGGCCAATCTTCCCATCCAACACGCGTCGTTAAGTTGGAACGCTCAGGGTACACCTGTATCGCAACAGTTTGATGACGTCTATTTTTCGAATCAGGATGGGTTGGCTGAAACCCGTTATGTGTTTTTAAAGGGCAATCAGTTTCCTGAGCGTTTTATCACACATCCGCGTACCACCTGCGTAGTAGCAGAAACCGGCTTTGGCACTGGCCTGAATTTTCTCACGCTGTGGCAAGCTTTTGCCGCGTTTCGCCAGCAGCAGCCGCAGGCGACATTACGCCACCTGCATTTCATCAGCTTCGAGAAATTCCCTCTGCGCCGGCACGATCTGGCTGCCGCGCACGCCCAGTGGCCGGAACTGGCAGCGTTCGCAGATGAGTTGCGTGAGCAATGGCCGCTACCGCTGCCGGGCTGCCATCGTCTGATTCTGGCGCAAGGCGCTATCACGCTCGATTTGTGGTTCGGTGACGTCAATACCTTATTGCCTGAGCTGGATGACACCCAGAATCATCAGGTTGATGCCTGGTTCTTAGACGGCTTTGCGCCGTCCAAGAATCCGGATATGTGGACAGAGCATCTGTTTCAGGCCATGGCACGTCTGTGCCGTAAAGAAGGCACGTTTGCCACCTTTACCGCTGCGGGTTTTGTACGTCGAGGTCTGCAACAGGCTGGTTTTCAGGTCAGCAAAATCAAAGGATTTGGGCAGAAACGCGAGATGCTGAGCGGCATCCTTCCCTCCACGCTTCCCGTAAAATCGCCCACACCTTGGTACGCGCGCCCTGCTGCCAGTCAGACTGACGATATTGCGATTATCGGCGGCGGTATCGCCAGCGTTCTAACAGCCCTTGCTCTGCAACGACGCGGCGCAAACGTCACACTTTATTGTGAGGAAGCACAGCCTGCCACGGGCGCATCCGGCAATCGTCAGGGCGCACTTTATCCTCTGCTGAATAATCGGCATGATGCGGTATCCCGCTTTTTTTCTCTCGCGTTTGATTTTGCACGCCGCCACTACACATCGCTGGCGCAACAAGGGCTGGCATTTGAGCACCAATGGTGTGGCGTCAGCCAGCTTGCCTGGGATGAAAAGAGTGCGCGTAAGATCGAGCAAATTCTGCAAGGAGACTGGCCGGAAGCGCTGGTCGTGAGCGCAGATGCGCAGCAACTGGAAAAGCAGAGCGGTCTGAATCCCGACGTAGACGGTATCACCTATCCCGAGGGCGGCTGGCTCTGTCCGGCGGAGCTGACAGCTTCAGCGCTGAGGCTGGCAGAGCAAAACGGCCTGGCAGTACAGATGAACACCCCCGTTTCGGCACTGGAGAAAACAGACAGCAGTTGGGCGCTTACCCTGAGCAGCGGCCAGAAGATACATCATACGGTTATGGTACTGGCGAACGGTTATCGCATCACCGACTGGCCACAAACCCGCGATTTGCCGGCCTACGCCGTGCGTGGGCAGGTCAGCCATATTCCCACCAACTCGGTGCTAGGTCAGCTCAAGCAGGTGCTGTGCTACGACGGCTATCTGACGCCAGTCAGTCCACGTCATCAGACGCACTGCATCGGGGCAAGTTATGTGCGGGGAGACACGCGCTGTGATTATCGGGAAGCAGAACAGCAAGAGAACCGCCAACGGCTGCTGAATTGCTTGCCTGACGCAGAGTGGGTCAAGACGATCGATGTCAGCGATGCGCAAGCGCGTCAAGGCGTTCGCTGCGCGCTGCGCGATCATCTGCCGCTATTAGGAGCGGTGCCGGACTATGAACAAACGCTGGCAGAGTATGAAGAACGACTGCATCCCCAGCACCGTGCCGATGTGGTACCCAGCGCGCCTTACTGGCAGGATCTGTTTATTATCGGCGCATTAGGTTCACGCGGGCTCTGCTCCGCCCCGCTCGCCGCGGAAATTCTGGCTTCGCAGATCTATGGTGAACCGCTACCGCTGGATCGCGATACGCTCGCCGCGCTCAATCCGAATCGTTTTTGGATCAGGAGAATGTTGAAAGGTAAACCCGTACATCAGGATTCATAGAGAAGAATATGTGCTGGCTCGATGACAGGATCACACCAGGCCAGCACTGACAGATTAACGATTAGCCCACATCAAAATCAGTGCGTGCTCGTTTGCGCCTGCTGAAACAAACGTTCCCACATTCCGTTAACCAATACTTGATCCGGCGGTGACAGTTCACCGTTTTTAATGGCGTTATTAATGCTATCACTCACGCGCGCATGCAGGGCTTCCAACGTCTGTTCCCCGTGCTCTTCCGCCTCAGCCACCGACACCGTCAGATGACCACGCAGATAGCCGCCGGCAAACAGTTCATCGTCGCTGGCATGCTCCACCATGTCATCAATCAACGCCAGAATGCGCGTTTCAAATTCTGCGATCATGTCTTATCCTCAAATTTTTTACAGTTCCCGCGCATCACAGATCGGCTGGATACGGGAAGCTCGCCGCCGTCAGCGGGGGCGTATTGTAAAACGATTGTAACGCACGAATAAAGCTCGCTGGACGCGCGGGAATACCCTCTTCCAGATACTGCATCACCTGCGCATGCACACGCCGTTGGAAATCAATGCGATCTGGCTCGCAATCGCCGTTCAGGTTGTCACAGCTGACGTTAAACGGAAAACCGGCCGCAACACAGAACAGCCAGTCGAAGGCCTGGGGTTTGATCTCTACCACCTCGAACTGGCTTTGCGTCGCCGCATCGCGGCCATCCGGGCAGTACCAGTAGCCGAAATCAACCTGCAAGCGCCGCTGGGCACCGGCAATACACCAGTGAGAAATCTCGTGTAGCGCACTGGCATAAAAACCATGCGCAAACACAATCCGGTGATACGGAATGTCATCATCCGCGGGCAGATAAATCGGCTCATCGTCGCCTTTTACCAGGCGAGTATTGTATTCATCGCCAAAGCAATCATTAAAAATATCAATTAGTTGCTGATAATGGTGCGTCGTTGTCATGTTATCTGTTGTTATCATAAAATGGTTATCATAAAAACTGTCCCAGCCAGACAGCAATTTCGTGCCCGTGGCTGTCATAAATCAGTTTGCCGCTCATGGTGGCGGAAACCAGCACTAGCATAGGACGAATCAGCTTTTGCCCTTTCGTCATCACCATTCTAGCGCCCAGCCGCGCGCCAAGGATCTGCCCGACCAGCATGACACCACCGACCACCCAGACCACCTGACCGCCGAGAATGAAGAACAGCAGTCCACCGAAATTAGAAGTAAAATTCAGAATTTTGGCATTCGCCGTCGCTTTTGCTAGGTTGAAGCCATACAGGGTGACAAACGCTAATGCATAAAACGACCCCGCTCCGGGGCCAAAGAAACCGTCATAAAAACCGACGCAGCCGCCTGCCAGAATCGCAAACGGCAATGGCGACAGACGACGCTGCCGATCTTCATCACCGACTTTTGGCGTTAATAAAAAGTAGAGGCCGATGCCAATGATCAGCAGCGGCAGCAGTTGACGCAGAAAGTCGGCGTGAATTTGCTGGATCAGCCAGGCACCAAAGGTCGACCCCGCAAACGTCAGCGCAATCGCCAGTTTCTGCTCGCCCAGATTCACCGCGCGACGGCGGATGAAATACAGGCTGGCGGAAAAGGATCCACCGACGGCTTGAAGTTTATTCGTTGCCAGCGCCTGCGCCGGGGATAGCCCCGCCGCCAGCAGAGCTGGAATCGTCAATAAACCGCCGCCGCCCGCAATCGAATCAATAAATCCAGCCAACGCCCCGACAAAAAACAGCACGGCCAGCGTTTCTGGCCCAAGCACTAACCAATCCATCGTTATTTGTTATCTCGCGGCAAAATGTCTGTCGAGCAGTGCCTGACAAGAAGGAGGCAATGGCGGCGGCGTGGTTTTTTCTGGTGCTTCACTACTCGGCTGTTTTGGCTGAAACCAACTGGTCAACTCGGCACCGCACCCGTCGCCGAGCGGCGGATCGCTTTGCTCCTGACATTCCAGACTGTCTGCTGGGCAGCGCAAACGCACATGCATGTGCGCACGGTGCGCAAACCAAGGGCGAACTTTGCGCAGCCAGTCACGATCGTGGCCAGCTTCAGCACACAGCTGTTTTTTAATCGCCGGATTGACGAAGATACGCGTCACGTCGCTATCCAGCGCGGCGGTTTTGATCAGGGTCGTGATTTCCGGTCGCCAGACGCGCGGATTAACATTAAGCCCGCTGGCGTTCACCAAATCGATAGGCTGCGGCTTCAACAACTGCTGCTCGCTCCAGCGCTGTCTGGGCAGTTGCAGCCAGATGTCCACATCCAGCCCAGATTGGTGACTGGCGTGGCCGCTGCTGAAACGTCCACCGACGGGCATCCCCATATCCCCCACCAGCACATTACCCGAGGTGGTTCGCTTCACCTCGTTACTCAGGCGGTGAATAAACGCCAGTAGATCGGGGTGACCGAAATAGCGGCGCTGATCGACACGCATTACCTGATAATCCAGCGACTGCAACGGCAGCGGCTGGGCACCGATGATACAGCCATTGGAAAAACTCCCAATTGACTGCGGCGTACCCGCAACCGGATGCGTAATCTCCTGCCAGGGCGTTTTCGCCCACGCGGCGTTAGACCACAGCGGCGCACTCAGCGCCAGCGCGAGAACCCCGATTAACCCTTGTTTCATTATTTTTTACCAGCGAGGAACCTGACTGTTCACATCCCCACACTGTGCGCGTTGGCGCAGCAGGTGATCCATTAACACAATCGCCATCATGGCTTCGGCAATCGGTACTGCACGAATACCCACGCAGGGATCGTGACGGCCGCGCGTGACCATTTCCGTCGCTTCGCCCTGACGGTTGATCGTTTTCCCTGGCACCATAATGCTGGAGGTCGGCTTCAACGCCAGATGCGCAACGATATGCTGACCGCTACTGATTCCGCCCAAAATGCCGCCAGCGTGGTTACTTTGGAAACCGTCCGGCGTGATTTCATCACGGTTTTCGCTGCCGCGTTTGGTCACAACCGCAAAGCCATCGCCAATTTCGACGCCTTTCACGGCGTTGATGCTCATCAGTGCATGAGCCAGATCGGCATCCAGACGATCGAAGACCGGCTCACCTAATCCGGCAGGTACAGATTCCGCCACGACGCTGACCTTCGCACCAATGGAGTCGCCCTCTTTTTTGAGTGCACGCATCAGTTCATCCAAGGCTTCCAGCTTGTCGACATCCGGACAGAAGAATGGATTTTGCTCAACCTGTTCCCAATCTTTCAGCTCGCAGATGACATCACCAATTTGCGACAAATAGCCGCGTACTTTCACACCATATTGTTGTTGCAGGTATTTCTTCGCAATCGCGCCAGCGGCAACGCGCATCGCGGTTTCGCGGGCGGAAGAGCGGCCACCGCCGCGATAATCGCGTAGACCATATTTTTGCTCATAGGTGTAGTCCGCATGACCGGGGCGAAAAACATCTTTAATTGCGCTGTAGTCCTGAGAACGCTGATCGGTGTTTTCAATCAGCAGACCAATGCTGGTCCCTGTGGTTACACCTTCAAAAACGCCGGACAGAATTTTGACCTGATCGGGCTCGCGGCGCTGCGTCGTATAGCGGGATGTTCCCGGACGGCGGCGATCCAAATCGTGTTGCAGATCCGCTTCTGTCAGCGGGATCCCCGGCGGTACGCCATCAACAATACATCCCAGAGCAATACCGTGGGATTCACCAAATGTAGTGACGCGGAAAAATTGCCCAATACTGTTGCCTGCCATCACAACTCCTTCGCATGTGTTCTGTTTCTGCCTTACCGCTAGGTAAAGCGGTAAGGGTAATGAGTGTCGTTATGACCGTTTAATCACGGCTGCTGACAGAAGTCGTTAAGCGGTAGTAACGGATAGATCGTAAAGACGCTGCAAGTACATCCTGTAAGCTCGGATTGCGCCATCCCTGGCGCAAACGCTTTACTCTTCTATTCCGTTACTCCCGCCCTCACTTCGCAAATAGGCTTATCAACTATCCGAATCACGGTAAGCGCTAAAATGATCTTTGCAATCAACCAGCTGTGATCGCGTTAGCATAAACACGCCGTCACCGCCGTTATCAAACTCCAGCCAGGTGAACGGGATTTCCGGGTATTGATCGATCAAATGCACCATGCTGTTGCCCACTTCGCAAATCAGCACGCCGTGGTCGCTAAGATAGTCTGGCGCACAGGCCAGAATGCGCCGCACCAGATCCAGACCGTCGTTGCCCGCTGCCAGCCCCAGTTCCGGCTCGAAGCGGAATTCCTGCGGCAGATCGGACATATCTTCTTCATCCACATACGGTGGATTGGTCACGATCAGGTCATAGCGAATCGCCGGTAACTCGCGGAACAGGTCGGACTGGATTGGCGTCACGCGGTATTCCAGACCGTGCTGCTGAATATTCTGCTCGGTTACCGCCAGCGCATCGCCGGAGATATCCACGGCGTCAACTTCCGCTTCGGGGAAGGCTTGCGCACAGGCAATTGCAATACAGCCGCTGCCCGTACACAGATCCAAAATATGGTTTGGCGCTGCTGGCAGTTGCTCATCAAAATAGTTATTGATCAGCTCTCCGATAGGAGAACGCGGCACCAGCACGCGTTCGTCAACGTAGAATTCCAAGCCGCAGAACCAGGCCTTGTTGGTCAGATAGGCCACTGGAATACGCTCATTGACGCGGCGGATCACGCGTTCAACAATGCGCTGCCGCTCGCTAGTGATCAAACGAGACGTGTACATATCTTCAGGAATATCGAGCGGCAGATACAGGCTTGGCAATACCAACTGTATGGCTTCATCCCAGGGATTATCCGTCCCGTGACCGTAATAGACGTTGGCTGCGTTAAACCGGCTGACAGCCCAGCGCAACATATCCTGAATGGTATGAAGTTCACTGACGGCCTCATCGACGAAAATTTTGTCCAAGGGTGTCCTCCGCAGACAGTTCTGAACGGGAAATTGACGCTTAGTTTGCCATGAAGCCCGCGACAAATCAGCAGATATAACCGACTGAACGTGCCCCGATACAGACTTTTATTTAGCGACAGCGAGGAGACAAGGTAAACTGATCGAATGTTGACGCAAGATGAATGAAATATGAGTAATAAATATTCGCTGAATGACGACGAATTACAGCTTTTTCGCACGTCAATCACTGGCACAAAAAAGTTGCGTCAGGATACCTATACCCACAAACCGCTGCGCAGAAAATCAGGCGAATTGCCCACCAAGCGGGTATTGCAGGAGCAGGTTGATGCCAGTTTTTATTTTTCGGATGAATTTCAGCCCCAGTTGGACGCAGAAGGCCCGACGCGCTACGTCCGCCCCGGTGCCAGCCACTATGAATTGAAAAAACTCCGCCGAGGAGATTATTCTCCAGAGCTGTTTTTGGATCTGCACGGCCTGACGCAGCTTCAGGCGAAGCAGGAACTGGGCGCGCTGCTAGCGGCATGCCGTCGGGAGCACGTTTACTGCGCCTGCGTGATGCACGGACACGGTAAACATATACTGAAACAGCAAACGCCGCTCTGGCTGGCGCAGCACCCTGACGTGCTGGCTTTTCATCAGGCACCGAAAGAATTTGGCGGGAATGCCGCGCTGCTGATATTGGTGGCGCTGGAAGCGCCTTCGCTTGAGTAACACGCCCTTCGTCAACAAACGACAAGGCGTGTAAACCCATTGCACGCCTTGTACCCTATGAATTCAGGCGTTCGGGCTAAGTCATATTAGGGTTTTGCGGTCAGCTGTGCCGGACTGACTTGCCAGTGCAGCACGCCATTGCCAGATTCCGCTTCCACCTGCACACAGGCGACAGCGGACGTGGCGAACATCGGAGCCGTTTCATTTTGGCATAATTCGGCAACCAGATACCCCACCAGCGGCAAATGCGAAACCACCAGAACCGCTCCAACGCCTTCTCTCGCCAGCGTTTGCAGATAATAACCAACAAGCTGGGCATCACCACCGGGCGTCAATTCATTCAAGCAATCCGCTTCTTCCGGCAGCGGCAGCATATTCTTCACCACGTCGAGCGTTTGCTGGGCGCGTAAATAAGGGCTTACCAAAACGCGCTCAATATCGATATTTTGCTCGTTCAGCCAACATGCCATCTGGCGAGACTCATCACGACCACTGTCGCTCAATGGCCGAACGGCATCACTCGCTGCATCAAGTACCGCATCACCATGACGCATTATCAACACTTGCATATTACACCGCTATGTTAATGAAATATATGGTATATCCTCATAACCCTGCCGGTATGAGGATTGGCTTTCCTGCAATTCGGGCATGCTCGCCACGTAAGCCATATCAGGTTTGCTGTAGGTTACCTGAGTTTCTCGCTATGTAAACTCGTCTGAGATCAGGTTTTGGTAGAAAACGTCATCCTCACCGCTTCATCCCACAGATAACAGACTGGAATCAGCCGAAAATGTGACCACGTTTCAACCTGTTATCCTCTCAGCACATAACCACACAATTAAAATTGTTATTATAATCAATGACAATTTAATGAAAAAACAAGATATGTAGCACAATAAAACAACAAAAGTCAGAATAAAAATCCAACAAATTAACAAATATCAATTTTTTAAACTATTTTAAAAACATATCAATCTTGCGATATTGTTAAACAATCACTCTACTTCTATCTTTATATTAAATAGCGTTTCTTTAGTATTCGCTTTATATAAATAAGGTAATAAAACAGAATATAACGTCATATAATAAGAATAGGTTATTCTTCTATTTTATGGACGAATGAGCAATTCAGGAAAAAGTGCGAAGAACCTCTCTGTTATTTTATATGCCTGCCATTATTCACACCATGGAAGAAAAATCCGTAATAACTATTTCTTTATAGCTTTATTTTTCACCATCCGGAAAACACTGAAAATAGTAACGATATTTGTTTTAGCCATACGATATTTTGTGTCAGTGGACTAGGCCTTCAGGCAGAAGAAGACTTCCTCTGCATTTTCCGCACCGCCTAGCTACGCCACATGACACAACGCGACATAAATACCGTACTGATTAAAACGGTTCGTTATGATTTTTTTTGTAATAGTCACTTATGAACGCCAGTCTTTATGGACAGCACTGTACTTTCACTTTCGTGAAAGCACGTTCTTTCGTAAGAACACGTTCAATGAAAATAAGTGAGAGACATATAAAGGAATCGTTATGAATTCTAAGCGAATAACATTACCTATTCTGGCGACACTACTCACCACATTTGGCCTATCTCCCACCGCCAGCAGCGTGACGATTAACGGCCAAATTCCTGTATCTTTAACGATTACCGCCGCCTGCACAGTCGACAACGGGGCCGGCGCAGGCAGCACATGGGGAACAATAAACTTCGGCTCTCATGCCGATTTGAATAACGTCATTGATGCCCAGGTAACCAGTACCGGCGGCAACGGCATTACGGTCAGTTGCCCTGTCGGCACCCCCGTGGCATTAAAAATAGGGGCAGGAGCAAACGCATCCACCTCCCTACGCAGACTAGCTCCGGGTTCAGGAACCGATTATGTTTCCTACCGTTTATATAGCGATTCAACCCACACCGCTGAAATACCGCTGAGTAGCACCACAGGTATTGCCATTGTGGCAACGGGCAATCCGCAGTTGGTTCCAATTTATGCACGTATTTTACCAGCAGACCAAACCGTTCTAGCGCCCACTGCCGGGTCTTATACCGACACCGTCACTGCCACTATCGAATGGTAATCTTTTACAGGCTGGTATGCTCACATGCCAGCCTTTTCAGGGTCATTGATTCACAAGAAATTGATCCGCAGAAAAGGAGCCGTTATGTCATCACGCCTTATACGCGTTATCGCGTTTACTGACTGCACTTTGCCTTTCCCCCTTGCGTTGGGTGTATTGCGCATCGCCATTCAGGCTCGGTAACCGTTGGTATTGCGATGCGTTTTCCATCGGCATGGGTTTTGTCACTTCTGCTGTCCGGCGCCATCATGCCCACGGCGGCGATAGCGCTCACCGTGAGCAGCACATTCGATGTCACGGCAACGATACAAAGAGGCTGTGTTTTTGGTACCAGCACGGCAAATAGCCAGCCCAACATGGGCACACTTGACTTCGGAACGCGCAGCGCCACGGCAAACAACGTGGATATCGCTAGCACCAGCGGCGGTGGCTCGATTGTTGCCACATGCACACCCGGCACAAGCGCCATCATTGAACTGGATTACGGCGCCAATGGCGGCAGCAGTGCGCAGCGTTATCTGAAAAATTCAGCGGGAACGCGCCTGTTGGCCTATCAGCTTTACCGCGATGCTGCGCGCACGCAAGTGTGGGGTACGGGAAGTCTGGCGCTCAGTATTGTCTCCTTTCCCACCACAACCCAGACTTACACCGTTTATGCCCGCTACTTTGGCGGCTCACCTTTGCCTCCCGCAGGGGTTTATACCGATAACGTGACCGTCAGCCTGACTTATTAAAAACAAAACAGGGTGAACACAAGATGAAGAGAAAAATGACGTTTCTTATTCGGGCAATGGCTTTTTTATTAAGCAGTTTCAGCACATTTTGCTTTGCCGCCAGTTCTATTCTCGTATGGCCGATTTATCAGGTGATTGAAGCTGATGAGAACAGCTCAGCGCTGTGGTTGGAAAACAAAGGCAATGCGCCCGTCGGTTTGCAAATCCGCATCATGTCCTGGAAGCAAATAGACTTTCAGGATCGTTATGCAGAACAAAACAATGTAATTGCGACACCGCCGTTTATGACGCTGGAGCCAGGTAAGCGCAATATGGTACGCCTGATTCGCGTCAACTCGACTCCCGCGAATACCGAACAGGCTTATCGCATCATCGTTGATGAGATTTCCGCCCCCTATCAAGAAAATGCCCCGCAGATGGGATTGCAATTCCAAATGCGCTATCTGCTGCCTCTGTTTCTCGATGGTGAAGGCATCTGGACGCATAGTCGTCCAGAGAAAGGGCGTGCCAACACCAAACCTACACTCCCCGTGCTTAGTTGGCGAGTCAGCGCGGTTGGAGGAAAAAACTATCTGTATGTCCGCAACCGTGGCGTAGTGCACGCCCGCCTGAGTAACGTCTATTGGTCAGTTGACCAAAGCGGAAAAGGAAGCCGGATAAAGATAACCGATGGCTTTTTAGGCTATGTGCTACCAGGACAAGAGATGCGTTGGCCGTTGCCCGCGGGCGTATCCACACCGAGCACGGCAATGCAGCTCTTCACCAGCTTGATCGATATCACCGATCCTATGCTCATTAAACGCGAATGATGGATGGGTTGATGACAGAGTCGTGTCGAGTGGCCGTGCGGCCATGGTGAGGTCTGGCATGAAGTGTAAATCAGGTGCTTTTCCCCTGCTCATCTACGCGCCGTTTGCGCTGTTTTATTCTGCGACGATTCTCGCGGAAGAATATACCGATCTTCCTGCCCCCCCCAGCGCTATGCCTTCGCTCAGCGACGCTGTGTATTATTTGACGATTTCCGTTAACGGGCAGAGCGATAATCAAGTTGTGCCTATTACATATCGTGACGGAAGCTATTATGTGGAAGCGGCAACACTGCGTCAGAACCACATTCGTCTGTCGGAGCAAAGTGTAGGACAGATTAATATCAGCATACTGTCTGATGTGACTGTCGATTACGATCAGACCATACAACAGCTAAAACTCACCGTGCCAATGCACTGGCTACCCGAACAATCCGTTGACGGTGGAGGACAGGATCCGGCTCGTGTCCCCGCCCGCAGTAGCCCCGGCTTGCTCTTCAACTATAACCTTTATTACACCTCGCCCCGCAGCAGTTCGGATTCTCTCAGTAGTTGGATGGAGCAGCGCTTTTTCAGTTCCTACGGAACCTTATCCAATACGGGGCTCTACTATTTCACTTCGGGCAACAGCACTTCGCAGCAAGAGGGTTATCAGCGTTTCGATACCTATTGGCGCTATAACGATAACGAACGCATGATCACCTATCAGGTTGGCGACCTTATTAGCAATTCCCTGACGTGGAGCAACTCGGTGCGTATGGGCGGCCTGCGTATCGCCCGCAACTTCGGCCTTCGCCCAGATATCGTGACCTATCCGATGCTGCAATATACGGGTACAGCCGCCGTACCCAGTACACTTGATCTGTTCATCAACGGTTATAAAGCCAACAGTACCAGCCTAAACGCAGGCCCGTTCACCCTTACCAATACGCCTTACCTGAACGGCGCGGGGGAAGCGACAGTCATCACCACGGACGCGCAGGGGCGACAAATTTCCACCACGATTCCTTTTTACGTCTCCAACGCCTTGCTGAGAGAGGGATTGAGTGATTTCGATCTGTCCGTTGGCGTTCTGCGTCAGGACTACGGCGTACAGAATAATTCCTACACTGACGACCCTGCTGTCAGCGGCATCTATCGCTACGGATTGACCAATAAACTGACGGTATCGGCACATGGTGAAGCCATACAGGATCTGTATCTGCTCGGTGCAGGGGTGGATTTTACCGTCGGCCGCTGGGGCACGCTGAGTTCCTCCTACAGTCAGAGCGAAAAGGAAGCCACCGGACACCAATACACCACGGGCTATTCTTACTACAGCTCTGCATTTGGCCTAAGTGTTCAACACACTAAACGTAGTGAAACGTACCGCGATTTGACCGCCGTGCTCACGGAAGGCCGTCTCAGTCGGGAAAGCTATCAGGCGACGCTCAGCAGCCAACTGTTTGGTGAAGGCAATGGCTCATTCGGCGTGGGTTATTTCGATATCCGCGCATACGATTCAACCCGAACCCGTCTACTGAATCTCTCTTTCAGCCGTCAGGTCTGGCAAGGCAGCTCCATTTACCTCGCCTTTAACAAAGCACTGGGAGAAAACGGCTACAGCGCCCAGCTCCAGTTCGTGATGCCTTTTGGTAGAAACGGCAGCATCAATGCCGGCGTTCAGCGCGAAAGCAATGGCGATTATTCACCGCGCGTAGGGGTGAACCGCACCGCGCCGACAGAAGGTGGATTTGGCTGGAATACCGCGTATGGTGCAGGAAGAACCCCGTATCACCAAGGCTCGCTGAACTGGCGCGGCCCTTATGCCACGATGGCTGGCGGAACCTATGGCAACGAAGGCGATACCACGCAGTGGGGGGAACTGAGCGGCTCGCTGATCTACATGAACGGGGGGCTTTTCCCCAGCAACCGCATCAACGACGCCTTTATTGTGGTCGATACTGAAGGATACCCCGACGTCCCGGTAAAATATGAAAACCAACTGGTAGGGAAAACCAACAAACGCGGCCACTTGCTCGTACCCTGGGTTGTATCCAACTACCCCGCGAAACTGGAAATCGATACGTTACAGTTGCCAGCCAACGTCACCACACCCCAGGTGGAATCCCGCGTATCAGTCAAAGAAGGCAGCGGCACCATCGTGAAATTCCCCGTTCATGCCGTGCGATCCGCCAACATCAGGCTGCTCAATACGGAGGGCAATCCACTCACCCTCGGCACTTGGATAACCAACGAAATCAGCGGTGATACCACTATCAGCGGCTACGATGGTCTGGCCTACTTCGCCAATCTGGGCACCGTTAATCGCTTACGTTTTAAACAAGAAGATGGACGGCTTTGCCGAGTGGAATTCTCACTGCCGGAATCACAGACCATGATGGCAACCATCGGCCCACTCACCTGCCAGATGACTGACTAAAAGGATAACATGATGCTGACCACGATACCGACAATCCAGCACGTCTTCCCCGCCAATCGGCGATCCGCCCGCTGGCTTCGTCTGGCTTTCTTATTGATGGCACTGTATTACGCCCCCTTTAGCTACGCCGCCTGTACTACGCCCCCCAGCAACACAACGCTGGGGCCTTATGGTTCTTCCGTTGTCGGCGTTAACGGTACGCCGCAGGTCGTGGCGTCGGGAAGTGGGTTTCGCTGCACGGGAAGTTTATTGAGTTTAGCCAGCACCAATACCATCATCGCGACAATACAGAGTGACAGTAACCCCAGCGGCATCACCATGCGGATGCGCAGAGGAACAAGCACAGACTATGTTCCTTACAACCTGTGTATGGATTCTGGCTGCGGGACACGTTATAACATCGGTTCAACCTACACCTGGACCCAAACAACCTTTCTCGGCATCTTAGGTCTGTTCAATTCCACTGACGGCACGATGCCGGTCTATATCCGTACCAGTATCGGCAACAACGTTGCCGCTGGCACCTATACCGATACGGTAACGATAAAATGGGACTATCGGCTTTGCTCACTGGGCTTATTAGGTGCTTGCGTTTACGAGGAAGGAACAACGACCTCGACTCTCAACATTACCATGAACATCACTAATGATTGCCAGATCACCAGCGCACCGAATATCAGCTTTGGCACAGCCGCGTTTCCTGCTGATTTCGCGGCGGTCAGCAACAGCCTCGGGGTGCGCTGTACGCTACTGGGTGCCTACACCGTCAAGCTGGTCAGTACCCATCCCGACGATGCCAACTGGCGCAGAATGACAGCAACCGTCAGCGGTACCCCTTACTACCTGCAATATCAACTCTACCGCACTGGGAATATCGCCTGGACTGAAACAAACGATTATAGCGGAACGGGTACGGGAATTACGCAGAATATCCCGTACACCGCCCGCATTAACGCCAGTCAGGCCAGCAAACCGGAGGGGGCGTATAAAGACACCGTCACGATCAACGTCACAATCAACTAGCGCTATCGTCTCCGGTTGGCGGATAAAACGTCTGCCGACCTTCCCGCATCGCGAGCAAACGCTCACAGGGCGCGAACCGATCGCCATATTGCTGTTGCAGCACCAGCAGCGTTTTCACAACCGTCTCGATACCCAGACGATCCATATAATGGAACGGCCCGCCGAGGAAAGGAGGGAAACCAATGCCAAATACCGCACCGATATCCCCATCGCGTGCACATTGGATCACGCCTTCCTCCAGACAACGTGCCGCTTCATTCAGCATCATCATGACACCACGCTGACTGATGAGCGCAGGGTCGATATGGGCTTTTGCTGTCACATCCAGCAGCGGATAAATCGAACTATCGACCTCTCTCCCCGCGTGCCAGAGACGGCGCGTTTTATTGTATCGATAAAAACCTTTCCCATTTTTTCGCCCTTTACGTCCGTCTTTCAGAATCGCATCAAACGCAGGTGGGGAAGTGAAACGTTTACCCAGTTCTTCGCTTAACACCGGCACAATTTTAGTCGCGACATCAATGCCCACCTCATCAAGCAGCGCAAGTGGGCCAACGGGGAAACCAAAACGCACCAGCGCAGAGTCAATCGATTCAATCGGCTCCCCTTCCAACAGGCAGTAAGCCGCTTCGTTGATATAAGGCGCCAATATGCGGTTCACATAAAAACCGGCGCTGTCACCCACGACGATCGCCGTTTTCCCCTGTTTTCTCGCCAGAGCAACCGTTGTTGCCACCGTCTCTGCGCTGGTGTGCGCGTGAGGAATCACCTCAACCAACGGCATTTTGTCCACCGGACTAAAATAGTGCAGGCCAATAACCTGTTGCGGACGACGCGCGCCCTCCGCAATCTGGTGGATGGGCAGCGATGAGGTGTTTGACGCGAATATCGTATGCGGCGCGGCGTGATCTTCAATCTCTGACACCATTTGCCGCTTCAGCGCCAGATCTTCAAAGACAGCCTCAATGACGATATCCGCATGTTCAAACCCGCGATAGTCCGTACTACCGGAAATCAACGTCATCAACCGCTGACGCTCCGTCGGCTTCATTTGTTTACGCTGGACGCGGTTGGTCAACCGTTGCCAGTTGTATTTCAACGCATGGTTGATGCCCTGCTCATTGATATCTTTAATGCGCACCGGCAATTGCCCGCGCGTCGCCGTCACGCTGGCGATCCCACCGCCCATCAGCCCACCACCGAGAATACCGACGCGGTGGATTGGCTTCGCTTCAGAGTCCGCACCGGCAGTTTTCTTTAATGCATTGGAGGCAAAGAACAGATGGCGTAGCGCGGCAGATTCCGGCGTCATGACCAGCTTGCCAAACGCTCGCGCCTCCTGACGGTATCCTTCTTCACGGCCTTTTTCGATTCCCCAGCGCACCACCTGAATAATCTTTTCTGTGGCCGGATAGTTGCCGAGTGTTTTCGCACGAGTTTTACGCTTCACCATCTTGAAAAGTACATGACGAATGCCCGGACTGCTCAACAGGCGTGAACGCCAGCCCAGCGGCACGACTTTACGTTTTCCTTTTTTGAGCATTTCTACCGCGGTCTCCAGCAGGATATCGTGCGGGACGGCTTCATCAATTAGCCCCTGTCGTAACGCCTGACTCGCGCGGAGATGGCGACCGGTCAGAATGAGATCGAGCGCGCTATCCAGACCAATTAAGCGTGGCAACCGCTGTGTACCGCCTGAACCGGGAATAAGCCCAAGTTGCACTTCCGGTAGCCCCAATACCGTCTTTTCATCCAGCGAACAAACGCGATAATCGCAGGCTAATGCCAGTTCCAGACCACCGCCCAGACAGGCACCGTGAATCGCGGCCACTACGGGGAACGGCTGCGCAGCAATCTGATCGAACGTTTCCTGCCCTTGCTTCGCCAAATTTTCTGCCTGTTCAGCACTGCTGCACTGGTTCAACATGGTGATATCCGCACCGGCGATAAACGAGTCAGGTTTAGCAGAAATCAGAATCAGCCCCCTGAGCGTCGCATGCTGTCGCGCCTGCTCGAAGACTGAAAGAATCTGCTGCGCAAATTCGCTTTTTAGCGTGTTCACCTTCTCACCGGGCACATCAATGCCGATCACACCGATATTGTCTGGCCGAATAGTGAGGGAAAAGGCAGAGGAGCTTTCCGTTACGGTAGGGAAAGGCTGTTGATCGTTCATGGCGTCACCTCCAGTACCATTGCCGTGCCCAGCCCACCCGCCGCGCAGGCGGTGGTTAACCCCAGCCCGCCGCCGCGACGACGCAATTCATTCAACGTTTGGGTAATCATCCTCGCGCCAGTAGCGGCAAAGGGGTGACCATAGGCGATAGATCCGCCCAGTACGTTGAATTTGGCGCGGTCTACTTCACCCAGCGCAGCCTGTCTGCCAAGTTGATTGCGAGCAAATTCATCACTGGCAAACAGTTTGAGGTTGGCCAGCGTCTGGGCGGCAAAAGCCTCATGCATATCAATGAGCGTCAAATCAGCCAGTGCCACGCCAGCTCTTGCCAACGCAAGCGGAGAAGCATAAGCCGGCCCCAGCAACATATCACGCTGTACGCCGATGGCGCTGAATGCATAGCTGCGTAGGTAGCCTAGCGGCGTGAGTCCCAGACTTTTAGCCTTGGATTCACTCATCATTAAAACGGCCGCCGCGCCATCCGTCAGCGGTGTACTGTTAGCCGCCGTGACCGAACCATGTCGGCGATCGAACGCCGGACGTAAACGGGAATACTGCTCCAATGCAGAATCATGGCGCACATTGTTATCTTCACTCAGCGCTTTCTCATACGGTGGGACGTAAGCCGTCATTACTTCATCGCGCAGCACGCCAGATTCCCAGGCCTGTGCCGCCAGTTTGTGCGAACGGTGCGCCAGTTCATCCTGTTCTTCACGCGTGATACCGTAGGTTTTTGCCATCTGTTCCGCGGTATCACCCATGCGCAACCCGGTGGAATACTCCGCCACGGCAGGCGCAACCGGCAGCAGGTCTTTCGGGCGCAGACCGCTTAACAGTTTCAACTTCTGGCCCAGCGTTCTGGCTTTGTTCATATCTACCAACGTTCTGGCCAGCGCTTTGCTGACACCAATGGGCAGCACGGAAGAGGAATCCGCGCCGCCAGCAATACCGATTTCCACCGTACCCGCCATAATACTTTCTGCCACGTTGGCGACCGCCTGAAAACTGGTGGCACAGGCGCGCGACACGCTGTAGGCATCGGTATGTTCGCTCATTCCCGTGCCGAGCACGATCTCTCTGGCGATATTCGGCGCTTCGGGCATTTGGACCACCTGCCCGAACACCACTAGTTCGATCAACTCAGGATCGATACCAGTGCGAACCAGTAATTCACTGGTGACGAGCTTCCCTAATTCGAGAGCGGGTACGCCATGATAGGCCGTTGCCTGCCGGGCAAATGGGGTGCGTAATCCGCTCACGAACGCAATGCGATCGCCACGACGGGTTATCAGAGGTAATACCTCACTCATAAACGCTCCTGTTAACCGAAAATACTCCTGTTGACCCAAAATACTTCCGTTGACCAAAAAGAAAGTACGCGCACAACAGGTCAGACCTGATTTCATTGTTAACCAGATGGTTACATTACGCAAAGGCGCGCAACACAAAAGTGTGAAGAGCAACGGGTAGCCGCGAGCAAAGATGAAAAAATCACAAAAATAGAGGTAAAAAAGAAGAAGTGAGGTAATACGTCAGGAGGAAGACGTCACGAACAGGAGCCACAAAAGAGCTCCTGCCACAACAAAAATTAACGCAGACCGAGCTGGAAAATCATCGTTTCAGCCTGGCAGCTGAACGTAAAATCGATATCCAGCTTAACGCCACCGTCCACGTCTTCCAACGTACTGACGATGTCGCAGGGCTCAGACTCTACCGCACGCGCTTTTGCCGTCAGGGCAGCCAGCGCCGCTTCCGCCTCAGCACGATCGCCGAAAACCTTGCTGTAAGACGCTGTGCAATCGGTGTTATCCATAATTGTGCCGACATCGACACAGCAGCAGGCTGCGGTTTCCTCAGCACTGCATTTGTTGATTACGTTCGTCATGATTCTTTCCTCTTAAAACGCGGGAGATATGATCCAGTTCAAATATTTTCTCTCTTCCTTATATTTTACTCCCTCATCCCAAATCAGTACCAGCACTTCATGCCAGCCAGTAATTTTAGTGATATCAATCACATTAAGGTGTTATGCGGCAGTAAAAACCACGTAATATCTCTTCACACAAATTAACCAAAACGTTAAGCAGATCTAAATTTTGCATCATTTTGGAAATATTTTTAATACACTGGAGCAACATTATCGTATTCCCAACTTATACTTTGGCAACTGGTCTGATTTGTCAGGCTGAGTGCGCCCCCTACAATGCGCGTCCCTTGTTACCCCATGTAACAACGTTAAATAACAAGCATATAAAGAGGTTTTGGTCATGAACCAGAAAAACCTGTTCAAACAATCCACACTTGCTGTTGCAGTGGCACTGTTCTCAGCAAATGTGTCAGCAGCTGGTTTCCAGCTCAATGAATACTCATCATCGGGTCTGGGACGTGCGTTTTCTGGTGAAGGTGCCGTAGCCGATAATGCGACCTCCGGTAGCCGTAACCCAGCAACCATGACCATGTTTGACCGCCCGTCCTTCTCCGGTGGCATCACCTATATCAACCCAGATATTGATGTTCAGGGGAAAAATTCTCTGACTGGGCAAGATACCAGCGCCAAAAATATCGCACCGCACGCTTGGGTACCGAACCTACACTTCATCATGCCGCTTAATGACCAGTGGGCAGTAGGTGCTTCCGCCACCACCAACTATGGTTTGGCAACCGAATTCAATGATAACTATGCAGCAGGCTCTATCGGCGGGAAAACCGATCTGCTGACATCCAATCTTAACCTGAGCGCGGCCTACCGCCTGAACCAGCATTTCAGTTTTGGTTTAGGGGTTAACGCGGTTTATGCCGATGCCAAATTTATTCGACGTGCTGGTGAACTGGCTAATGTTCCTGCTGGTATGGGTGGCGCTCAAGGTGCCGTTGCAGGTCCGTCTTCAGAGATGGCTCGTCTGGAAGGTAAAGAATGGGGTTACGGCTGGAATGCAGGCATCCTGTATGAAGTGGATGAAAACAACCGCTTCGGTCTGACCTATCGTTCCAAAGTCGATATCGATTTCAATGGTGATTACAGTAACCAACGGTCCGCTGGATCTGGTGCTCTCAATGGCGCAACCATTCCCGGTAAGCTGACACTCAATCTCCCAGAAATGTGGGAAGCGTCCGCCTACCACCGCGTGGCACCGAGGTGGGCGGTTCACTACGGCCTGACCTACACCAGTTGGAGCCATTTCCAGGAACTGAAAGCGACAGGTAACAGTGGCAACACGCTGTTCCAGAAAGAGGAAGGCTTCCGTGATGCCTACCGTATCGCACTGGGTACCACCTACTATCATGACGATAACTGGACGTTCCGTACCGGTATCGCGTTTGATGACAGCCCGATACCAGCCGACAGACGTTCTATCTCTATCCCCGATCAGGATCGTTTCTGGTTGAGCGCAGGCACCACCTACGCCTTTAATAAAGACGCATCTGTGGATGTTGGCGTGTCCTACATGCATGGCAAGCAAGTTGATATCAGCGAACCTCTCTCTGATAGAGCAGGTTCGCCACGCTACAACTTCAGCTCCAAAGGTCGCGCCTGGCTTTACGGCGTTAACCTAAATTACACCTTCTAATCACTATTGGTGATTACACGAAAGGCCGCTAATGCGGCCTTTCTTTTTTTGCGTAAAGCACCACGGTTTACGCTGTGTTACTCAGGTTTAACCTCAATGTAATCCAGACCCAGCGTGCTGCTGGTGTAGCTGCGGATTTTATTGGTCATGTCAATATTACCGTTCAATTTCTGACCATAAGAGGGAATAATTTCTTTCAGCTTACCCTGCCATTCTGGCGTCGCCACTTTATCTTTAAAGACTTTTTCCAGCAGGCTCAGCATAATCGGCGCGGCGGTAGACGCCCCCGGAGAAGCGCCCAGCAGCGCAGCAATCGAGCCATCCTGAGAGCTGACAATCTCAGTACCCAGCTTCAGTACGCCGCCTTTATCATCATCTTTCTTGATAATCTGCACGCGTTGGCCAGCAACCGTCAGTCTCCAATCTTCTTTCTTCGCATTCGGGAAGTATTCCTTCAATGATGCGAAGCGATCGTCGTCATCCATCATGACCTGACCGATCAGATATTTCACCAGATCGAAGTTATCCAGACCGACGTGCGTCATGGGCATCACGTTGGAGAAAGTCACGGAACCGATCAGATCCCACAGCGAACCGTTTTTCAGGAACTTGCTGGAGAAAGTAGCAAATGGCCCAAACAGCAGAACTGGCTTACCATCAAAAATACGCGTATCCAGATGAGGAACGGACATCGGCGGAGCGCCCACGGAGGCTTTACCGTACACTTTTGCCATGTGACGTTTTACGATTTCCGGGTTTTCTGTCACCAGGAATTCACCGCCGACCGGGAAGCCGCCGTATAAATCGGCCTCAGGAATGCCGGTTTTTTGCAACAATTGCAGTGCCGCCCCACCCGCACCGATAAAGACGAACTTCGCCTTAATCACGCTCTCTTTCTCACCGTTCTTCAGATCGGCGTAAGTCACGCTCCAGGTGTTGTCCGCGTTACGTTTGATATCACGCACTTCTGAATTCAGGTGCAGCGCAAAGTTGGATTTGGTTTTCATCGCACCAACCAGCTGACGTGTGATTTCACCGTAATTCACGTCTGTACCGATAGGCATGCGAGTCGCCGCAATCTTCTGAGCCGGATCGCGACCTTCCATCACCAGCGGCGCCCACTCTTTGATCGTATTAGGATCGTCAGAGAATTCCATGCCGCGGTACAGCGTGCTGTGCTGCATGGCGTCATAACGATGTTTCAGAAAAGCGGTGTTCTCGTCGCCCCAGACAAAAGCGATATGCGGCACACTGTTAATGAAAGAGTGCGGATTATTCAGCACACCGTTTTTCACCTGATAGGACCAGAACTGACGTGAGACTTCAAAGGCTTCGGTAATTTCCAACGCTTTGCTGATATTAATTGGGCCGTCGGGATTATCCGGCGTGTAGTTGAGTTCCATGAAGGCCGAGTGACCCGTACCGGCATTATTCCAGCCGTTAGAGCTCTCTTCCGCCACGTTATCCATGCGCTCAACCATGTCGATAGACCAGTCTGGTTGCAGCTCCTGTAAATACACGCCCAACGTAGAGCTCATTATGCCCCCGCCGATCAGCACCACATCCGTGGTCTTCTCTGTCGTTTTAGCCTCTTCAGCCATCGCCAGTGGGGCGTTAACCACCACGTTCAGGCAGAAGAACATAGCAAGTAGTTTTTTCATGCTTATATCTCTATTTTTATCAGTGCAGGTAAATAGAATTCCAGACATTCATTAACACACAACCGCACCACCATCAGTCAACGGCATCATTTTTATGACCTTTTTGTTAATCACCTTGCTAACAAAAAAATCAGCGTACTGACACATTTCAACCAGGATGGGCAGCGGTAGCGGTTAACGACGTTGCATTATTGTTATCTGACGGCAGGAAATAAATTTTAGTAAGTAAATAAATGAACAACAAAGTAATAACTTTTAAGAAACAAACCACAGAATCAGTAGGGTAAAAGTCAGTTTAGCAGTGTTTTATAAAAGCAAAAGGCACCCTCAGGTGCCTGTTAAATGAGCGATGTGACGCGATACTATTTCGCTGAGTCGATCTCGTCGAGCGAGTCTTCGATCGCTGCCGCATTCGGGTTCTTCTGCGGGGTGATTTTCCCATCGCTAGCAAGGAAATCATGCCGTTGGAAGTAGGCTTCACGCATCATCAGGTAAGGATCGGAAGAGTTACGCAGTAAACCGTCAGAATCCAACAGCTGCGCACGCGTTTCGATCCCTTCGATAGCCCACTTACCTGCGGACATCCAGAGCGTCAGATAGCTCAGCATCGGATACAGCGTATCCACTACGCCACCGCCGTCTTCACGGGGCGTCACGCTACCGTAGCCAGGCACCACGACATAAGGCCCGTAACCCACACCATAGTTACCCAATGTGCTACCAAAGCGGCGAGACTCTTCTTTCGCCAGCTTAGGATTCGCCATTGACGCAACGTCAATCAGACCGCCCATCCCGAGTAGGGTATTCAGGAAGAAACGGTTAAAGTGAATCATCGCTTTATACGGTTTACCTTCAACGAAGTAGTTCACCATCGTTGCAGGCTCTTCCAGGTTACTGAAGAAATTCCCCAGTCCATTACGCGCGGGCTTCGGTACATAATCGCGCCAGGCAACAGCCGCAGGACGCACCAGATAAGGATCCAGAACGTCATAGTTAAAGCTGAACATGGTACGGTTAAAGCCTTCAAGCGGATCGGAACGACCTTCTTGATCGCGATCCCCGGAACTGGCGCAGCCGATCAGTAACACGCTGGCAAACACCACCCCACTCAGGCGGTAATTCATATCTGTTCTCCCTGATTTATAGTGTGCTATACCCGCGACCGAAAATGGGTATTCCCAGTATCAGCCCCAGCCAGTTAGGCTGAGCGACAAGGACGGGATATCGGCCAACAGTGTAACATTTTATGGCTCCATCGCTACGTTGGCTTACGTATTACTGCATTAACCAGTGAGCGACGCCGCACCATCCCACGTAACACGCCCAAAACGACGTGAAGCGAGGAAAAAGAACGCTCGTAACCCCCTGATTGCCGACACTTTGAGCAAACGCGCCGTTAAGTGCTTATTCTCAGAGCGAAAATGCGTATAATAGCTCGGCTTCATGTCTCCATAGTTAAATGGATATAACGAGCCCCTCCTAAGGGCTAGTTGCAGGTTCGATTCCTGCTGGGGACACCATTCGCACGGCTTGAAGCGCTTAGTGAAGCCTATTTTTCCCTATAAAATCATAAAATTAATCCATTCACACCGTCAGCTATAAACAACAATGTCGTCGCAACATCTACGTGTCTTTGTTGGTACAACACCGAGTCAACAGAAAATCGTGGTGCGGATCCCCAGCGGAAAGAAGTGAAGCGATGCGCAATATACAGGCGTTTGATGGTTGCCTGCATAAGAAAGGCAGTTAGAGCAATAAGCCTCTATCAACGTTTAGGTTTTAAGAGCGTTGAATTCGCCAAGAACAGATTCATGCTTATCGCTGCCATAATGCAACGATGAGTGAACAAGTATCAAGTTTAGATCCAAACGAAGGGTGACCGTCACGCCGATGCAACTTCGGGCTATTGCCTGCGATCTTAGCAATGGCCTGAATATTAACCTCTCGTCCAGTTGACTCAATCTGGACGAGTCACCCCCCGGCGAATCAGCTATCGCTCGGTTGTACAGGACGTTCAAGATAGGTAGACAATACGATATATGAGCGCGTTGAGCTGACGCCAGGCACCGCGTAGAGCTGAAACAGGAGTTTTTCCAATGACTGTGCATCTTCGGTGCGGATCTTGAGGATCAGTGCCGCATCGCCAGCAACCGAATGCACCTCCTCAATATCAGGATTATGCGTGATTTCCATCAGTTCTGATGAAACACCCCAACCGCTGGTGTCAACGTGCACAAATGCCAGAAGGTTCTTTTTTATCGCGGCAGGATCGAGCAGCGCAGCTGTTTTCCGTATCACGCCATCGCGCCGAAGCCGTTTCACCCGTTCATGCGCGGCAGGAGCCGAAAGCGCAACTTTTTCTCCCAGTTCGGCATAGCTCAGCGTCGCATCCTCAACCAGTTCCCTTAATAATCTTCGGTCGGTGGCATCAATATCCCGTGTAGGAATAACTTTTGGCTTAATGTCATCTTTATTTATTTTCACTCTCTCATTCCTTATTTAAAACTAATTATATTTGGTTAATAGTGTTTTCTCCGAATCATATTAAGCAAAAAGTGAAATTTCAATGTCACAACATCAACATGCCGAATGTCATGCCAATTCACACGCGCTCCGTGTTCCTGGTGCGGCCTATGTCCTGACGTTCTGTATCGGCGTGATTGGATCAAATTCGTTACTCATGGGCCCCATCGCTCCCGAGATCGCCGCATCATTTAAGAGCATCGCGCAGTCAGTCATGCTGGCCTCCGCGGCATTTGGTCTGGGAACGGCGCTGAGCGCCCTGTTCCTAGCGCGATACATCGACCGATTCGGCGCTTTTAAGATGTTGAAGAACGCCATGCTCCTGCTGGTCGTCGCCTTGCTTTCCAGCGCTTGTGCCTCTTCCGTTGAATGGCTGATAGCCAGTCAACTCATCGCGGGAATCGCATCCGGGGTAGCAATTCCCGCGATTTACACCACCGCAGCAGTTATCGCTCCCAAAGGGTTGGAAAGTAAAACAACTGGCGTCGTTCTTACCGGCTGGACTCTGAGCCTTGTCGCTGGTGTTTCACTTGCATCGATTCTGGCAGAGCAATTTCACTGGCGCGTCGTTTATCTCGGAATCGGTGCACTTGCCGTTTTGGCTGTCGTCATCCTTTCCTGTTTGCGTAATCGGGATGAAAACACCACACGGGTTTCGTCATCGCCTCTGGCGGCACTAAGCGTGCCCGGCGTGAAACCGTTACTGGCTGCCTGTGGCGGGTTCATGACCGCCTTTTATGGGGTTTATGGTTATCTGGGGGACTATCTCTATAATGAACTGCATCAGCCGCTCAGTGCTAACGGGCTGATCGCGCTTTGCTACGGTATCGGTTTTGGTTCTGCGGCTTTTCTGGATGCCATGATAAGTAAAGTGAATCCCAGGGTGGCTATGCCAGCCTCGTTCCTTACGGTAGCGACGGTGTACCTCATTTTTGCCCTGTCAGGGGCTAGCTTGCCTGTTGTGTGCGTACTAATGCTTTTGCTGGGCACCGCGAATCACCTGTGCGTCAACTTGCTGATTACCGGGTTAAACACAACCGATGTTTCAAAACGCGGTGCAATCATGGGGCTGAACAGTGCCGTCACCTATTTGGCCGTCTTTGTGGGAAATACGCTTTTTGGCACCCTCTATCTGCATTGGGGATATGCAACGGTACTCTACGCTGCGGTGGGTTTTGTGGTGATTGCTATCCTGTTCACACTACAACAGAAAGCACCAGCAAGTGCCGAACAGCATTAGTACATTCCCATATCTTATTCAGCAATAATGTTATTACGTAGAGGGAGTTACCTTCTAAAAAATTCAAATGAGAGAGGTAGATTTAACACTACCTCTCTCATGATGATTATTTCGATGCCGTTATACTGGCATTTGTAAATTCCGGATAACCGGCTGGCCGACCATTATTAAGGTTATTCAGAAAATTGTTGTCTTTAAGCGGAATAGAAGCTGAACCGTAGTCAAACGCGTTTAATCGGTTACGCAACTCTTGATTATTAATGCCATCTCCAGACATGGAGTACCAGCTGATAATGTCCGGTGTGACAAACTTCTTATACGGGTTTTCCGCTTGCTCATTCGCTTTAGAAAAACGGAAGGCATGGGTTAATACGCCATCTTTGTGATAAACAAATTTCAGATGACCATCCTGTTTATCGATACCCGATGCATCTTTGGTCGTTAATTTACCGTGTGCACTGTAGCTACCATGTGTCACGACGCCATTTTTAGTCCAGATGGCAACATGTTCCCAATCATGGCGGTGACCTGAGTTTACGCCACTTAATATCTGATCTTTTAAAAAATAGAGCGCATAGAAGCTGCCACAATAGCGAGCACCACCGGAATTAACACAGGCGTATCGGTGTAATGTATTTGACGAATCGAGGAAGTTACTCCATCGGCATCCGCCCGTAATATTCCCTGTCGGTTTCAATCCACCGTTCTGCACACCATTACGGCTTACGCCAGCGCTAGGAAGGCAGCCATCTGTATCAAAATCAAATACCGGTGCAATCGCCCGTGCATCAATACCTGATGGCAAAGCCTGATTCAATTTAGGAAACGTGTCCGCCTGTGAAGAAAAGGTCGAGAACAATATTGAGCATGCGAGAATTGTTTTCTTTCCTGAAAGCATATCAACTCCTTTAGCAAAGGATCGTCCTTTGAAAACTAATATCATCATTTGCCATAAAGCTGGACATGATGAAAGCATAGGAAATAACACTTTTAACAAGAAAGAAAAAGAAATAAAAATCATTTATTTCCAACAATAAAAACAAATATATTTAGCCTGCAAAATAATGCAGGAAATTTACAGATAACATCAGCCAGTCCACGGCTCGCCAGCGCGTTTACTCTCCGACCACGTTATAACGCTGCGTTGCCGTATCAAAACGATATTCCAGCAGAATATCGCCTCCGCCGTGGGAATAACAATTCAGCATAATGCTGCGATTATCTCCACCATTTTCAATATTCATATAAACTGGGGTCATGAAAAAGCCAAACTGACATTGCTGAAAATCAGGCTCAAGAAGCTGATCGACATTACCATTCTTCTTGTTAATCGCCTTAATTCCCTCAACGACCATCCCCGTATCGCTGTTTTGATACACACCAACAAAGCTGTGAGTCGCCGTTTGCCCCCAGAAAGGAATATCGATTTGCCCTTCAACCTTGGCAGGCTGCGTACTGTCATCAAAGGATGCCACACGCCGTAAGCTAACATCATAGCGTGCTTTCCCGTTCGACCACTCGCCGCTGAGCCCCTCCTCCGTTTCCGTCAATGTAAACGGGCAATGTGTTACGTCAGTGTCCGACTTGCCCCCCTGAACGATATACTTATCATAATCCTGCGGGGTATGGATTTCGCAAAGCTGAAGCGACGTTCCCGAGAGTCGCCCATACAAAGGGATCGGCGCTCTGTATTTATCGTAAAAGTAACTGCCCAGAAGGTTCTTCTCTTGGTCAATACTATATTTCTGCAATGAGAAATGTATCGGATAAGGCCCGATTTGGCCTTCGTAATTACTCACAACATACCAGCCGGCATGTGCGGTTGCCGTCCACAGTCCACAGGCTATTAAGGTTGATACCGCTAATTTCATCATATTCACCTTGTCTACCCGTCATACTTCAAGCTGCTCGTGCGTGGGTTCATCTGCAACTCGCACGGTATAGGTTATCTGTAAATCATGAAGCAAAAATGTTCAAAAACGGCTTAGCCTATCAAGCTAATCATGGTGGCAGCAGGGGCAGATTTCCACCTCAGACACCGTCATCGCTGTTGTTCCCTTGCAATCCCATTCCACACGCACGGGGAGCGATTCTGGTCCTGAATGGTGTAAATATTTATTGACTGGGCTTTCCGTCATACCGGTAATCACCTCCGTGGCGATGAGTTCATCACCGACAAAAACGCGGGCTGTCGCCTGTGACGCTTCACGGGTTTCACCAGATTGCAGATACAAATAGTTAACCGTCAGTTTAATGCTGGGCATAGCGCTTCTTAAGGCAGGGAAAAGACGAAGGAAACAGTGTATCGCGTTCCCTCACACTTGTAGAGCACATACGATTCAAACAATATCACTGCATTACACTAATACCATGATAATTTTATATTTTTTTAAAATGGAGATATTTAGTCATATAAGATCGCACGATTGGTAATCAAAAAGTTAAATCTTATACCTTTTGAATATTAATGAAGCAAAAAAAACAGCCGATACCCTTTGCGATAGGGTGTTTTTTAATGCAATTGCATTTTGCATAAATAGTGTTTGGCATAAATACCGTTTTACATTAACCGTTTTCTGAATGAGCCACTTCGCTAACGTCATATTGTTGAATAACAGGAAATTATACTCGGCAGATTGATGTCTTTTCAAAGGAAGACAATCCCTGATTGTGTTGATAGCCTGAGTATCAATGATTGCAGTATTCGCGCGTGGTTTTAACACACTGAAGTAACTCACTGGTGAAACCATTACCAGCATTAAATAGATATAAGAAGGAGTTATATTGTGGTGATTCCAGATATTCAACTCGTCAATACAACTACCCCGGCAACTATGCCTCCAATTGGTGCTGCTGCTAACCCGACTGTCGTTGCCGCTATCAGCCCGGGGAATAAAACCGACACATCAACAAACTCCGACTCTCAAAATATGCAGAGCTCGAACGAGAGCACCAAAGTCACGCTATCTTCTCAAAAGAAGCGTGCCGCTGAAGAAAAAGATGCACCTCCGCCTGAAAAAGTTAAGGCACAGCAGAAAGCCACTACCGAATACTCGCTGGCGATGACGGGTATTCCTTTATACAACGGCAAGCTCGTTTCCGTTGTTAAGTACCCAGATGGTAATTCTGAAATGTTCGATGCCTTTACCGGACAGCGCATCACACAAGAAGACTTGGCACTCATGAGTGCTCTTCATAGTTCCGGTGGTGAACAGGTACTACATTTTGAGAGCAAAACGTCATATAGCAATTTGTCTGCGGCCGAAGTTTATCAGCAGATTCAGGAAATGCTGCATGGCTCAGGCGATCAGGAAGAGCTGTCTTAATGAAGATATACATGCCAAGACAAATAAGCTCACTGCCCTGGCATTAAAGGAAAATATAACGTTATTTTAATAATGGAACACGGCTACTCAATAGAACATCAGCCTATTAACGACTAGCAATGAGTGCCTCTGAAAACTCAGCTAATCTTGTCAGGCCGTATTCCCATGGACCAAATCCCGCTTCTGCATTAATGTGCCCCGCCTCACCGACATCAACCAGTTCGCTGTCCCATACATGCGCCCAGTATTGGGCGCGAGTAAAGCTCATCAACGGATCGTTATGGCTGGCCACTGTTAGCGACGGAACCAACAGCGGCGTAGCTTGAATACGCTCGTCAATCTCGAAGCGCATGGGCTCGGCAGGCGCCACCAGCATCACACCAGCAATCCCTTCCTGACCTTGTTGCACCACATGACAGGAAGCCAGAGCGCCAAAGCTATGGCCGATCAGAATCACGGGCTGTGTACAGACGCTAAGCTCACGGCGGATCGCCAACACCCAGCGATCCAGATTGGCCTGATACCATTCCCGCTGGCGTATACGATGCCAGTGAGGAAAACGCCGTTCCCAATGACTTTGCCAGTGCTCGTCATCGCTGTCTCGCAACCCCGGCACCAGCACCATCGTTAGCTGCTGGCTCACGTCCGTCAGCCGCCGATCGATTTCTGTTGTCTGCACGCCTTTACCACTCCTGTCTGTTGCCCAGCGACGTCATCTTACTCTGTCTGGTATATCAGCCACCGGTTACTTTAACAATCTGGCCTTACAGCTTTTTCCTTTGATTTTACCTTTCTGAAGCTGCTGCAACGCGCGTTTAGCGCTGGCTTTACGGATAGCGACATACGCATGTAGCGGAAACATATCAATCTTCCCGACCTCTGCTGCCGTTAATCCCGCATCGCCGGTTAATGCGCCGAGGATATCGCCGGGACGGATTTTCGCTTTTCTGCCCCCATCAATACACAGCGTCATCATCTCAGGTTCCAGCGTAACCTCGCCGGTGCGGTCAAGGCTATCCACCGATGCCCATTTAATGCGCATACTGAGATAGTCTTCAATCAAATTAGCACGGTTCATTTCCTGTGGCGTACACAGGCTAACGGCCAGCCCCTGCATTCCCGCACGACCCGTTCTGCCAATGCGGTGAACGTGGACTTCAGGATCGAAAGCCAGCTCAAAATTCACGACCAGCTCCAGCTCTTTGATATCGAGACCGCGAGCCGCAACATCCGTTGCCACCAGCACACGACAGCTGCGGTTAGCAAAACGCACCAGAACCTGATCGCGATCGCGCTGTTCCAGATCGCCATGCAGCGCCAACACGCTAATCCCCCGCATGTCCAGTGCGTCAAACACGCTTTGGCAGTCGCGCTTGGTGTTACAGAACACCACACAGGAGGAAGGCTGATGATGACCCAGAATAGCAATCAACAACGGCAGGCGCTGCTCTCTCGTCGTCTCATAGAAACGTTGTTCGATGGCCGACTCCTCCACATCATCTGCAACCTCGAAACGCTGCGGCTGACGCTGAACGCGCGCGCTGATCTGTTCGATCTCTTCCGGGTACGTGGCGGAGAATAGCAGGGTTTGACGATCGGACGGGGTATAGGAAATCACATCATCAATCGCGTCAGTAAAGCCCATGTCCAGCATGCGATCGGCTTCATCCAACACCAGCACTTTCAGGCTCTCCAGAGACAGGGACTGCTTGCGTAAATGATCCTGGATACGTCCAGGTGTCCCGACGACAATATGTGGGGCGTGAACCAATGAGTCGAGCTGCTGCCCCATCGGCTGACCGCCACATAGCGTAAGAATCTTAATGTTTTGCGCAAAACGAGCCAGACGACGCAGCTCTTTGCTGACCTGATCGGCCAGTTCACGCGTCGGGCACAGCACCAGCGCCTGCGTAGTAAAGTCGCTCACGACAATACGATCCAACAGCCCGATGCCGAATGCCGCCGTTTTGCCGCTACCGGTTTTCGCCTTGGCACGCACGTCTGCACCGCTCAGAACGGCTGGCAGCGTCGCTGCCTGAACAGGCGTCATGTCGGTATAGCCCAGTTCATTAAGATTGGATAACTGCTCTGCGGGCAGCGCGAGGGAAGAAAAAGAGGTTGTACTCACAGTGATTACTCTACCAAGGACGAGATAACGAAAGGTGACGCCGAGCCAAAGAGCGGCGCAGATATGCCGCAATCATAGCAGAGTTCATCATCGTTGACCGATTTACCTCTCGTTCCCCCCGCTAAAACAGCGAGGCGAATCCTTTGTTCACCAGAAAATTCTGCCCTTCCGGCGATAAAAGCGTGTTCGCCAGCAGCCGTGCCTCACGTCGGGCCGGCTTCATAATGGCCAGCATATATTCGGCATCAATACGATAGGGATCGGGCAAGTGGACCACGTGCAGGTCAGGTTGATTGAGCAGCAACGGTAGATAACTGGCATAGCCAATGTGCATATCGCTCCGCCCGCTCCGAATCAGGTAACTTCCCGCCGTCATGCCCGCCGGAATCGCCTGTTCGAGCCATCCGCCCACCAGCGGTTTCGCTTTGTCGCGCAGTTGTCTCCCCCAGCCACGATGCAAGCACTCGATGCGATCAAAGAGCTCAAACGCATAATCCCCACCGGGATCGCTGCCGGGCGTTGAGGTTGACAACACAAAACGCGGATCAAGGAGTGCCATCAGCCAGGATTGCGCGGTAAGTTCAGGCACATTACGCATCACAATGCAAAGGTGGTTGCGCGTAAACACGTGGGTTTCTTCCGCCAGCCCCAGCGCTTTCAAGCGTAAAGGGTGCGCGCAGTTTGCCGAGGCGAAAATATCTACTGCATCGCCGTATATTATTTTTTCACTCAGTAGTCCCGCTGGGCCAAACGTCGGCACAACGTCCACTGCATAGCGCTCGCTAAACGTCGCCAACAGAGGCGTCAAGGCAAGGCGCAGGCTGCCAGCCGCATATAAACGAAGGGGATCGGTCATGGTAGCTCCGTCATAGTCAATATCGGTATCAGCGCACGATAAGGCTGCGGCGACATCTCCACGCAGACCTGCCGCATCGGAATGCCGTACAGGCGCGACAGATTATCTTCCGTCACGACCTCATCACAGCGGCCATAAAGGTAATGCTGGTGATCCATCAGAAGCTGCGTGATCCGGTAGGTGCGATAACTCATTGCGCCGCGGAGGTGTCCGCACGGTAGTTCATACGATAAAAGCGTTGGTAGTACGCATCGGCGGCTTTTTGCATATCGATATCGGCAAAGCGCTCAGGGTACAGCTTTTTCGCCATCCACAGTTCACCAATCGCTAATGCTTCTGGCATCGGGTAACCCCAGGCCTTGGCGTATTCCGGCATCAGATACACACGATGCTGTTTCACCGCCTCAATCGCCTGCCAGGCCGGATCGTTAACGATCTGCTTCACGACATCCGGATAGCGATCCTGTACGAAAATCACCTGCGGATTCCAGCTCAGTACATTTTCAATCGACACCTGTTTGAAGCCTTTTATCGATGCCGCCGCCACATTCAGCGCCCCTGCGTGTGACATCATCAGGCCGGTGTATTTTCCTGAACCGTAAGTTGTCAGATCAGAGTTAGCCATATACATGCGGATTCGTTTCTCTTCCGGAATAGACGCCAGACGCGCCGCCCAGGCGTTAGAAAACACCAAAAACAGCCCAGTAAACCACAGCGTGTAGCCAAGTTTCTTTATCATGTTGGTATCTTGATTTTCGCTATATACAAAATAATACAGCGATAGCGACAAAGAAAATACTGATCTCACTCATAATAATATTTAGATACAAATTTGGGGGTAGAACAACCCGGCCTAGGTTTTCTGCTTGGGTTTTCTGCTAAATAGCCAGCGGCGATTTATTCTTCAAAATATTAGTCAGATAAACTGAATTATTACGTTAAAAAAATAATATTTATTCTCACTATTAATCGCGTAGAGTGCTTCTATTACTGATCTATATACCCTTGCTATGCAGGACGAATAGACTAAATATTTGTCTGAATATAAGGATAAGTCCCCTATGAAGAAGATTGGCTTTTTATCATTCGGCCACTGGGCTCCGTCACCGCAGTCTGGTACACGTTCCGCGGCTGATGCACTACTACAATCTATCGACCTTGCCGTTGCCGCTGAGGAACTGGGCGCTGACGGAGCCTATTTCAGAGTGCACCACTTCGCCCGTCAGTTGGGTTCGCCTTTCCCACTGCTGTCAGCGATTGGCGCGAAGACTAAAAGCATCGAGATTGGCACCGGCGTCATCGACATGCGCTACGAAAACCCGCTGTACATGGCTGAAAACGCCAGCGCCGCCGATCTGATCGCTGGCGGGCGTTTGCAGCTTGGCATCAGCCGTGGCTCGCCTGAACAGGTAATCGATGGCTGGCGCTACTTTGGCTATCAGCCTACGGAGGGGGAATCGGAATCGGATATGGCACGGCGTCATACCGAGGTGCTGTTGGATGTGCTGCGTGGTGAGGGGTTTGCAAAGCCGAATCCGCATCCCATGTTCCCGAATCCACCGGGGCTGTTGCGTCTGGAGCCTTATTCTGAGGGGTTACGCGAACGAATCTGGTGGGGTGCTGGATCGAATGCCACGGCAGTATGGGCAGCGAAACTAGGCATGAACCTGCAAAGCTCCACGTTAAAAGATGATGAAACAGGCGAACCTTTTCATATCCAACAGGCACAGCAAATTCGCGCCTATCGGGCCGCCTGGGCTGAAGCGGGGCATACACGTACACCACGCATCTCCGTCAGCCGCAGTATTTTTGCCCTGATGGATCATCGCGATCGCGCCTATTTTGGCGGAAGTAGTAACGATAGCGACAAAGTGGGTTTTCTGGATGAAAAAACGCGCGCGATTTTCGGGCGTAGCTACGCTGCCGAGCCAGAAGCACTCATCCAGCAGTTAAAACAGGATGAAGCGATTGCCGAAGCGGATACGCTCTTGCTCACGGTGCCGAATCAACTGGGTGTGGATTACAACGCGCATGTTATTGAAGCGATCCTGAAACATATCGCCCCCGCGATGGGGTGGAGAGCATAGGTCTGTCGCCTGACGTATTAAAGCCTGTCCAACCGGTGTCAAACTAAAGATACCATCATTAAGAATCGGGGGAGTCGAGGGCTATTTTCACGCCTATTCCCCCGTTTTTTCAGCCGCTGAAACGGCTTAACGCTTTTTAATGCTATTTTGCAAATATAGTTTCTGGACCTCTTGAATTCCCCCCCTCACTCGGCGTAGATTTAGCGCCGATCCCGTCATAACTAGTGTGACTCTGGTGATGACAACAGGAAAGATTACCCTTCGGTGACATAGCCGGCTGCGTAATGATTTCCTTCCATAATAAAACGCACAATCGGGATCGTTGCTGGCGTGGTTTCTGCTGGAGAATAAATCGGTGAAGTATTTCTTTATGGGTATCTCATTCTGTTTAGTCGTTTGGGTGAGTACCTTTATGCTGATGGTAGAATAACCTGTCATTTGCCCGACAAAGAGGTATTCATTGAAGGGCACACAGAGATAAAAAAGGCTGATGGTATTTATACCCTCAGCCTATTTTATACCTGCTAATTAATAACCCTTTCATTCTGTATTGGATGCGTTATTTCTATAGATTAT
Organism: Pectobacterium sp. CFBP8739; assembly: GCF_013449375.1. GTDB lineage: Bacteria > Pseudomonadota > Gammaproteobacteria > Enterobacterales > Enterobacteriaceae > Pectobacterium. Next base: position 224,210 of record NZ_JACDRR010000007.1, on the reverse strand, counting down.
AGCCCGTTCATTATCACACTGAATACACCACCGACAGCCAGCCAGGGGCCAAAGGCCAGCGGTTTAGTTGTATCTTCTTTACGCAATCCACGCCAAATAAGCGTCATGACCAGACCGCTCAGCGCCGCCACCAAAACAAGATTCGGCAATGCCTGCCAGCCTAGCCAGGCTCCCAACGCAGACAGTAACTTAAAATCACCGTATCCCAGCGCGTCTTTGCCAGTGGTATATTTAAATACCCAATAAAGTAACCACAGGGACAAATAGCCCGCCATCGCCCCTACTACGGCATCACGTAATGGGACAAACGTTTCCGATAGATTAAACAGCAACCCTATCCACAAGAGCGACAGCGTAAGCACATCCGGCAGCAGCAGCGTTTTTATATCAATGACGGTCAGCACCACCAGAAAGGACAGCAGGATTAACGCCGCACACAGCGCCATACTGGGCAACCACAGCAGCCCTGCAGCCAGAAAAGCCAGCATGGTGATGACTTCCACCAGCGGATACTGCACAGACACCGGTTGATGACAGCATCGGGAACGACCGCGCAGCCACAGCCAACTGAATAACGGAATGTTATCCTTCACCGCAATACTCTGCTGGCAGTGTGGGCAAGACGAAGGCGGCCAGCACAGGTTATAGCGCGTAGCCTGCTCGGCATCCGTTACGCCGGTTTGCAGATCGATGTCTTGCCGCCAGCGCCGTTCCAACATAATCGGCAAACGATAAATCACTACGTTCAGAAAGCTGCCAACAATCAATCCCAATACGCCCAGCGCACCATACCACCATGCTGGAAACACCTGCGCAAATTCCCTTAAATCGTCCACGTTAGTCCCTGATTGTTGATAAAGAAAAGAGATAAGTTAGCGGCTCATGTTTTGAAGTCGGCTACACCGCGATGGCAACGATCGTTTCTCTTATAACGCCCATCCCTGTTACAACAGGCGCCCCTGAAAATTCAGCGTTCTGGCACCTTGCTCATCCACTTTTCCGATGGTCGCCAGTAATTTTTTCATGGTCGCGGGTAAGTCGTTTCCACTACTCAACTGTCCCGTAAAACGGTATTCACCTTTCGGGGTGACACTGCCTTTGCCGGACAATTGCAGATGCGAGGAGGTCTGCCGCAGGTTCGCCTCAAGCGCCCCTTGCTGGCAACGTAACGTAGCCTGAGGGGTTGCGAGCATGAGTCCACCCAGCGGGGTTTTCACCCTCGCACCCGGCCAGGTTATATTGGCATCCAGCGACTGGCAGCCAGAACGGTCCACCGTCGCTTCTTGCAGGCTCAACTGCACGTTGCCTTCTGCCCCGATTGGCACGATAAAACGCATGCGGCTGAATAAATAGCCCGCGGGTACAGACAACTGCCATTGATAAAACTGCGGCTGCTGCCAACCACGAATAATTCCACGGCCTTCGATGCCCTCAGGATTGTGGAAGGCAATTTCTAACGCAGGCATAAAACCCGAGAAGGTGATATTCCAGTGCACATCATCCAACGTTAACGTACGCCAGCTAAACCGTTGCAGATTCCCCTGCCATAACGTTCCGGCGGCCTCTGCAACCACCATTCCGGTCGGCAGCGGTATCGCCGTGAGCAAGCGAGCAGGCGCATAGCACGCCAGAAACAGCCCATAGACCAGAACCAAAGCGACACCTACGCCGATGCCAGATTTAAGCTTCATCGGCCCGTTCCAGCATCAGTCTGGTCACATCCACTATTCCAGGGCTTTGCTCGACGGCATTCACATCCAGCGACAGCACCTTCACACCGTTTTTCTGTTCCATTTCGCTCAGCCAGCGCAGCAGGCTATTAAAATCGCTCTGGGCCAGCGTCACTGACGCCTGATTGCCCTGCGGCTGCAGGCGTACAACAGTCAGTCCGTAGCGCTTGGTGCTCTGCGAAATCAAAATCGGCAGACTGACATCGCGCTGACTGTTTTGCCCCTGTGCCTGTGTTCCCTGCGGAATCGATGAGGCCTGTTTCTGCATCCAACTGACAGTCTGTTGCTCACGGGAAATCGTACGTTCCCACTGTTCTTCCCGCAGTTGCCACGGTTGAAAAATAGCGTAATACATCAGACAGAGCAGGAGCATTGCCGCACACACGACCATCAGTTGGCGTTCGCGCTGGCTCATCGTCTGCCAGCGTTGCCGTAATTCATTCATTGCTGGCTCCTTAACGTTAAGCGGCCTTCAACCCGACCGTTTTCCTGCCGCATCTCGCCTGCCTGAACCTGATAATAGGCGGTTGCCTGCTGCTGGAACTGCTCTAATTCCTGATACGACGTCGCCTGCAACGCCAGCCGGAATTCGCCAGCGGAACCGTCATAAGACAGCGACTGAATTTTGATGGCGCTATTCTGCGTAATCAGTTGCTGTAAGGGATTTAATTGATCCAGTAACCCTTTCCCTGTCCCCCCAGCAGCCGTACGTTGCAGATGCTGCTGCATCTGCGCGCGTGGATTAACGACATTCGTCTCGGCAGGGAAAATCTGCCGATAGACGCGAATGCTTTCCTGTCGCCAATGTTCGGCCTGCTGATAAAGCTGATAGTGCGCCCAGCCCGCATCCGCCACGACCAATAGAAGGTAGCAGGCAAAAGCAATCCCGACGCCACGCCACGGCAACAACGTGTTTTGCCAGGCTTTCTCCGGCGCATAGTCGCCTTGCCGCAGATCGACCGAAGCAGGTAGCTGCGCCGTTGCCGCCAGCGTGAAGAGATCCGTTGCGGGTTGTGTTTTCCACTCGCCCTCCTCCTGCCAGTCGTACTGCGACTGCTCACCGCCGACCGATGCAGCACTGTAGCCGTATATCGCTGGCAGCGGCATGGATGCTTTCAGCAGGTCACCGCACCAAGAGGACTCCGCCGCCATGGCATGCCCCGTCGGCTGGCGAAATAGCCACATGTCATCATGCTGTAACGCGCTCCAGCCATCCTGATGCTTCGGTAATACGCGGGCATCGGGCAATAAGGTATCGACGTTGAGCCCCAGCGCATCACACTGCGCTAGCCAACGCTGCATCCGGTTTTTTTCCACCACGGCGACCGTGCCATCATCGCCATGAATTTCCAGCACGGCAAAATGCAGCTTTTCAATTTCCGTCGCCAGTTGGTCTTCCAACATAAACGGCACGACTTGCGTTAGCTGACGGCGAGCCTGTCGGGGCAGCGTCAGGGCATAAAACGTCACGTCTGTTGCTGGAACCAGAACGCGAGTAAAGGTCACGGACGGATACGCCGCCAGCGCCTGACGAACCTGTTCTACGCTACCCCGTCCCTGACTCAGTACACTTTCCCCATGGGATGAACGCACCTGCCATTCAATGTCTCCCAGTTCCTCTACCGGAAGGCGTACAATGAGACAAGGATGTCGAACAACCGGGCCTCGATTTAATGGATCTTTCGCGGCTTTTTTCTTCCATTTTCCCGCTATTTTCATGGATTCACCGTCCTATATCCTCCATATTGCCGCTGCACGACCTGTACCTTTTGTCCACTCAGATGAAGCAAGCTACGCTGATGAAAATCACTGTCGCCAACACGCACCTGGAGTTTTACAAAGAACCATTCACTTTTCACTGCCAGCACTCGCTGCGCGGTATTTTTACTATTCGGGGGCAATAACCCGGTTTGTTGCAGAACCTCAAGGCCTGCCCATCCCGTACGAGGCCGCTGCTGCACCAGCGCTTTCGCCTGCGACATTGTCATTTCATTCAGGAATAAGGCAGATAACAGCGGGGCATCAAATTCAGTCAATGTGTTGATATTAATCGACATCGTATCCATCGGTAGCGCACAGACATAGGGCAATAACCGGCGATAGAGATCGCTGTCCATGCCATAAACGGCACGTAATTCGCTGATTTCACTCATTCTCTGATTGGCTGTACGATAAGGTACTGGCAACGTGGCGTAGAGCTCATCTTCTGCACCGTTCGCCGACGGATAGTTATCCACGTCAATCCAGTCGCGCAACGCCGCAGTGATTTTTTCTGCACGATCCGCATCTTCGCCCAGATTTTTCAATAGCAAGCGGAAAACCTGCGCCGGATAAGGTGTCTTCACCACCGTGCTGTCGTTATCCACGCCTTGATTGATCGCATTCACATTAAAGCAGGTGCGCGCATCGCTAATCTGGCCAAGGATTTCCCCTCCCTCCACCGGGAAACGGTGTCCCGGCTGAGACCAGTTCTGCCCGACAAACGTGCGCCCCGGCATATTCTTCGCGTCGCGCAGTAATATCTGCCCGCTTAGCGTTTCCGCCCCCAAGGCATACCATTTCGCCTGCTGACGGCTCAAATGACTTTCGGTGCGCAAAAACGCTTTACCGGTGCGTTCTGTAATCACCGCAGCAATCGTCACCATTAATGCCAGAATCAGGAGCACCACCAGCAGCGCCGCGCCACGCTGACGCGACCTCATTTAACTGGCCCGGTGGTAATCAAGAACATACGCGACATTTCTCCGTAATCCCTTAAGGTCAGCACCACTTCAATCCCTTGTGGCAATTGCGTACTGTTATCCCAGCGATCGCGCCAGGTTTTATTGCTGAAAAATCGCAGGCGAAAACCATCAACCTGCGTGAGAAGCGGTTTTACACCAGGATCGATTCCCTCAATGGGGTCAGGCACCACGTGGGTTAACCGTTCCAAAGTATGTTCCCGTAGCCGATAAGCAACAGGCTGAAGTTCAGAGCGTGGCAATATGCCAAACGGGTTCTGCCAGCCAGCACGCATAAAGCTGACACCCCAGTCATCGCTTTTTAGCTGATCGCGGCCAGCGTAAAATATCGAGGTACTTCCTCTGCTGCCGCGCGCGATCATCTGGGAGAAATCGCTGTCCATTTGTGAAAAGGCGCGCTGTATTTCGGCCAGACGCTCGGCCTTGCGCTGCGAAATCTCATCGTTACGCATCACACCGTTCAAAACCTGAAACGCACTGAGGCTCAGCGCGGCAAAGATCGCGATCGCCAGAATCATCTCCAGCAGCGTAAATCCCTGCTGGCGCTTCTGGCGTCCTGCCTCTCGACTCCGCCTTGTTTGGCTACATTTCCCTGTTTTATTAAGCATTATTGCTTCACCACATAGGTACGCAGCGAAGCATCCGCAGCAAAGGCATCTTTATTACGCCGCACTTCCACATCCAGCGCTTTGGTCTGAGGGTCACCCGTCTCTACACCTTGCCAGCGCCAATGCCAGCGCATGCCAGCGAACTGCGTTTCGCCTCTCACCCACGCGGCTTCCGGCCAACGCTGCTCCAGTCGCAGTTGCACCTGCTGGTTTTCCGCCACCCAGCCAGCAAACGTCTTCTCTTCCAACCGACTCAAGCTGCTTGCCTGTCTGGCTGTCGTTTGCAGCACCGCAATGCCTGCCAGCGCGAAAACGCTTAGCGCAACCAGCACTTCCACCAGCGTCATCCCTTTCTGTCGTTTCATCGTTTCTTACCCTGACTCATCGACGTTAAAAATCGTCCGGTTCCATCCACCTGGAGCCAATTCGAGAGCGCTTTGTCTTTAGACTTAACCAGCAGACGGAAAGGCGTGATTTCGCCGCCGGGTAAAATCAGGATGTCGGGGTCGTCGCCACTCTGCGTTTTCTCGACTTTCTTCCCATCAGCCTGCACTAGCTCAAGCCGCAACGCATCAGGCAATGTTGCCGTTGCACTCACCCGATGTGGTTGCCACGGCTGCCACTTGTAGCCCTGCCAGCGATCACCGCTCGGGATCGGCATCCCTTCCGATGCCTCGGGTCGCTGGAGTTGATAAAACTGCCAGCGATCGGGATAGATGCGAACACCCAACATGTATTCGTTAACCTGACTGCTTTCCGCGGCAAACTCTAGCTGCGCCTGAAAACGAGCCAACTGCCACGCGCTGTCATTCTGGCGTTCGGGAGGAAACGCCATGACCACCATGCTAGCCGCGATGCCAGCCAGTAGCACGACCAGCATCATTTCCAGCAGAGTGAACCCCTGCTGCTTTCTCGTTGCCCGCTTCATTGCGCTTTGCCGTCCTTTTCCCACCGCCATCGATAGCAACGACCAATAATCCATCTGCAACCGTCACTTATAAAGACGGGCATATCGCCCCATGCCTTTATTTTTTATCAAGATTCCAGTTGCCGATATCATCTTCCGTTCCCGGCATGCCATCTGGCCCCAGAGAGAAGATATCCAGCTTGCCGTGCTGGCCGGGATTCAACAGTTGATACTCCGTGCCCCACGGATCCTGCGGCAGGCGGCGAATATAGCCATCGGCGGGATAGTTACGTGGTTCCGGCTGCACCGTCGGCTTCGTCACCAGCGCCTTCAGCCCCTGCTCGGTGGATGGATAACGGTTGTTATCCAGCTTGTACATGTCGAGTGCGCTTTCGAGAGATACGATATCGCTGACGGCTTTTTGCCTGTCCGCTTTTTCCTTATTCCCCATCAGATTGGGCACGACCAGACTCGCCAGTACGCCGAGAATGACGATGACCACCATAATTTCCAACAGGGTAAAACCACGCTGGCCATGGCTATGCTTACCACCACTACGCTGAGACTGTTGCATCCTTACTTTTCCTCGTTCAATTGTTGGTTCTCTTACGAACTCATTAACGTATTCAGTTGCAAAATCGGTTGTAGAATCGCCAGTACGATAAACAACACCACCGCCGCCATGCTGACCACCAACAGAGGTTCAAATAACCCCAGTGCCAGCGTCATTTGCGAACTGAATTCCCGATCCTGATTATCCGCCGCCCGTTCCAGCATGCTGTCCAACTCGCCGCTGCGCTCACCGCTGGCGATCATATGGCGCATCATGGGGGGAAAGAGCGCGGTCTGTTCCAGCGCTTTGTGCAGGCTGACGCCCTCACGTACCGCATCCGTCGCCAGCGCGAGTCGATGGCGGGCATAGTCATTGCTCATCACATCGCCGCTAATACGCATCGCCTGTAACAGCGGCACCGCACTGGCGTTGAGAATACTGAGCGTCCGCGCGTAACGTGCCGTATTCAAGCCACGAGCGATACGACCAAGCAGCGGTAGATACAGCAGGCGTCGATGAAAACCGATACGCCGCTTTTCTTGCCGCAACATCACGCGAAGCGCCATAAACCCAGCCAGCAGCGCCAACACCACCCACGGCCCGAACGTACGCACGGCATCGCTCATCCCCATCAATACGCGGGTAGAAAGTGGCAGCGCCTGCTTCATATGAATAAATTGCTCGACAACTTTCGGCACCACGACGGACAGCAAAATACTGACTACGGCAATCGCGACGACGGTTAGCACGCAGGGATAGATCATCGCCTGCTGGATGCGGCTGCGCATCTGTTGGCGCTGCTCGGTGTAGTCAGCCAACCTATTCAACACTTCATCAAGATGACCGGAGGTCTCACCTGCGGCGACCATCGCGCAATACAATCGCTCAAAGCTGCCGGGAAAACACTTCATCGCATCGGCCAGCGAATGGCCTTCCATCACCTTACTGCGTACCGCCGCCATCAACTGGCTCAGATGCGGCTTTTCGCTCTGTTTCGCCACGGCATCCAGCGCTTCTTCCAGCGGTAACGACGCCGCCACCAGCGTAGCTAGTTGGCGAGTTAATAACGCTAAATCAGAGGTACTGATCCGAATTTTACGACGGAGGGAGAATCCTGTAGATCCCGGTTTTTGCTGATCACCGCGACCTTCGTCAACCGACAGCGGCACCAGTCCGCGCTCCCGCAATAGCTGGCGTGCCTGCCTGGCAGAGTCGGCCTCTTGCGTGCCACGGCATTTTTTCCCCTGCGCATCCAGCGCCTGATAATGGTACTGTGCCATATCATTCCTCTTTGGTTACGCGGATCACTTCTTCCCAGGTCGTGAGCCCCGCCAGTACCTTATCCAGCCCGTCCTGACGGATAGTGGTGCGACTCCCCCCCAGAATCTGCGCAATCGCCATTTCGCCGTCACTGCGGTGGATCGCCGCGCGGACGTCGTCATTGATCAACACCAGTTCATGAATGCCGATGCGCCCTCGATAGCCGGTATAGCTACACTGCGGGCAGCCCACGGGGTTATGCAGCAGCGTACCGGGCGCAATCCCCATCTGTGCGGCCTGAACCGAATCAACCGGATGCGGCTGGCTACAGTCAGAACACAGCGTTCTAACCAGACGCTGGGCGAGCACGCCCAGTAGAGAGGTTGAGAGCAAGAAAGGTTCGACGCCCATATCCTGCAAGCGAGACAGCGCGCCCAGCGCACTATTGGTATGCAGAGTAGATAACACGAGGTGACCCGTCAGCGATGCCTGCACGGCAATCTGTGCCGTTTCACCATCACGAATTTCCCCTACCAGCACCACGTCCGGGTCCTGACGTAGAATGGCACGCAGCCCGCGGGCAAACGTCATATCCACTTTGGTATTAACCTGCGTTTGCCCAATGCCTTCCAGTTCATACTCGATGGGATCTTCCACCGTCATGATGTTACGTTCCGAGGCATTCAAACGACTGAGCGCGGCGTACAGCGTGGTACTTTTCCCCGATCCTGTCGGACCAGTAACCAGAATAATGCCATGTGGACGATGGATCAGGCTGTCCAACCGCTGCCGATTGCGCTCCGACATGCCCAGCAATTCAAGATCGAGCTTAACGCTGTTTTTATCCAGCAAACGCAGCACGACACGTTCACCGTAGTTCGACGGCAACGTGGAGACACGAACGTCAATCGCCCGTCCCCCCACTCGTAACGCCATGCGTCCATCCTGCGGGATACGCTTTTCCGCAATATCCAGCTTCGCCATAACCTTGATACGCGATACCAGCAGCGACGCCAGTTTACGCTGTGGACGCAGAATTTCGCGCAGTACGCCGTCGACACGGAAACGGATCAGCAAATAGCGCTCATACGTCTCGATATGAATATCCGACGCTTTATCCTTAATCGCTTCGGTTAGCATCGCATTGATCAGGCGAATAATCGGCGCATCGTCATCGGCGTCAAGCAAATCGTCACTGTCTGGCAACTCTTCCACCAGCGTATAGAAATCCATCTCATTGCCGATGTCTTCCATCAGACGACGCGCTTCTTCCGAATCGCGCTGATAGCTAATGACTAATTGCCGTTCAAACTCATCTTCCGTCACGCGCTCAATCTTGAGCGGACGGCCCGCAATCCGACGCGCCTCTAACAAGGCGGCTGGCGGCGTTTGCGCGACGCAAATCGTCTGTAGACTCGCATCGTTTTCCCGCTGCAACAGCAGAATTTGCTGCGATCGTGCATAGGCAAACGGCAATATGGGACGTAATTCTATAATCTGGGAAGCAATGTCACTCATTTCCCGCCCGCCGGATAAAACGCCACAATGGAGGACTGAACCTGACGGAACGTATAGGCGTTCCCACCTTCAGGCAAGCGCAGCAGGTCGTTATTTAAAAGCCCGCTTTCACCGTTACCGACATCCCGCTGTTTATCTTCTTCAGCACTGAACGAACGATATTTACTGGCAGAGGCGCTTTGATATTGGCTGCGATCGCGAATAATGGAAGGACGGATAAACAGCATTAGGTTGCGCTTTTTCGTCTCCTGACTGTTGGAACGGAACAGGTGCCCCAGAACGGGAATGTCACCCAACAGAGGGACTTTACTCGCCGATTCATTGGTACTTTTATCCAGCAAGCCCCCCACCACAACGGTCTCGCCGCTGCTGACGAGCACGGCATTATTCACGGTACGCGTATTGAATGTGGCCCCGAGGTTGGTGCTGCTGCTGGAGGCCGCATCTGCCACGCTGGAGACTTCCTGCTCAATTTCCAGCAGGACGGAGTCACCTTCGTTAATTTGCGGCTTCACCTTCAGTTTGATACCGACTGTTTTACGCTCTACCGTTTGGAACACGTTGTCACCGGATGTCGTCTGCGAGCCTGCCAATACCGGCACTTCCTGACCAACGTTAAACGTTGCTTCCATGTTGTCCAGCGTGACGATACTCGGCGTCGCCAGAATGTCGTTCTTGCTGTTGCTGGACAGCGCCGTCATCAGCATGCTCCAGTTCCCCTGATAGAAACCGGCGGCAATGCCGTTGAAGCTGCTCAATGCACTCGATGCCGCGGTATTCAGCGTCCCATCACGACGATACTGATCCGCTCCCGCAATCATTGTCGTGATCGGTAATCCAGTATTCGTAAACTGCGTCGTTCCTGCATTTTTATTAGCCCACTGAACGCCCAGATTCATTCCGTCGGCATCTTGAACTTCCGCGATGATCGCTTCGACCAATACCTGTGGACGACGGATATCCAACTGTGCAATCACCTGTTCCAGATCGCGCATAATGTCAGGTGCCGCATTTACAATCAGGGAGTTAGTTTGCTCGTGTGCTTTAATCGAAATGTCTTTGCGCAGCGCGGGCAGCGCATTTTGCTGGTCGGTTTGGATGCTGTCACCGACCCCAGTAAGCACTTCGACCAGATCAGCAGCTTTGGCGTATTTGAGATAGATGACTTTGGTATTGCCCTGTACCGCCTGCTGGCGATCGAGCTGTTTGATCATATCAATCACGCGCTGGCGTGAATTCGGTTCCCCGCGCACCAGCACAGAGTTAGTTCGTTCGTCCGCCACCACATTCGCGGTCAACATCCCTGGCAAGGCGGATTTCTCATCCATCTTGTTCAGTTCATTCACCATCTTCACCACTTCCGTTGATGAAGCGTAAGACAGCGGTATGCTGGTCACATTCCGATCGCCCGTCTTATCAACCCGCTCGACAATCGTCATCAACCGCTTGATCACCCCTGCGCGCCCCGTCATCAACAGCACGTTTGACGGTTCGTAATGCACGACGCTCCCAGCACCCGCGTTGTCGTTCAACTGGCGCAACAGCGGTGCCAGATCGCGGGCAGCGACATTGTTCACAGGCACAACACGCGTCACCACTTCATCACCAATGCCGGGCTGATCGTCAGTCGCCAGCGGCATAGACGTCGATTTCGCATCCTTCGAGCGAATGATTTTCAGGACGTTGTTATCCATTGGGATAACGGTAAATCCATAGACATCCAGCACGCTCAGGAAGAACTGGTAATACTGTTCTTCATTCATCATGTCATAGCTGCGTACGGTGATCGTTCCGCTGACCGATGGATCGATAATGACCGTCTTATTCAGATTCTTACTGACGGTATTGATAAACTCCTGAATATCCGTGCCCTTAAAACTGGCGGAGAATTCGGCGCTCCACGCGAGTGATGACGCCATCAGCAGCACACTTCCGCCAAGCAATAACATGCTTTTGCGGCGTATCTGACCAAGCCATTGGTTTTTATGTTTTGAAAAAACCTGATGCTTAAAAAATCCCTGTCCCTTGCTAAACAAATTAGTGGTCTCCATCCAGTGCCAGATATATATCCTGCTGTTGACCATCACGCTCGACGGTCAAATTAAATTTGCTCATCCCTGCCAGTTGCGCCATCGCCTGCTGTGCTTGATCCGCATCGCGTAAATCCATGCCGTTTAATGACACAGCGAGATCGTTATCCTGCAAGCCTGCGCGGTAGAAAAGATCGGGATTTTTGCCGGGGTTTAACTGATATCCTTTCAGTACGTCTTCTTCCGTGACGGGAGAAATGGTGAGGTAATCCTGTGCCGAGACGGGATCTCTTTGTATTTCCTTTTTCACCTGGCTAAATGCGCCAGCAGACGGCGGCGCGTCAGCCGCCTTTTCTTCCTGATACAAATGCAGCGCCTCATAGCGCCCCTGATACTGAAGCACGACACGATCGGCAGAGATAGTCACAATTTTGGCTTCATAGCCCGGAATGGCATCGCCGACGTTGCGACTGTATTGCTGACTATCTTTAGCGATGATGGCAATCGAACGCCTGGCGTCTTCACTCGCCAGAACCCCAGTCAGGCTAATATTTAACGATGTCAGCGGAATATCACCGGATAGCGCGGCATCATTAACCGCAGAAGCATCCGCATCGGGAGCATGACCAAATAGGGTAAAGTCGCCCGGCGTAGCGGGTTTTTCTTTTGCCTGGGCAGGCGTGACCGCCACGCCAACAAAGCGTGAATCTTCAGGCAGAAGAAAACGCCAGGTCAAGACGGCCAGTTGCTGGCAAATCAGCAACAAAATCAGCCCCAACACGATACGTCGAATCAGCGGAGCTGGCAGTGACCGAAAAGTGGCGACCAACGAATTAAAAGACGGTTCTTTGAAAGCTTGCAATCGTGCCATAGGTAATCATCCGTAATATTCCCCACGCCGATGGGCGTGGGGAAAATGCCTTATTCCGTTGCGGCTTCCCGGGTGAGCGTTTCATCACCGCTGGTCGTCAGCGCGGCATCATTATTTACACGGTCTTCGAGCCGGATATTTTCAATATGACCGAAATTCCAGGCTCCCGATACATTCTCAAAAATGACATTTTTAAATTCACTGTTCTTCAGGAACGTAATGTCCGTGGCTTTTACATTTTTGAATTTTACATTCTCAAAATGCAAGCCTTGGTGATAAGCATCGCGTTCAAAGGAGAACTTATACGCATCAGCCATCTCAGCGATGGTCATACCATCAACCAGAATACTGTTTTTCTTGGCTGAACCATCCACCGTGACGTTGGAAACGGTCACATCACGGAACTGTGCGGGTTCGGCCGCAGGCTGAGTATCGTTCACGTCCGCTTTATATTTAATCGTGAACACGAACGGCTCGTTGACAATATCACGCATCGCGTTATTACGGAATACCACGTCACGCGAGCCACCACCATAATAAGGTCGGCTCTTCATGCGCAGGCCAACATCCGTCTTATTCATTACATTATCTTCAGCAACAATTTTTTCAATCCAAGCACCCGTATGGCTCCCCGTCACCACCGCACCATGCCCGCGACGGAAGTAGTTATTGAAGATCCAGGCACCGCTCTGCGCTTTTTGCCCCAGCGTCGCCACCTCGGCACCGTACCCTGCTGCAAAGTTTACGCTGTCATCCCCCGTATCGAAAAAGTTATTGAATACCATGACGTTTTGGCTGTTGCCGAATTCAATACCATCCGCATTATTCGCATCATACGTCGTGTGCACCAACGCATTCATCGCCACATTTTCGGATTCCAGCACCATTACACCGTGGTAAGCTGGGTTCAGAATCGTCAGTCCTTCCAGATACATATTGCTCACGCCGCGCAGCGTCATCAGGCTAGAGCGTCGGTTTTTGTACGCCTCATCTAGTGACATGCCTTCATCAATGGCTTTTGCCGTTTGATCCTTTGCCAAAATACCGTCACTGCCAACATTGGCCGCTTTGCTTGCACGATAGAGTGGCAATTCATTCTTTAACTCATCAGTTTCAGTAATGTTTGTGTCACTGGCTTTGATGCCGCGTGTCCAGCCATTGCCATCTATCGTCCCCTGCCCGACGATACGAATATTTTTAAACGTACCCGCATGGCTACTACCCTGATCGTCCGCTACCAATACGTTAATCAATGAAGGAGGACGCTTCGGTAGTTTAGGAGATGTGTAAGGATAGAGATAATAGCCACGGGCGAGCGGGTAATCGTCACCCTTTTCCGACCCTAGCAACGTCGAGCCTTTCGTGACTTCAAGCGTCATATCACTATGCAGGAACAGCGCGCCGGTTTTAAACGTTCCCCCATCAACCACGACTTTACATCCTTTCGGATACGCGGCTAGCGTACAATCGTCAATTGCCTTCTGAATCGCCAGCGTGTCATTGGTGACGCCATCCCCTTTCGCACCGTAATTAGTCACATTCAATGACGCTGGCGTCGCCGTCGTTTTCTGCACGACAGCTTCACTGTCAACGGACTCTTTGCCATCGTCATAAAGCGCACGCACCGTAAAGCGGTATTCCGTTTCCGGCGACAGGTTCGTCACCTTAAAATTATGGAAGCTAACGCGCACGTGCCAGTTACTGGTATCAATCGTATTGTAGAAGTTATCGATATAAGGTTTGGCGGGCGAGTGAGTATTCTGGTTATCAATTGTGCTGCCCAATAAGGTTCCGTTCATATAGACACGGTAGTCTTTAATATCGGCAGCAGGTTTGGTCGGTTTTTCCCAGGCAAGTACCACACTGTTGTCATCATAGGCTAGCGTCGGCACCTTAAGATTCTGTGGCGCAGCAGAACGATCCACACCCACATTCGGCGTTGAGTCGCTTTCCGTGCATCCAGCAATCAGGCCGCTCAGGACAAGTGTCGCGCAGAGCGTAAGACGAGTACGAGGTAAAAAATGAGTCATAACATTTCCTATGTTTTTATGTCACCCGACCTATGTCTCCCTGTGACAAACTCATGGCAACAAGGCGACGTATATCGGGCAGGGGCTTACAGATAAAAAATAATGAATGAAATCGTCTAACTACGGCAGGGCAATCTCCAATTTTCCCGCACCCGCATTTTCCAGCACATATTTTTCAACGCTAGCGATGGATTTACCTGTGCTGTATGCATAAGGCGGATTCCATTCCAGCTCATTGGTACAGGTTTCCAACGCCCATGCGGGTACCGCTTTCCCAGCATTTGTGGCGGCGGTCTTCTCGGCGTCTTGCAAGGCGAGGCATTTGTCTAATGCGATTTGATTCAAATTACTTGCTGGGTTGCCATTGAACCAGGAGCCGTTGTCTTTAAATTTGCTTCCCTTGTAGGCACCAATAATCAGCTTTTCATCCGCGCCGCCGCCCTGGAAATTAAACACGTTACTTTCGGAAAGAATGGATGAATCGAACCCCATCCCAATGGCATACAAAATAGGGTAATTCGTATCCGTTGCTCCACGATGGTAGTTATTGAGCAAATGCACCTGACCAAAGCGCACTCGCGGCGAACGCTGCACGCTGTTGTCCCATAAATTCCCTTCAAAGGTGATCCGGTATTCCCCTTTATCACCATCACCAGAGCCAATTAATACCGTTTTGTCATGCTGGGCGAAAATGTTGTAGGAAATCGTCAGGTAGTCGGCCCCATCTTCGATATCCAGCAAACCATCGTGGCGTTGGATATGCTTGCCAAATAACACGGGTTCCTGATCGTCAGGATGTTCACCATCCGTAAAGGTGCAGTGATCAACCCAGACATTTTTGCTGGCATTAATCGATACTGCATCATAGCGGGCATTCCAGTTTCCTTTATCACCGTCACTGGCATCCCAAGCAGGGGCAAAATCGCGCGGAGCCTGAAACGTAATATTACGGATAATGATGTTGCTGTTATCCGTTTTCCCGAACGTGTGGCTTAAGGTGTTGAGGGATAAATAACCTTCCACCAGTTTCGCTTCGCTACCCACGCCTAAAATCGTGGTATTCGGTGGTACCTGAAATTGAATCTGCGCCTTCTGGTTGTTGGCATACTGCGAACGTTGACCATTTTGCTTCTTAAGCAAGCTGAGTTCAGCGCTAGCCGCCGCCGCATCGCTGCCACCCGCATCCACCGTCGCTTTCAACTGCGCCATATAATCCTGATCGAACGCTTTGACATATAAATCAAAATCAAACGTTGTTTTATTCGGCTTAGTTTTATAATACTCAGCATCTGCATAGCGTCCATTACCTAAATCATCGCCGCGGATAGTGCCTTGCCAGTAGATAATTTTGGGTTCTAATTTTGCCTTCAACTCCGCATCGGCATCGCCTGCGATATAAAGAGGACTGCGTATATTATTTAACGCCTCTTTTAATTCCTGGCGGCTGGTCACGACATAAATGCTATTTGCATGTGCGCCTTCGCCACCTGTCGTTGCATAAAATTTACCATCCGTATTCTGATATTGTGCAGTCCAGCCAAACGGTACCGTTTTCACCTGCAAATCTGGTGGTGCCGCTTCTGCCACTGGATGCTGACTATTATCACATCCAGAAAGTGCGAGCCCAGAAAAGGCAATAGCTACCGCACAGGTGCGTAAACGACCAGTCCCAATAACCGCTCTAAACATGTTATCCCTCAGTATTTTTTAATTATAAAAATAGAAAAATAAACCCGCATAAAACCCTGCGATATTAATCGCATACTTTGAAATTGCTTTTATTCGTCATTTAGCGGTAGTTCGATGCATCCCTTATTGATAAAAAAGCAGCACAATACCTGTAGCAAAAACCACATAATAAGACTGCCGATTTAACACTCTGGATGGTTAATTAACTGATTATGGCGCCTCCACATTGATTGACTATAAAACACCAAAAAGAAACGCTATACCTGCAAGGGTAAAACGCGGTTTCATTAAAGCAAATTTGCACGTTTTTTTTGCGACCGGCATCAAGATTCCGTCTGTGATTATTATGATTGCAATAGTTTTTAATCAAAATGAAGGAACTGTCACATAACCGAGAGATTCCGTTTTCTGGCTCTTTCTATTTTTTGCAAAATAAGGCAGACGGCATCATCCTACTCACCTCACTTTCGTTTATGATGTGATGCTACACGACCCAAAATACGCCCTAAGAATAAAGGATAAGCGCGTGGATAACGCAACGGACGCACCGACACACACACAGCCAGCGCTGCTTACCACATACCCCATGCCTGGGTATTTGATGATTATTTATGCTCTGCTTTTTATCGCACTTGGCTGGTTCAGCCATCAGCGCTGGGGGGCCCCTACGTCTCCCACGACCGCTTTAGCAGCTCAAGCCGCGACTTTGCCTGCGGCAGAGGAAAAAACGCCAGCAATACCTGCGGCGGCACCGCAGCAAGAAGAAGCCCATGTCGATACACCTGCACCGCCAGAGAAAAAGGCTACGCTGCCGTTGCCTGCCATCAGCAATGGTGAAATTCCCCCGCTGACTTACAGCGCACATGTTTATACGTCGGATGAGGCCAAACGCAGCGTCACGTTCAATGGGTTGCAATTCCGTGAGGGCGATTCGCCAATAGAAGGGTTGACCATAGAACAAATCCAGCAGGACATGACCATTTTCAGCGTTGAAGGCGAGGTGTTTATTCTGGAGGCATTGGAGGATTGGCCAGGCGGAAAATTCAACGAGAATGAACGTTCCGCCGACGATAAAAGTGGAAGCGCCGCGCCCTAGCCGCGACTGCGAATGGCATCAATAAATGGCGTCAGTGTACGGTTAAATTCCGAACACTGCGTCTCTTTGGGCGTACTGTCTTTTAATAATCCTTGATACAGGCTTTCACTGCGCTGCGGTAAAGCCTGATAGCTCGCGACATTCCAGCCTCTTTGTTTCGCCACAGTCAACGCGACATTCACAATCGTCGCATCATCGGGGAGATCGCTGCGGTTACACTTCGATTTCAGATAGCGGGTGGCCGCCACCAGTGATGACAGTTGATTCAGTTGATCGTTAGGAGAGACCGTTACAGCAGAAGAGGCGCCTGCCACCGTTCCTTTTTGGGCAGACGTTCCTGTTTGTTGGCACCCGGCCAGCGTGACGCAAAGCAACGTTAACGCAGTGATTTTAGACAGAGATAACGACATGAAGAACTCATCCTGATTGAGATTAACGGTAGGCATTCTAGCAAATGATAAGCCGCTGTCACGGCATGTTTATGTTGCTCCCAGTCAGTTGACTGGGAGCCGTGATGATTAAGCTGCGGAGCCCTTGCTTGATACCGGTTTGGTCGTCGGTAAGATGCCATCGGCGCGGAACATGGTCTTAATACCGCGCACGGCCTGCCGGATACGATCCTGGTTTTCAATTAAGGCAAACCGAACATGCGTGTCGCCATAATCGCCAAAGCCAATACCAGGGGAGACGCAAACCTTCGCTTCCGACAGCAGTCGCTTGGCGAACTCCAGCGACCCTAGGTGCGCATAGGCGTCAGGAATTTTCGCCCAGACATACATGGAGGCTTTCGGTTCATCAACCATCCAACCTGCTTCATGCAGACCGCGAACCAACACGTTACGGCGCTGACGATACTGCTCGGCAATATCTAGCACGCATTGCTGATCGCCTTCCAACGCGGCAATCGCGGCAACCTGCAACGGCGTAAACGTGCCGTAATCGTGGTAGCTCTTAATCCGCGCCAATGCGCTAACCAGCTCTGGGTTTCCGACCATAAAGCCAATACGCCAGCCCGCCATATTGTAGCTTTTTGACAGCGTGAAAAACTCCACTGCGATGTCCTTCGCACCGGGAACCTGCATGATCGATGGCGCTTTCCAGCCGTCATACACGATATCGGCATAGGCCAAATCATGGATCACCAGCACGCCATACTGTTTCGCCAGCTCCACCACGCGTTCAAAGAAATCCAGCTCAACGCACTGTGCCGTTGGGTTCGATGGGAAACCGAGAATCATCATTTTCGGCTTCGGGATACTCTCGCGGATAGCGCGTTCTAATTCGTTGAAGAAATCGACGCCTTCCACCAGCGGCACAGATCGAACCTGCGCCCCAGCAATCACCGCACCATAAATATGAATCGGGTAGCTAGGGTTTGGCACCAGCACGGTATCGCCATGATCCAACGTTGCCAACATCAGATGCGCCAGCCCCTCTTTGGAACCAATCGTGACAATCGCTTCGCTTTCAGGATCGATATCAACCTCATAACGATCGGCGTACCAGCGGGAGATCGCACGGCGTAAGCGCGGAATACCTCGGGAGGTCGAATATCCGTGGGTGTCTTCGCGTTGTGCAACCGTACAGAGTTTTTCCACGATATGAGGAGGTGTTGGGCCGTCAGGGTTACCCATGCTGAAATCAATAATGTCTTCGCCGCGACGACGCGCAGCCATTTTTAATTCAGCAGTGATATTAAATACATATGGGGGAAGACGATCGATGCGCGTAAAACGGCGCGGAGAAGTAGAATCAGCCATAACATCCTCAAATTAACGTGAGCGCCCGGACCGTCCGAGCGACGCAGTGCCTGTAAAAAGGCACTCTACTCAACATCACTCAAATCGCAGTAAGCCCGTTTTTGTTGATTACGGCAGTACATGTAACCTGAAGTGTGATGAGCATATTCAAGCTATCTCAGATAATTCTCCCTGTCGATACCACGCTTAATAAATTTTTTCTTCCCGCAATGAAGCCCCATCAATTTCTAACGACTTATCGCGAAAAATGAAGAATATGCGCGGGAAGAAGCATTACACTTGATGCCCCACAAGCCTTGCAAACAAGGCACTTACCCCTGAAGCACAGGACGGTTAACCCGAGAGTAAGCTTATGACCGAGATGCGATATTTCACCGAGAGTTGGCCAATAGAGGGCGCATTTACCATCTCACGTGGCAGCAAGCGTCAGGCAGATGTCGTTGTGGTAGCGCTCCAGTCCGGCAACGTGGTGGGCTACGGAGAATGTGTCCCTTATTCACGCTACGGCGAGTCCCTCGAGAGCGTAATGGCGCAAATTGGCTCACTGCACAGCGATGTTCGTAACGGTTTAGATCGACAGATGCTACAAACTATTCTGCCCGCAGGCGCGGCGCGCAATGCGCTGGATTGCGCACTCTGGGATCTGGAGTGCAAACAGCATCAGCAACGCATTTGGCAGCGTTTGAATCTCTCCTCGCCTATGCCGTTGGAGACGGCCTATACCCTATCGCTGGATACGCCAGATCGTATGCGGCACGCCGCGATACATCATGCCCATCGTCCCCTTCTCAAATTAAAACTGGCAGACGCAAACGATCTGGCCAGAGTTGCCGCCGTTCGCGAAGGTGCGCCCTTGGCCCGTCTGATTGTGGACGCCAATGAGGGATGGAACACCGAGCGCTATCTGACGCTGGTTCCTGAACTCGTCGCACTGGGTGTAACGATGATCGAACAACCTTTCCCAGCGGGTAAAGATGATGTGCTGGAAAATTTGCCCCGCCCGATCCCCGTCTGTGCCGATGAATCCTGTCATGACAGCCAGTCGCTGGCCGTTTTGACCGGGCGCTATGACATGATCAACATCAAGCTAGATAAAACAGGCGGGCTAACGGAGGCCCTACGCCTGCGCAACGACGCACAGGCGCAAGGATTACAAATCATGGTCGGCTGCATGGTGAGTACCTCACTCTCGATGGCACCCGCGTTTGTCGTCGCGCAAGGCGCCGCCGTGGTCGATTTGGACGGTCCGCTGCTTTTACAGCGCGATCGCAATAACGGGTTGCACTATAACGGTAGCGAAATATTACCGCCCAACGCATTATTGTGGGGATAATGCGTGTTAACCTGCATTGAGCAACTATTAAGGAGTGTTGTGATGCAACGTCTTGTTTATGTTGATGGACAGTATCTAGAAGAAAATGAAGCAAAAATTTCTGTATTTGATCGTGGTTTCCTGTTTGCCGATGCCGTCTATGAAGTGACGGCGGTCATTGATGGCAAGCTGGTTGATTTCCCCGATCATATTACTCGCCTGCAACGCTCCTGCCGTGAGCTCTCACTCACGTTACCCGTCACACCTGAGGCACTCAAAACCATTCATGATGAGCTGATCAATAAAAACGATCTGAAAGAAGGCGCGATCTATTTACAACTTAGCCGCGGCAATGCCGGCGATCGCGATTTCTACTTCCCTTCTGCTGACGTCAAATCCACGCTGGTGTTATTCACTCAGGCACGTTCGCTGGTCGGCAATCCGAAGGCCACAAGCGGGCTGCACGTTGTCACCACCGAAGATATTCGCTGGCATCGTCGGGATATCAAAACCGTTAGTCTGCTCGCCGCCAGCCTGGCAAAAGAGTACGCTCATGCGAATCAGGCTGATGACGCCTTCTTTGTCGAAGAGGGTTTCATTACCGAAGGCAGTTCCTGCAACTGCTACATCGTCCTGCATGACAACACGGTGGTAACTCGCCCACTCAGCAACGCTATTCTGCATGGCATTACCCGTCAGTCGCTGCTCAAGCTGGCAGAAAAGGATGGTATTACGCTGGAAGAACGGTGCTTTACGCCGGAAGAGGCCTATCACGCCAAAGAGATTTTTGTCACCTCGGCCACCATGCTGGTTCTCCCCGTCGTGATGTTGGATGGAAAAACGATCGGTGATGGGAAACCCGGAAAAATCACTCAGCGGTTGCGTGAAATCTATCTTGATATGATTAAGCAGCAGGGAAAATAGCCGCGCGTCATATCCTGTAAGCACGGCTTCGATATTCATCCGTTACCCGTTCAATACCGGATAACGGATGACTGAGCGAACTACTTATCGTCACCCGACATGCCGTCAGGCAGGGCAAACCCTGAGTTTTCCAGCACCATCTTCTGCGGTACGGCCAGTGGAATATTAGATTCCCGCAGTCGCTTGATAATCGCAAACAACAGATCGCTCTTCGCTTCCGATACCATTCTCGGGCTGCTGACATAACCCGTGACGCTCAGCACCATGCCCGTTGGGTTCAACTGGCTGAACTTCACTGACGGTGCCGGTGATTCCAGAATCGCATCGTGGCTAATATAGGCATCCAGTAACAGTGTGCGGACCTCTTCGGGATCGATATCCAGTGGGAACGTCAGCGCCAGCGTGGCAACCCCAAACGGATTGCCCATCGTAATATTGCGCACATTCTGTGAAATAAACTGAGAGTTCGGCACGATCACCGTCGACCGGTCACCCAACTGAATCTCCGTCGCACGCACGTTAATCCGCCGGATATCCCCTTCAACCCCGCTGATGCTGACCGAGTCCCCAACTTTCACCGGTCTCTCCGTCAACAAAATCAGGCCGGAGATAAAGTTCTTCACTATCTCCTGTAAACCAAAACCGATACCCACAGACAGCGCGCTGACAATCCATGCCAGCTTGTTCCATTCAATCCCCAATGTCGCCAACGTCAGCAGAATAATCAGGATGTAGCCGATGTTGCTGAACAGCGTTACCAGCGACGCACGGATTCCGCGTTCTAACGTCGTTTTAGGAAGGAACTCATCTTCCAGCCAGCGTTTTGAGGAGCGTAAAACATACACCCCCACGACCAGAAAAAGCACCGCATTGACCAGATGCGCAGGCACAATGCTGAGCGTTTCCAGCCCTTTTCCGCCCCAGATTTCAACGGCTTTTTGCACCAGTTCCAGCGGCGTAGTGGTGCCAAACGTACCGTTAAGTAAGGCAACCGCCGCCATTAAGATTAACAGCACTTTGCCGCTGGCCGACAGAATCAAGGTGGCCTGGACCAGATGACGGTCATGCAGATTGAGCGAATTTTTCATCCGCTTGCCGCTAGCATTGTTAGGGGAAAAGAGACTTTCGCAAATGTCGGTAATAAACGTTGAGAACAAGTACAGGCAGGAGAACACCATGCCAATCCACACCAGCTCGAACGCCAGAAAACGGGCCAGTGAGATATAACCAATGGCCAGCGATACCAAAATCGAGAACGATGTCGCCAATACCGCAAGATGAATCACGCCAGATAATGTCGAACGGGCTTCCGGTTGCTCCCCTGAATGCACCATCTGCCGACGAATTTGATCGCTTTTCAGGGTTATCGTCCCTGCGGTGAAGGCCAGAAACAACGCAGATAAGCCATTCACCATGATAGTTGCCGCGACCGATGTCCCTACCGTCGCGGTCACTTGTTCAATAAAACCGAAGATCAGAATAATGCCTGCGGCAACCACAGGAAACGGTTTCATGGCTTTTGCGACGGGGTTAGCAATCGCAGGCAAACGCCAAGAAGGACGTTGATTCGAAAGAAATGCTCGCCCTAACCCCGCTATCATCGAACAGAAAATGGCCTGTTTCACCAGCGCATCAAGGAACGACACCACGCGCTCAGAGGCCTCACCGTGGCGCACGAACGTAAAATCGATCAGATTTGCCGCAATGCCGATCGTGACCACGGTTGAAATAACCGACGCCGTGGCTAAAAAGCTCCGCCGCAGACGCCCTTCCGGCAGCCAGTTGATTCCCGCCCAGGCTAGGCATTTCTCCATATACCGACGCCCCGCCGAGCTCATGACCATAGCGATCAAAATCAGGCATGCCGAACCGTAACGCCAGTCTGGCTCCCAAGCCACCGTAAAAGCGTCACTTAATTGATCCTGAAAGGTACTCAGGCGGCGTACATCCTCAGCCTGCGGAGTCACAACCGGTGCCCAGAAGCGCCCTCCCAAAATGCTACCGGAATTCAATGCCAACTGCGTTTTCAGCGCATTACGACGCAGAGTAACAATTTGCGCTGACAGGTTGGCCGCTCCATTGCGTAACGTCTGAATCTGCTCAATCTGCGCATCCATTTTTGTTTTTTGCGTATTCAGACTGTTTCGCTTACGCGTTACTTCGCTGGTTTCACTAATGCTGGCTCCAGGCTCTGGCGCAGGCCCTAAAACATCCAACTGAGCCTGAATTTGAGCGCGCTGCGGTGCTACCGCATTAGCAAGTTCGTTGGCGCTATTCACCAGTTCCTGCGTGGTGTCATTCAACGCGCCAAACTTGCTGTCGTTGTTGGTGCCTGAAACCTGCTGCTTAATGTTATCTAACTGTTTTTGCAGCTTGACCAACTCGGCATCAACATTAATTTTTACTGGCGCATCGGTCTGCGCAGGCTGTGGATCAGAATCCGCATTCGCCGCCGCTGCATATCCAACAGGCAGCATCAACATCGCCAGCAGACAAACGCGCAAGAGTGCGGATGAAAGAATGTTCATAAATCAAAAGGTTCCAAAGTTCGACAAAATAGCGGATCCACAAATGACCGAGCGATAAGCCTGGTACGTGAAAGCAGCCCACACTCATCCAAAACCCAACGAATGCGGGCATAGTGTACCAACAGCGTAGGGTGCAGAATACGTCCGATCATAACTTGAAAAGAATTACTGAACGCATCCAGCAGATAAAACTGAAATTTTCACTGCTCTATGTCACTCATGTGGATGACGCTCGCAATTGTGCAAAAAAGTCACACTAGGAAAAGCGACATTCACCAAAGTTGTACAGGGATTCACCGTATAACGTAAATCCAGCGCCAACCCGTTGACTCATTGGGACGTGTGGGTATAATCCAGCCCACTGTTGTGACAAGCAGCAGCCACTTCTTTCGCGCAATGCGCCCTTAGCTCAGCTGGATAGAGCAACGGCCTTCTAAGCCGTAGGTCACAGGTTCGAATCCTGTAGGGCGTACCATTTTATCTTCTCCCAGACTCTACCGAGTTCAACAAAACCCCGTTATATTCATTGATACCACTAGGATTTTCTGTCGCTGAGCTCCACCGAGGTCAACCCAGCATACCGGAAATCAAGTCGATGTTGGGGGCCTCTATGGGGGCTCTTCTTGTTCAATGACTATTAGGGGCCCCCGCAATGCCACTTAATGCTCGACAAATAGAAACCGCCAAGCCACAAGACAAAGAATACAAACTCACTGACGGCGCGGGCCTTTATCTTCTGATAAAGCCGAATGGAGCCAAATATTGGCGTTTGAAGTACCGCGTTGCAGGAAAAGAGAAAAAATTATCTATCGGCGTTTATCCTGACATCTCGCTGGCAGAAGCGAGATTAAAACGGGAAGAGGCTCGAAAAATCGTCGCCTCAGGTGGCGATCCCAGTGAACAAAAGCAGGTCGAAAGACAGGCTAAAAAAATCAATATCGATAACACCTTCAAGGCCATCGCTCTCGAATGGCATGAATATAAGCGTCCTAACTGGTCGAAGGGGTACGCAGAAGATCTGATGGAAGCGTTTGAGAACGATATTTTTCCTGATATCGGTAAACGCCCTATTGCAGAGATTAAGCCGCTGGAAATGCTAACCTCGCTGCGCAAACTGGAAAAACGTGGCGTACTCGACAAGTTGCGTAAAATCCGCCAAGCCTGTAATCAGGTGTTCCGCTACGCCATTGTCACTGGCAGAGCGGAAAACAATCCAGCATCAGAATTGGCAAGCGCCCTTCCCCCACCAAAGGCTACGCACTACCCTCACCTGCTACCTGATGAACTGCTGGATTTTCTACGTGCTTTATCAACTTATTCGGGGAGTAAGATCACGCAACTGGCAACACGTATCCTGATGCTTACCGGCGTTCGTACTATCGAATTACGACAAGCTGAATGGAAGGAGTTTGATTTCGAAAAAGGGCTCTGGGAAGTACCGAAAGAACGCATGAAAATGCGCCGCCCTCACCTCGTGCCCCTATCTGCTCAAGTGATTGATGCGCTGCAACAGCTCCAGGCCGTTACCGGGCGCTACAATCTGGTTTTCCCTGGACGTAACGACATCACCAAACCGATGAGTGAAGCCAGTATTAATCAGGTACTGAAACGGATTGGTTATCACGGTAAAGCGACAGGCCACGGCTTTCGTCACACAATGAGCACCATACTACACGAACAAGGCTATAACACCGCCTGGATCGAATTGCAGCTTGCCCATGTGGACAAGAACACCATTCGTGGAACGTATAACCATGCGCAGTATTTGGAGCAGCGAAGGGGTATGTTGCAGTGGTATGGGGATTTTATTGATGGGCTGGAACATGGGGATGTGAAGAAGGTTGTGGTGATGGGTAAGCGACAGTAGGTAGGCAGGCAGATGATTAGCCGGAGTTGTTCCGGCTTTTGCATGATGTGTATATAACTCACTAATTTTACTGGTCTCATACTAGAGAGGTTCTATATAGCAAAAATATCCAAACTCATACCAGATAACACTGAAATATCAGATGGATTAGGCATTACTCAACAGGACACTGATCTGCGACAAGGTGAGGTTAAATCTGACTGTCGACTGTGAGCAATGGCTGACATTATGTTGAGAAATACCATAGACGAAATCATCAAAAATCGTGATTATTATTCACACAAATGAACTACCTCAAAAGGTAATGCTGGCTATAAATACGTATTTTTACCAACAACAGTAATAATTCTGTCGGTATCTTTTCCGGCACAATACGGATCGAGAAATATGATGAATGAGATGGGCGCAACCCATGGAAGATAAAGGAGGTGGCTGCAAAGCAGCCACAAATCAATATGTTGTAATAATTACCCGTTTTTTTGTTCAAACAATGATGCCAGGCACTGAACTTCCCGTAAGGCCTCTGCATTCAGTACATCAAAGTACAACCACTGGTTGCTTATATCGTTGGTTAAATCAATTTTCCAGTTGGTTTTAACATAACAGGCCAGCGCAGCGCGGCAAGTGACGGAATGGACGTTACCATTGATAGAGAACTCGCGTGATATCTCATTAATTGTTTCTTTTGGTAAATTCTTTTTAAATTCAATGATAAAAGTGATTTCTTCATCCCACTCCCTATCGGTCTTCTCAGCAAGAGTTGGTGAAATTGAAGCTTCCAAATGAGCATCAAAAAGTCTGGATAGTTTGAAGTTCTTAAAACCACTGCGGTGTGGTTGTTCCTCATTTCGGTCATAAGCTCTGAAATACCAGTTCTTGCGGTCAACAAACAACGCTGATGGAAACAGTATCCTTTCCCTGTGATCACCACTTTTTGAACCGTATGAGCATCTAATGGCACATTGTCTCTTTATTGCCCTTGTTACCGCCGCTACCTGTTGTTCTTTGAGACGTTCCGGCTGATAGAGCGGGTCCACCTCATCAATGGGTAGCATGGGCCGTTTTTGCATTAATTCGGAGCGCGTAAACCCATACTGAATAAGGTTAAGGGCAGTGTGAACACCAATCCTGATTAGTGGGGTATAGCTGTCTGCAAGGATAACAGTTCTTTTGGTTGTAGTATCAATGCTGCAGTTATCCGGTTTTAACTCCCGATAGAGAGCAAGATCCTTAGATGCTGCAGCCTGAGCAACCTTGAACTCAGCCATAATTTCAGCTCTGGAGATGCTGCCAAGATAGCGAATACAGAGATCTATGTACGCAAGTCGTTCTGCCTGGGGAAGTGAATAGGCGTCGACCAGCAGTTCCAGATGAACATCATGAAACATTGACATCGATACGCTCCAATTTATAATCTATTAAATATACTGTTCATTATCACATATTGCACTGCTTTACGCAATGAGATAGGATCACCTCAGTCGAGAAAGTAATCTAATCGACATGATAGCTCAGGACGGTTCATTCAGGTGAAGTTGTTAGTCTGGTTGGATTATTTCTGAGGGGATGGTGAAGGACTGTTTGCAGACAGTCCTTCACCAGAAAAACAAAAACTCTGCGGAGAGTCGTTCACCACTGAGTCTTGCTGATCAGAATGTCGAGTATACGTTAATTGTAGCGTAGCCGACAAGCCTGCCTCCGGTGAAATGGCACTCCGTGAAACATAAGGAGTGGTATATGACCACACCACGAATGGGCTACTGCCCACGCTGTAAACAGGATTGTGAAATTTCGTTTGCTACAAAAGCTATCCATGAAAAGACGGGCAAGGTGATTCTTCCTAAAAAGGGGAAAGTTTTAGTTATTCCCCATTGTACGGCTTGTCGTAAAACAAAGTAGTTTTATTACCGGTATTAGGCAGGTCATTACGACCTGCCTTTATTCACCCACCCGTAGCTCAATACTTATAATTGGTAACTCAATGAAAAAAACTCTTCGCAATATCATTTTTACTGTCGCTATGGTTTCTGGTTCTGTGCTTGCTTCAGATGGTAACCAACAAGTATTCCTTTCTGACCTTCGCTTTGCCACAACTCCAAATGGAATGCAGCAGATTGAAGGTAATGGCGTTAATTCGACCAACCAGACATTAAAACATGTGTTCGTGAAATTTAACCTGCTTCAAAATAATGCCGTTGTGGGACAAACCATTGCGATGGTAGAAAACCTTGAGGCAGGGCAAAGTTGGAAATTACAGGCTCCTTATAATAGTTTTTCTATTAATCCAGATAGCTTTAAGGTTACTGAAGTTAGGGTTACCAATTGATATTTGATCTTAAAATTGAATTATTGGAAATGTAAATGAACACATTGACAGTATCTCTAGTAACAATAATGATCCCTGGTGTCATTATGGCACTAATTTATGATACCTATACACAACATAAGTCCTGGGATTCATTTCGATATATTCTAATGTCGGTGGTTTTTGGTATTGTTACTTACCTTTCAATGCAGGCAGTTATGATTTTATTTCAACTAATTGCAGGGATTGGAGATACTAAATCCATTAACTGGAGACTACTGTCAGTCTGGTCAATTTCCAATCAGGAAAAGATAGCTATTAATCCATTGGAGATTTTACTGGGAGGACTTTGTGCTATCCCCTTGGGATTGATTTCTGTCTACCTTGCAACCAAACGTACATTTCATGAATTGTTATTACGTAAGGGTATTTCAAATAAATATGGCGATGACAATGCTTTTATAAGATCAGTTGAGGTCATGCACAGGAATACAGGCCAATGCTACGTTCTATTGCATGAAAACAATATGCTCATCCATGGAACAGTCTTTCTGTATAACGAAAATGAGAAGACACAGGAGCTTGGGCTTTTAAATGCTACCGTGCTCAATTCGGAAACTGGGGATGCTCTCTGGATGACGAACTTTATTTATCTCTCAAAAGAATACGGCAAAATGGTCGTATTTGAAAACCACATTGAGGTTCCACATGACAAAGAATCAGACACCGAAAAAAACCAGCATGCTGACCTTTGATGGTAGACAAGTCAAGATACAAGACGGGCTACAGATAGCAACTAGTGGTGCTCAGGTCGTTTCTGAAGGTCTTCAGATGGTTGCCAAACCACAACAAGGTAACCAAATTCTCGAATATGGCCGTCAAACTTCTGCTCCAACAACCTTCCAGGGGACTTTTTCACCAGTGAGTGGCCCCAAGATCCCTCCGATGAAAAAGTAATTTTATTAAAATTATTCCATATAGATATTATCTCCATGAATCCCCGAATCCTTTACCAGATAGCGGGGATTTCTATTTATCATGCTGAGTTCTGTATATGCAAAAATTTGACGGCCTTCAGTACATCAAGAAACTGATAGTTTCTCTACCTAATATGCTTCGTAGTCATACTCCCGATCGTCTTCGCTTTCTAACTCAATACGAGCTAATAATAATAATCGTAATTATTAAGATTATCGCGCTCTCTAGACTTTATGAGTTTTTTGAGTTTTTTAATTTTTTGAGTTTCGTATACGGCCGACCTAATGAGGTAGTTCGCCCACACGTAATGGTGTCGTTTTTTTGCTTCGAGATCTTTGGGTGACATCTAAATAAATTCAGTTGTGTTAAGCTTTCATACACTATTCATTGTCAAATCTGCCTACCTTCTCTAATCACCTAAATCTACCGCATTAAATCAGGCAATTCGTATAACAATTGGAACGCTTGCGGCCAACCGGCATTTGAAAAAAGTTCAAGTACACAAAGTAACGCGGTTCTTCTGGCAGGCTCTTCGAATATCTCCCGATAATCCGCTAAATAGCGTCTTACGATCTGCACTACAACACCACTTGCGAGGCTTTCGAAGTGATACTGCCCACGTGCTGCAGGTCCTACAAGAAGTGCAGCCACTTCATCAAATACAGCAGCCGGATCTCCATCAGCTATATACTCGTAAAGTTGAACGAGGAAATGAATTGCAGATGGACCTCCAGACTGACCTATCGCGAACAGAATGGGCTGATAATCAACTAAGAAGCTACGTTTGTGGGCTGCCGTTTTCAGCATCGCTTCATTCTTAGCACTGTTGGAAGTATACGCACCCGACCCGAAATACAGCTGGTTCACACAATGCTCAATAAGCCTTAATGCTAAGTTATAATCCCTTTCGCTTGCGGCTTGTTGATGCGATCCTTCCTCGGAAGCATTAAAATTTGACAGTGCTACTGGCAATGATCTTGCCGCAGCAGCAACGACCTTTCCTAGAACTTCTCTTGCTCTATCCTGGATATCCGCATCCCTATCCAGATATTTGAAGAAAAATGCATCGCGCAATTTAAAAACACCTGGATGAAATAAATCACTGGCACTGGCAATATTTTGCAGCCAGTTTAAAAAATGAGCAAAACATGCGGTTCTATTTTGGTAGACATAGAGGTCAGTCACCATAGTTCCCAATGCTTGTGCAAGTTTTTTCTCCTCTTCAGAACCACTTTCACTTGCTATCGGGAAACAATTAATAATAGTTATAAGTAAATTTTCGGCCTGTTCAACGTCCACATTCGAAACACTGTGTAGCGGTCCCCCCACAAAATAAGCCATGTTACAACGATCTACTTCTTGGTGGACAACCTTTGTCATTAGGGCCCACATACGTTGGCGGTCTATATCCCATAGGCGATTGAGAGAGCCAGACACTTGTTGCCTGACCATAGGCTCTAGATCATCAAGCATCACCTCAATGCGATCAAGCAAAGTGATGTCAGTTCTACCGAATCGGCATGCAAGGTTCATAAAACTTGAAGCCAAGTTTTCCCGAACCATCGTTGTACTTGCTACATTTGAAAGTGGTGTAGAGTGTTGGCTCTCAACTAGTCTGTCTAATATTCCCAAAAGCTCAGTTAATGTTGGATGTCCCGCACTCGTAGGATCGTAGAGTTCCGCTCCAGAAATGCAGTCAAGCGCAATGCTTATTTTCCCCCACGCAGCTTGCTGCGTGGCTTCATGAGCTGATATTAACAGTCCATCAATTACCTCAATAGTTGAAGACACCTCAGCCCACAGGCGCGCTAAAGACCCCAATTCAGGAACATTAAGTACTTCCTTAGACGCGGCATCCAAAGCTTGCAATGCATCTAGAATTAGTCGGTCAGGCACTTCGTCAACATTAACTCCAAGTCGTCTTACAAAGCTTTCGGTTACATCACCAACTGGATTCCATGTGGTCTCTATGGTTATAACTGGACGGTTGCTCGTGAGAAGTCCCTCAGCCTCTAACCGTGCTTTCAGATCACGAAATGCAACTGTAGCTATCAACTCGTCACACAGAATAGAGAGCAGGCGAGCAGCACAATAACTCGCTCGAACAGCCTCATTTTCACCAGTTGCGAGAACGTTCTCAACATAACGATTTTCCAATGCAGTGCGTTGATCTGTCGATGCTGTTGCATAGGCTGATGATAGATAGGCAGTACAATCGCGAGCAAGATCTGTTATTTGGACTAAACCGTGAGCTGAAGCAATAGGCCAGAGCAGATCGTCTGCAACCCCAAGCCGTTCAGCACCAATGCCAAAAATACGGGCCCATACCGATGCAGCCCCCACCTCTTCTTGCTGAGCTGTAATTACCACTTGTCGGAACTCATCAGGCTGACATGACACAAGGAAGCTGACAAATACTGCGAGCACATCCCCGTCTTGTGAGACCGTACTATCATAATTGCCTCGCCAATCGCGATATGAAAGGCCATCCTCAACAATGTTCATTAATTGTGCATCGCATTGGATAACATGTACTAGGCGTTCTGCGCGTCTTTGTCTATCGCTCAATCCCATGCCGAAAGTTGCTAAATTTACCGCTCGCGTAGCCTCAGCAGGAAAGGTACGAAGAAATTCGGGTAGTGCCTGCACCAAGTTCCAGCGGCCATGTTCGTAATCCTGTCGACGATTTGAGCGCAACGGCATAATCCTGCTCACTGAGCCACCGATCCAACTATCTCCATCTGAAGGTGCGGAGCGTCCAAAGAGAGTCTCATAAACAGAAATGGCAAATTCTGGATCATGGGGAATGATATGTTTTACCCCTTCCGTCAACCGTGGAGCGTCACTGTGCGCATACTCTGTGAAGCGAGGCTCTTGAAGAATTTGCTGAAGAAGGAATCTTGACGCTGCAGGGGCGCTACCAAATGACTTGGTGACGAAACGAATTGCACTATTAGAGAAGAACGTTAATTGTGGGTCACCCGACCAACTAATCCGTAACAAATCACGTGCTGCTCTCCCAAAACTATCTAAGAAATCAGCATCAGTGAAATTCGCCTTCTGAACGAGGGCATGCAAAATTATATGTATACCATCGGCATATTCTCGCTGTTGCGTACTGGCCGCCACTGCTGCCACAGTTGCCCATGCAGTACAAACTGAAATTGGAACTGGGTAATCTATGCCAAAACTCATCTCAGCAAATCGAACAATTTTAGAGAATATGGATCCCATGCGACCTGCTTGCTCTGGTCGCATGAGCAATGAGCATAGAGAGGTGATATCCTCTGGTTCAGCAACCCGCTCGGCTACAGAGCGAAGTGCGGCGCTCGTTACAACTGGATCAATTCCAGGTGTTGCAACCAGTTCAGAGACAAAACCCCAACTATGCGGACGTCCAGCGGAATCATCACACCAAACTCTCTCAATAGCGAACCGAAGAGATGGCCCTAGAAGGAGGCCGATCCCTTCAGTACCAGAAAGCTGGATGACAAGCTGTGCAGTATCATTCCAATCGAGGAAAAAACGACCGGCAGCGTGATCGAAAAGAACATGGTGTGCAAACCCAATACGATCACCATTAGTAACAAGTACGCCAGCGGCGAGGACATCGTCTAGCGCTGGGTGTGCCACATCCATTTTGCGTAGTATTAAACGACGCCGTTCAACCATGACTTCAACAGCTCTTGTAACCGATGCTTGTAGATCTGTAGAAAGCAGCCGCTCATCTTCGTAGCGATCAATTAAATCGGATTGGGTTGTGACCATTGCTAGGTTTACAGCTGTTGTTCCACTTTCCAACAATTCAGCCGCTAACGAAAGGTTGAAAACATTACGCAACAAAGCTCGAACCGATACAGGCGCAGTAGCTAGCAATTCACCGATACGAGCTTCGTTGGAACCTACTATTTTCATCTCGTGCTCTGTAAGCAGAGGTATCTGGAAGTGCCTGACATTTGCCACAGTGCTATCGATGTACGTATTGTCAGGTGGCGTTCCTGCCATCGCTCTCATAAAGCGCTTCCCATTTCTAAGATCAAAGGATCTAATGGAGGCAACTACCGACCATTTTTCTTCAAGCCTCACCTGTAAACCTTCTATCAGGCTGGCGAACACGCCTTCTGAGTAACCTCCTCTCGATGCATCCAGAGCATCAATGACAAGAACGCCTCGCCCTTGTCCAGGCCATGCAGATAATACATCGATGAGGGGATGTTGTAGGTTTAGTGCAACTCGTAAGGCATCTTCGGTGGCTACGCCCGCTAAATCATCCACGGAAATGAAAACTGTGGTCTGGTCTGTTGTAAGACGCTCCCGAGTAAATGATACCAGCACACCAGTCTTGCCAGCACCAGGCTCGCCCGTTAACAAAAAACTGCCTGCGTCAGCAGCAGCTTTCATTGCTGGCATAAATGTCCGTTCGATTTGAAGCCCACCAGAAATAGGCAGGAAAGCATGATTTTGCAGTCGCACTATCTCCGTCTGCGTTTTTTGACGAAGCGTTGTAATATCTTCATCAAAATGAGGTGTCTTTGTGTCTTCGTGCCCAGCAGCTCTTAACAGTCGAAGAAGACCGTCTCTGTCGGAAGGTGCACCATTTCGTATCAAGCCCCTCATAATTGTCAAAAGGCTCGCGAGTGGTGCAGCCCCACACTCCTCTCCCCCAAAAAGCCGAGCCCCAAGTATGTTTGAGGCTTCTCGCCAATCGGTATCACCCTGTGTTACTGCGAAGCGCTTAATGTGAAATAAACGTGCCAACTGCGCTAAGTCTATCTCTGTAGGGGCAGGTAGATTCTCAGTAGAACGGCTTATAGTAATATGTTGTTGAAGAATTTCTATCGCATTCCGCTGTGCCTGGCCCACACGGGCGATAACTGCCTGCCAGTTATCGCCTGTTGTAAACATTCTGCAGGATTCATCTAACGCATTGAGTGTAGTTGGAGCATCTGGAGTCACGGCCATCACAGCAGCCGAAAGTTGTAGGTTTATGGCAGGCGATGTAGTTGGTGCAGCAGCAACAAATTGGACTGTCTGAGCGATTGTCTCACCAAGATCTGAGGTGGCTAATGCCGACAAGCTAGGCCGAGTCTTGCACTGCACAGCAATACAACCTCCATTGGACAATGTTACCAAAATATCGTCTAAACCCTGCCCCGTCTCCATTTGCAAAGTAACAGGATACGCCTCAATATCTAAACCAAAACGACTACCAACGGGCATTCTGGCAAGTAAGTGAGCAGCAAACCACATTCCTACACCAGCCTGGAAAGCCATTCCTGCTTCAGTTGCGCGTCCACCTGCCGGTAAAGTAGTAGTGGTTGCCATAATTTCAAGATGCTCCTATCTAGTCTGCCAATGCCCGAGGGTAAATAAGTCACTGTGGCTATCTATCAGTCTCTTACAAAGCTTCGTAGACCCAAAGGCTTTTTTTTACTATGCGTCCGAGTTCTGAGCAATGAATGGTGACCACTGATTGTGTATTGCTATCGATTAGCTCACAGGGATATAAATAGCGCCCCTACTATGGTTCGAAACTGTCTGAAAAAGGGATTCAGGGTAGCGCTATGAGCGATATCAAAGCCTTAGTCAAAAAATAGTCATTGAGGTATTTAGCCAGATACATCCCATTCAACGTACTCCGCGATACCAGTAATCAGTAGCGCGTAAAAACGACATATTCATCCATCAGGTTTGTCAACGCCGTATTTTCTTCCTGCCGTTTACCCAGCCAGAAGCAAATCTCCTCGTTATTCATCAGTTTCAAATTCACTAACCAGTCATTCATTGAAGCCCCGCGCATAAGGTCATACCAACATAGCCAGACAAGTTTATGGCGAATTTCACGCATCTTAAACTGTGAGAAAAGGCAGATCAGTTTGTTTGCAAGGCGGCCTTGCTTCAGTCTGACGCATTCACTCAGTAAAATCCCTTCCAGCCCAGCATGGGTGAATAGAAGTTCATCATTAGCTGCGAGAATTGTTCGTAAATCATCTAGTGAAAACAGCGGGTCAGGCCATTTTTTACCATGAACTATTCGGTACAGGTATTGCGGTACAATCGCTGTAACTGCCCCTGCTTCGGGAAAATACAAAACTGAAACTGTAAGGCAGTGACTGTATCGAATGTCTGGATGACACATACCGTTTCTAATTGCGATATTGGTCAAATCGGTCAACCAGCGCTGATAAGCGTTAAGTAGATCATCGTAGCAAGCAGCTGTTTCTTTCATCGGTGAATAACCCTTTATCTAAATAAATTGGTAGCCAAAAGTTTCGCAGAAAGCAGATTGTTGAATTGGCTGTTGGGAGGATTGTTGCAAATGTAGGAAAGCGTTACTGACGAGACCTATCAATGCGCTGCTGTAACCAGGTCTCCACTTCACTTTGTAGCCAACGGGAACTACGCCCTAGCTTAATGGGTTTGGGAAACAGGCCATCTTTGATCAGTTTATAAAACCATTTGTCGGTGAGCCCTGTCAGTTTGGTGATGAATGCCATATCAACAAACTGGTCTTCAAGTAGGGAAGGTTGAACAGTCATAGCGAAATTCTCCGGTAGTTTAAAGAGTACCGGAGTCGAGATGCTGGTTATCACTGCCTGCTCCGGCATAACAACCGGTGGGAATGTAAAAAGTGTTTTGCCTTCACGAATTACCTCGTGGCCTTCCTAGCCCACTGGGTGTAGGAACCTCGCTAGAACCGTAGTAATAATGCCCGTCCTTCTGCTTTTCTTTCGCCAGATAGCTGATGATGTAGCGTAGGCCATTGATAGCAACGTTATCATCGTAATTAACTGGCTGGGTTATATCAGCTTCATAGCTGGCTTTACGATCGCACCGGTTGTGGTAACCCTGGCCTTCCGTTATGTACTGCCACAGTGCTCCAGCCTGTTCTGCTACCGGATATGTTGCCTGATTGTTGTGTCTATTGAGATACATCACGATGTGGGCATGACACCCATGAAGGGGTGTAGACTCCAATACCCAAAAATATCCGACGAGTCTGCCTTGGCGCATCATCATTTCAGCCAACTGGCGAACCTCCCATTCAGTCTGCTTCATCCCATGATGGAGATAACGCCATGAACCTTTACGATAAAATAGATCGATCCTGATGGGTTGTAGGCGAGAGTAACGGGCTAACAGTTGATTAAGGTGGTCATTGACTAACGAAAGTAGGAACCAGTTCATCGTGTAATTACGGTTATAGGGATAGGGAAAATTCATAATCGAGTCCTCTGTAGTGGATATACAGAGAAATGGACTGATATGTGTTTTCTATTCAGTAAGGCAGTGTGACGATCACGGTATTTCTTGTGGTACGCCATTACAGTGGGTAGATGCTATCGGACGTATTTGTTGCTTATGTTATACATGTAGTATTGATAAGGGAAATGAGAGCAGACAGAGAATATTAATTATACTAAAAACCCAAATGTTCTTTCTTAATATCTTATCAAAAAATAGTAAATAGATATGCCTTACATTAATAATGATTTTTATTTCATTGAAAAACAAATAATAAACCATTGATAAATAATTCATTAAAGTTTAAAGTTATGCAAAATTTACCATATGATTAACAAAGAGGCTAGGTGTGGCAGAGCGTATTACCTTTAATGTCACTAATTCGGACACATTACGTGTCGTGGATGAATACTGCAAGAAGCAAGGTATCTCTCGCTCTCTGGCTATAGCTACATTGCTTGATGCTACTGTGCCAGTGTTGAATGATGTTAATTGTTACTATCAACTCGCAGATGAACTCAATACACGACTATTATCCGGCGTCTATCGACAGGATTTGCCACGAAGAAAAAATGTGGTAGATGCTGAGCGATATTGTCTGGAAATTTTTGAAAACAATCTCCTCGTGGGAAAAATGTATGATTTTGATAGCGCTAGCGGGATACTTCATGTTCGAGAGAAAAAGCGCCATTATCGCCGTGATGATCATATCGGAAAGGTGGAGAGTCGCTATATCAAGGATATCTGTGACGTAGCTATGAGAGTAAATAGGAAAGGTGCTCAGTATGCCTGTTTCATCTATGCCGAGCGGATTGTATTTACTGATAAGAAGAAAAGCGATGATGAATCAGCACCGATAAGGCTAGCCGCAGGTGATGCTTTTATTCTGATGCTAAAAGATGTGATTTACGAAAATCTCTTTTTTGATTTAACTGGTGCTTTGTTTGTTAACATGATCGATCTGATATCTTCTGGTACGCGGGGATTTCCTAAAACGGCCAAAGATCCAAGCGTCTACTGTTGGGTGCCTATTCTGTTCAGTGACAAAAATGCCGTGATAGTACCGGTGTATCGCACGGATTCAAAAAAGAATGGACTTACCTTCCGTAAACCAGCTTTGATTACCGTCATCACTCCAACCTAAAAAAATTCAGCATTTCCGTTTGATATTATTAGATTTTTTTCAGATAGATATTATCCCCATGCACACCCCAATCAGTGGTGGCTTTCAATGGCCGCCACGCCATTCTGTCTGTCTGAGAAATCCTTATGCTTAACCACGAGAATCTGCGCGAGATACAGGCGTCGCTGTCAGTATTGCCGGATAGCCTGCACCAGCGCGTTATTAACCACATTGAACAACTGATCCAATACGAACCCGTCATCGGCATTATGGGGAAGACCGGTGCAGGTAAATCCAGCCTGTGTAATGCACTGTTTCTGGGGGAAGTGTCCCCTGTCAGTGATAACCGAGCCTGTACCCGGCAAGCTCTTACGTTCCGGCTGTCATCAGGACAACGCAGCATTCTGTTTGTTGATTTGCCCGGTGTCGGTGAGAGTGAGGAGCGGGACCATGACTATGCTGCGCTCTATCAGCACTGGTTGCCACGTGTTGATCTTGTGCTCTGGTTGCTCAAGGCTGATGACCGGGCGCTTGCCATTGACCAGCATATTTATCGTACCATTATCGGTGAGCGCTACCGTGACAAGATACTATTTGTTCTGAATCAGGTCGATAAGCTGGAGCCCAGTCACGAATGGGACTGGGATGCGCAGCAACCCTCATTAAAGCAGTCTGGCAATATTTATGCCCAGCGCGTCACAGTGCGTTCCACTTTCTTTCCTACCCATCCAGTCTGCGCCGTGTCGGTAAAAACTAGCTGGGGCATGGCAGCAATGGTGGAAACGCTGTTTCAGTGTTTACCGCCAAAGGCCAGCAGTCCGTTGTCAGCCCGCTTACAGCCCGACTGGCGTTCAGTGGCTATTGATAACCGGGCTCAAGATGATTTTGCCCAGTCGGTCGGCGACGTACTTGATAGCGTTATTGCGCTACCTGTCGTCCCCGCACCACTAAAAATACTTATCGGCGGCCTCAAACAAACTGTGGTGTCACTCGCCCGTTCATTGTGGTCACTGCTGTTCTAGGCAATACCTATGCTTTCCCATCCCGTCCGGCCCTGTCGCTTTTGCTACAGGGCTTTTGTTTATTCTTTTTCTGAGGACATTCCTATGGTTCAGTTAACGTGACTCGTCGTGATGGCAGAAACCATGCTGGCGACATGCCAGTGATGGATAGGCCAAGTGTTATCACTCTGTAACCACCTGGACAGGGTGTGTCCGACGGTTAGCGTTTTCCCTCATAGCCTGTTTACCTCAATCGCCCCTCAGGCCGCATCCCACCGGCTTTCTTACTGAAAATAAAAATATTTTTCATAGTGTCCATACCCTGACCACGCCCCTCTTTAAAGTAATCACAGGACTTTCATTCCGTTAACTGCTTCAGGAGGCTGCACCATGACACAGGCTGACCGCCGATATGACCGGCTGGCCGTCAGGCTGTCATTGATAATCAGCCGATTACTGGCAGGCGAAACACTGAGCGTTAGAAAACTGGCGGCAGAGTTCGGCGTCTCTACCCGCACCTTGCGGCGAGATTTCCGTGAACGGCTGATGTATCTCGACCTGGAATACCGCAACGGTCTTTGCCGTTTGCCGGAGCACCATAACCCGGCACGGCATGGGCAGGATGTGCTGATGTTTGTCCGACAGACCGGGATGGAGAACGTGTTTCCCGGTCTGGATAACCGGTTGGTTAACACCCTGCTGGACAGCGGTGAGGACGCACCCTGTCTGGTCTGGCATCCGCCCTTGCGCGGTACGCCGACACTGCCGGGGCATTTTTACCGTCTGACTCGGGCAATTGGTGAGCAGCTACGTGTCACGCTTCTGGCCGACGGTCAGCGCTATGACGGGTTATCGCCTTACCGGCTTATCTGCCTGTATGGCGAGTGGTATCTGGTGGCCGAATCACTGGGGCATCTTCTGGTCCTGCCGCTGCATGAGATTCATGGGGTGACGGTCTCTACCGAGTCCTTCCAGCGCCGTGATGATATCAGTCACCTGACCACACAATCCAGCTTCATCACGGCATTGCCGCACTTTCGCTTTATTCACGACGTACTCACCACCTTCGGCACGTCTCCGGCCACATAAGTCAGGGACGCGATGCCAACACCAGAGAAAACCAGAAAGACGGATAAAAAAGGACAGTACCCGTAGCGGCACACAGAAGCCGTTACCGGGCAGTTCAGTGAAGAGCCACACCAGACGTCACAGGCAGACACCGTTCTGCCTGGACGATTTTCATAATGACTTCAACATAAAGGATACGATGATGTTTACATACCTTCCGGGCAAACGGGGATGGCTGATAATCGGGCTACTGGCAACCTTCTCCGCTCAGGCAGAAACCGAGCTTCCTGCTCAGGTCACCTGGCTTACCTTCAAAAGGCTTGGCTGGACCAACCCTGATGGGCTGAGTGATGACCAGTTAATCCGCATGACCTATAGAGGCAGAACGATTTTTAACTATCCCTGGACTGAGCAGTTTTTTGTCAGAGATGGCTACGGGCCACTGTTTCTGGCGAATAAAAAGGCCAAAACCCTTTCTCGGGTAAATATGAGTACGCGGTCAAAAACATCAGGTGACCTGGAGGTGGTCTATCGTGGTAACAAAACCAGCAACTGTACCTATGAAATTACCGACACAAAGGTCTATTTCAACGCCAATTTTGCCGACGGCAAGCCCGAGCAGCCGACGTTATTGCTGAGCATTCCAGAAAAGTGCATCGACCAGAAAAAGATGGCGGAAATTAAGGCGCAGAAACGTGAACAGGAGCAGAAACTGGGTAAATGGCTGGCAGACGGCTTCAACAAAGAGCACCACCGCCGTTACGGCTACTAACCCTGAGACAGATCCATTCACACAGAGGAACCCGCATGAAACACATCCCTTCGCTTCTGCTTGCAGGCGCACTGCTGTTGCCGTTATCCGCACAGGCCGTACCGAACCTGTGGAGCGCCGATTCTGGTCAGGGTGTCACCGAATATCGGATAGCCAACACTGAGGGTAGCGTCTTTACCGTTAACTGCACCGGTAACCCTGACGAAGACAACACGTTGCAACACAGCGTGGCGGTGTCGCCCGTAGGGAGACAGGGTGTCGATTCCCATTTTTCCACCGAGGTGTCCATCGTCGTCGTTATCGATGACCAGCAATACGGTATTCCGTCCTCGTTAGGATGGCGCAATGCGGATAATGCCTGGTTCGCATTTATTGAGGCGATTGGCAGCGCAACACAGTTTGACGTTTATCTCAATGACCAGCATGTGGGTGCCTGGGAGCCCAGGCAGAAAAACGTGCAGAAGGTGCTGGCTGATATCTCGTCGTGTGTCACGACACACCGGGAATAATCGGGAGAGATAACCCATGCCCATTATTGCCATCATCGTTATTGTCGTGGTTGTCATTGTATTAAGTAAAACCGGTATCTCAGACAGCCTTATTGGACTGGTTATCGCCACCGTTGCCGGACTGCTAACTGGCAGCGGAACCGCAGGCGTCGCCAGCGTGGCGCTGACACCGTTTCTGGGTATCCCGATAGGGCTGTTTGTCGGCGTAACGGTATTTGCCAAAGTGCTACGCTGGTTTTCCCGACGCTAGTGATAGCGTTAACCACACAAAGTAAACCCATCCCTGCCCCTGTTGCTTATGCAGCGGGGGCATTTTATTTATTAAGGAATCACTATGTCATGTAATTCATTGGCAGGCAGTGTTGCGTCCAGAGAGCAACGTATCATCCAGATGGCGCTGTGCCTGCTGGAAAAACGGGTGCGTAAAAATGCGCGGCAGTTCAAGACCTCGGAGGACACCAAAAGCTGGTTGATGCTGGAACTCAGTAGCCTGGAGCGC
This sequence comes from Pectobacterium sp. CFBP8739, assembly GCF_013449375.1. Taxonomy (GTDB): domain Bacteria; phylum Pseudomonadota; class Gammaproteobacteria; order Enterobacterales; family Enterobacteriaceae; genus Pectobacterium. Next base: position 183,286 of record NZ_JACDRR010000007.1, on the reverse strand, counting down.
GAAGTCTTTATGGTGCTGTATCTGGATAACCAGCACCGTCTGATAGAAAAGGAAGTTATCGCGCTGGGTGGTATCAACAGCACCGAAGTGCATCCGCGTGAAATTCTCAAAGCCTCACTGCGTCACAATGCTGCTGCCGTGATACTGGCACATAACCATCCCTCCGGCTGGGCCGAGCCGAGTCAGGCTGACCGCCATATCACCGACAAGTTGAAGGACTCACTGTCACAACTCGACGTCAGAGTCCTCGATCATCTGGTTGTTGGCGGCGCTGAGGTAGTGTCGTTCGCTGAACGCGGTTGGCTGTGATGACCACATTTACCACCATGCTTTTAAAGGAAGCTATTATGTCATCGTCTGATACCCCAGAATGGGGACTAAAACGTGCGGTCACTCCGCGATTCGGAGCCAGACTGGTTCAGGAAGGTAACCGTCTGCACTATCTGGCAGACCGGGCCAGNNCGTTGCTTCCCTGAGCTGATTAAGCTGTTAGAGCAGAAGCTACGCACGGGTGAACTGAATCCTCGCCAGCCAGGTTGCATTACACAGCATTGCAACGACTGGACTTGTGAAGCCGATACGCTGGGCAGTTTTGGTTATGTGTATATTGTTATTTATCCCTCTTCGGCAGCAGCCGAATAACCTGCAACGTCTCTCCCATCCTGAGCATTTTCCTGATTTTATTGACTTAACCTGTAGAGAGTATTCCCATGCAAACATCACCTGCAATCCCGCCACGGGAGGATATCCCTTGCCCGTTACCTGTAGCCGTCTGGCAACAACTGCTGACCTACCTGCTGGAAAAGCACTACGGCCTGACGCTGAACGACACACCGTTCTGCGAGGAAAACGTGATTCAGGAGCATATCGATGCTGGCGTCACACTGGTCAATGCCGTGAATTTTCTGGTGGAAAAATACGAACTGGTGCGTATCGACCGCAACGGTTTTAACTGGCAGGAGCAATCGCCGTTTCTCACAGCCGTTGATGTTCTCCGTGCCAGACGCGCTACCAGCTTGCTCAAAGCATAAAGATTGCGAGCCGCTTTCCAGTAATACCAGGCCAAATCTATTTATCCTCTTCCCCGATGCATAATGCGCCAGCCCTGACCGGCTGGCGCATTTGCTTTTATGTATGGACCACAAATGATGCAAACTGAACCCGAGGTTTTAACCGAACACACCGAGCTGATTTGCTCGACCAATATCGAACGTATCGTTACCGGACGTGATACCGCGCTGCAACAGATAGAGCAACTCCTCAATCAGCTACAGGCTATTTCAACGCTAACGGCGACTTTAATTCAACCAGATTCTATGAACATCATGTAGAACATGCCTATTCAATGAATTCTTATACCAACAGCTGGCGTATTCAGAATACGCGTTTCGATCGGCGATCGCAGCGTTCCGTCAGGCTGCTTATGGCAACTCTTTATCGGCTGTGCAAAAATTCTGGGTTCGCCGATAGACATTGACTCGGATACTGCCAGTTTGGCATCTATCCAGATAGCGAGGTTCGCCGAATTTCCCTGTACGATGAAGGTGATAGCCAGTTCGGATCCCTTCGACTCAGTCTTTATCTGTTTCAGTACCTTCGGTGCCAGCAATACGCTACTACCGTTTCCGATTCCATTGAAACGGTACTTCAACCGAATGAAATCGCCCTCTGGGGTAAACGTCACAGATGTAGGGTCAATGTTCTTGCCAACGCTCAGCAATTCAAGCCTGTTATCCGTTTTTCTTAATTGCATTCGGGCAAACCACGTCACCGATCTCTGGACAAACATCCCGATTCCGCGATCGGCATTGGCGGCGTACATCGCCCGAAGACGATCGGCAATCATCGCCCCCTCCTCCGGCGTTAGCGGAGATGCCGGTTTAGTAATATCATTGCGACTGGCATTATTGACCTGAGTCGGATCGAGGCTGCCAAAGAGTTTATCCAGCAATCCCCGGGAATCATGCTTCCCCGCCAGCAGCGGATCGTCATCGCTCTCCCAGCAGTTGTTCGCACTTAACCCCATGGCATACAAAAACTGTTCCGTCAGTTGGATATAAATATCACTAATTCCCTTAGGGTAGGAGGCACCGATGTCAGAGTGGGCACCTGGCAAGCGGATCAGATTGATACGACCGGGTATCGGTTGGAAACGCCATAGGGAGGGTAAAGGGGTCGGATCGCTATCGATTATCGGTGCAAAAGTCTGGTTCCGGGTTTCATTCGTCGCATAGAAGTGCACTAGATAATCCACAGACGACGGGATATTCAACATAAGACTATAGCTCTGCCCAGTGGCTACGGTGTCATAAAGCAACGCATAAAACCTTGCGCCGGCACTAGCAGCCAAACCTTCAACCATGCCAAATCGCATCGGCCACTGCTGCGTCACCAGATTCATAAAATGCCGCGCTGTTGCGGCCCCTCGGCTGAATCCCGTGACAAATACGCGAATATCAGTGTTGGGGTTATCCAACAGCCACTTGCTCGCTTGCACAAAAAACTCGCGTTTTGCCTGCTCGGCAACGTCAAAACTGCTGGAACCCGAGATCCCATCAGGATAATCGATACCACTGCCTTGCATGCCAACGCCACGATAATAACGATCGGCATTCACTTGCCGAGCGATTCTTGCCACCATCGTTTCACGTTCATCTAAGGGGATCCGGGCGCGATCGTTAAAAGTACCGTCAAACGCCACCTTGTAAATCTTGACTGGGCGATGCCCAATTTGATGAGTGATCAACGGCGCATCCATCGGCGTAGCTAAAGCTTTCTCGATATCCTCCAGATCAGTGACGCGTACCGGAACTGATCTATTACCAGAGATTAGGCTGGTACAGGCACTGAGTACAATGCAACACAGTGCAACTGTGATGAGTTTGTAGAGCGGAAACCTCAGAGTGTTATGCATCCATTCATCCTATATGTTAAAAAATTTGTTACTGTCTCTACGCCTATACGATGCAAAGAAAATATTTTGCCAGAATATGGGGGAATATTGGGTAATATACTCGCTCGCCAAAGTATATCCCATTGACATATCCCAACAACACTTTATGCTATCGATAGCACAAAATTTATCCACGGAGGTTCCCATGGAGAAAACCACAGTATTTAAAAGTAACCGCAGCCAGGCGGTACGGCTCCCCAAAGCCGTTGCGCTGCCCGATGATGTGAAGCAGGTTGATATCGTTGCGATTGGTCGCACACGTATCATTACTCCGGCAGGGGAAAGCTGGGACAGTTGGTTCGAAGAACAAGGAGTAACGCCTGACTTTATGATCACCAGAGAGCAGCCCGATGATCAGATCAGGGAAGATTTCTGATGCTGAAATATCTGCTCGATACCAATATTTGTATTTACACCATCAAGAACAAACCGCAGGAAGTCAGGGACGCTTTCTACCGTCATTACGGGCAGTTTGCTATCAGTGCTATCACACTGATGGAACTGATCTATGGCGCGGAGAAATCGGTAAACCCAGAGAAGAATCTCGCTGTGATTGAAGGGTTTTCTGCACGTATGGAAGTGCAAACTTATGGCTTTGACGCTGCCGTACATACCGGCCAAATTCGTGCGGAACTGGCAAGACAAGGAACCCCCATTGGCCCGTATGATGCCATGTTAGCCGGTCACGCTCGGTCCGCAGGTTTAATACTGGTAACGAACAATATGCGTGAATTTGAGCGAGTGCCTGGGCTACGAGTGGAAAACTGGGTTAGCCGATAAGCTGTATTTTGCCCTACCCCAAAACAGGATATAATCCACCGCCTACTGCGGATAACCCGCAAAAAATCCAGCCAGAAAGGTTTGGGGGCCCATTTGGGGGCCACTACGTTTTTCGAACTGGTGAAAATCCTTTTATTTCAATATAGATACGTGGCTAATTCGAATCCTGTAGGGACCATTTTACCTTCTCCCAGACTCTACCGAGTTCAACAAAATCCCGTTATATTCATTGATACCACTAGGATTTTCTGTCGCTGAGCTCTACCGAGGTCAACTCGGCATACTGGAAATCAAGTCGATGTTGGGGCCTTTATGGGGGTGTAATCCCCCCAATAAACCGAACCATTCACTTTTAGACGTCTTCTGACTGACGTACTCATTTCTTGTTTGTCGGGAAAATCATCACCTGAGCATTACAATTCCGCGTCCCAATTTCTGAAATAACGCTTTAATTTCTCTACCGTGTGTCGCCACTTCGGCGCGGTAGGCTTGCAGACCGTATTTTGGTTGCCGAAAAACCCGACTTCGTTCACCGCTTCTTGCTCACTGCGGGTTTCCAGCCATTTTACGGGGACAAAATACTCGGATTTATCGGGATCATCCGCATTCAGACGATAGAGATCGCGATACTTCAGCACATCCATCGCCAGCTTTTCGCCGTCGTCAGTGTTGATGGTGAAGCTACTGGCAGGCTCAACAGCCCCCTGCACAATACCGACGCCAACGTAGCCCTTCGCTGGGATTTTTACCCACACTCGGTTACCAGGCTGAAGCTGTTTTAACGTCTGGCTATACCAACTTCCGCCGCCCGCACTGATAAAGTTGTAGTGTCGCGCCTCTTCCCAGTTGCGGCTTTGCATGTCGCCAAACGAGACATAAAACTCCCCGTACCAAGGTTCCTTTGCGTTGGCACTGGTGGCTGTGGCCTGTGCGGCATTGGTTTGTGTCTCACTCGGGTCGATAAGCCACGTGCGGCTTAAGAACTGCTCATCACCGTGCTGGAATACCTTAAAGAACAGCACGTTAATCGAAATACCATTTTTGCTCAGATAATCGACGATGCGTTCGGTGGACGGATCCAGCTCAGCCGCGACAATGATGATTTGGTGCGACTGGTTGAGTGACTCCTCTTCCAGTTCGGAATTAAAACGTCGCTTGAACGCCTCACCGAGATTCCCACCACCGGAGAATTTCTCATAAATCTGCGACAGGCGCTCGGCGGTTAAGTCATCCACCCAGGAGGCGTAATCCAGCGCCTGTGCCACCACTTCACGCGGCGTGCGATCACGCTTGAGTTCAATCAGGATCAGCGAGGCATCCGGTGCGATTGCCAGCAGGTCGATACGCCCGCTGTCGAGCGTATTGACTTCCTCACCAATCATCATCCACTGGTCGGACAGTATGGACGAATCTTGAATAATCATCTTCTGCAACAGTTTTTCAGTGGCGAGTTTGCTGATGGTCAGCGGCTGCGGGTTCTCCCCCACCCGCCAGATAGCATGATGAACCGGCATAGTCTGTTCCTTAGTTTACTGCTGCATCGGTAAGTGCGTCCGCCAGGTGGAGCTGGGTTTGCTGGGCGGATTGCAGGCGGGATTTGAGGGTGTCACAAAACACAAATAACTCATCTATCTTAGCCGTAATTTCAATTTGTTCTGCTAAAGGGGGGATAGGAATCAGTGTATTTGATACTTTAGCTAAATTTAGATTCGGCTGCGCCCCGCCTGCGGCATGACTTCTTAAATCATCGTAAGATTTTTCAAAGAAAAACTTGATATATCGACGGTGAAACTCATTACTTTCAAATAATTGAATTGCCGCACAAGCCTGGTTTGTTCCAGCTGCGATACATAATTCAGTTATCTGACCACGAGTTTTCCCCTGACCATACATAGCAATGATAAGGGTACCAGGTGGATAAATTGAAATATTTGTTTCCTTTACAGCCCTCATTGAGACCTTTTCAGCTGTATCGATAATAAATGGTGATGATGTTTCACCACTTGTAACCCAATTAAACTCTGGTTCAGACCAATAATCAGGATTATCTCTTGAAGGAGTAGAACCTGTCCCGACTTGAGCTATTGATATTATTCGACACCACTCCCACCCTTCCGGCAACTCAAACGGCTTTTCCTCATCACTCACTGGCGGCAACGGTTTTTGTTTTTTAATTTTACCTTCTTTCACCCATTGCGCTTTTTCCTGCTCAATACGTTTGAGCAGTTCAGAAGCCGGTTCGTCGTTAGGATCTTGCGGCACCAGTTTACCCATCACCGCCAGTTGCAGAATGGTTTGCTTAAGCGCGTCAATACTCGCTTCGGTAGTAAACAGCGTGTCGAAATGCTGGCTGATTCGCGCCCAACTTTCGGAGAGTTCTTCGGCATTCTGGCTATCAGTCAGCGTTGCCAGCAGAGTTTCCACCAACTGCTGATGGGCGTCCAGACTGGTTAGCGATTGCTGTTCCAGTTTGTCGCAGAGGGACATGAGTTCGTCAACCTTGCAGATAATTCGATTTTGTTCAGCTTTAGGCGGAAGAGCAAATACTGTGGCAATAAGTTTTTCTCTTGATATATTCGGCTGAGCTCCACCAGTCCCCATCCCGATGAAAATTCTCTTGTAAGCTTTTAAAAGGGTTAATAAATATATATTCGAAATTCCACTATATGGAGTGCAAGCACATACTGCTTGATTAGTCGTACCACGAACATTTAAGATCGATGTCTTACCAATTGTTGCCCCATACATCGCAATTAACACGTCCCCGACTTTATTGTCACGGAGTGAACACTCTTGCAAGGCAAATTCTGTGATTTTCTCTTCGGAATCCGAAATAAAATCCGAAGAGAGTTCCCCTGATTTAAACCACGGAATATCACCATTATAATATTTTGCATTAGAGCGACTTGGCGTGGCTCCAGCTCCCCAATCACCTATATCATTTAAATAACACCATTCCCAACCATCAGGTAAATCAAAGGGTATTTTGGTTATTGCAATTTTTTCAAGTTTTTTAGGTTTCCTAATCACTTTGCTCTTAACTAATTCATCTCTTTCTTTCGCAATCTGCTTCAGTAACTCAGACGCTGGTTCATCATTCGGGTCTTGCGGCACCAGTTTGCCGCGCACCGCCAGTTCCAGAATCAGCTCGCGCAGTTTCTTAATGCCGTAGAGGTCGATTTTGCCATTGCTGCCGCGCCCCGCAGTGGAGCGGGTTTGCAGAGCGGAAGCCCAGATATCGATATGGTCGGTAATCAACGTCTCAACGGTCATCAGTTCGCCCCCTTGTTGCCTGCCAGTGCGGCACCGAGGATATCGCGCAGTTGGTTACGCAGCTCGCCGATTTCCGCCTGCTGCGTCTGGTACTGCGCCAGCAGCTCATCGGGATCGTGGCTGACGGTTTCGCCCTGATACGGGTTCTTGCTATCGAGGTTAAAGTTGCGAGCGATGATGTCATCGATGCTGACTTTCCACGCCTGATTATTCTCTTCACGGCTGGCAAAGCCATCCACTTCATTACCCCACCAGTCGATTTCGGTTTGGAACTCTTCAAACTTCATCGGTTTGGTTTTGCTGTAGTTCTTCACGCCGTCTGGGTACGGGTGCTCATAGAACCACACTTCTTTGGTTGGCTGGCCTTTGGTGAAGAACAGAATATTGGTTTTAATGCCGGTATACGGGTTAAACACGCCGTTCGGCAAACGCACAATGGTGTGCAGGTTGCATTCCTCGGTAAGCAGCTTTTTGATTTTGGTTTTCACGCCTTCACCAAACAGCGTACCGTCCGGCAATACCACCGCCGCGCGGCCTTTGTCGGCCAGCACTTCAATAATCAGTTGCAGGAACAGATCGGCGGTTTCGCGGGTCTGCATTTCTGCAGGGAAGTTTTTCTCGATGCCATCTTCTTCGGTGCCGCCAAACGGCGGGTTGGTAACAATCACATCCAGTTGTTCGTCCCAGGAAGAGAGCGGTTTATTGAGCGTGTTGTCGTGACGGATTTGTATCGGCACTTCAATACCGTGCAACAGCATATTGGTGGTACACAGCAGATGGGGAAGCTGTTTTTTCTCTACGCCATAGATCTGCTTTTGCAGCGTTTTGTGGTCTTCAGTGGTGTTAACGTAATGCGCTTTCACATGGTCGAACGCACAGGCAAGGAAGCCGCCAGTGCCGCAGGCCGGGTCCATAATGGACTCACCCAGTTTCGGGTCAATACGGTTGACCATAAAGCGCGTCACCGCACGCGGAGTATAGAACTCGCCCGCATTACCGGCGCTTTGCAGGTCGCGCAGGATCTGTTCGTAGATATCGCCAAACAGATGACGCTCCTGGCTGCTGCTGAAGTCGATTTCGTTGAGCTTGTTGACCACCTGACGCAGCAGCGTACCGTTTTTCATGTAGTTGTAGGCATCGCTGAACGCCTGTTTGACCACAAAGCCACGCGGGTTCTTATCAATCGGCGCGGTGAGGTTTTTCAGGGTCGGGAACAGGTCATCGTTGACAAATTCCAGTAGCGCATCACCGGTGATGCCCTCGCTGTTTGCCGCCCAGCTACGCCATAAATAGCGTTGTGGGATCGGGAACTGGTAGTGATCCTGCTCCAGTTCCAGTTCTTCTTCCTGGGTATCAAAAATCTTCAAAAACAACAGCCATGAAAGTTGCCCGAGGCGCTGGGCATCGCCGTCCACCCCGGCGTCTTTACGCATAATGTCCTGAAGGGATTTAATGACTGAACTAATCGACATCTTTTCTTTCCATTCTTAAAAAAGGATGCCACCGGACGCAGGCGCGACCAGTGGCACGATGTTTATGCGTTATCAGGCTGAGCGCGGCGGTAACTGGTAGATCTCGTTCTCCAGTTCGTTGACAGCTTGCTCATACGCCTGTTTGTCACCAAAACGGGTTTTAATGATCTCAATGGGGCGGCCCAGCGCATCGAACGGTTTCAGTTTTAGCACCTGAACATCCTCGATTTCCTGCACGCCTTCATCGGCGTATTTATCCAGCAGCGTGCTAAGCACCTGCCGCGCCGGTTCAGCGTATTTCGTAAAGTAGTTACGCTTACGCACATTCGCCACGCGCTCCTGACGGGTTAACGGCGGCTGACCGTACACCACATGGCAGAGCAAATCAAACGGATCGAGATCTTTACCCACCTCTTCCGCCAGCACATCCCACAGAACGCCTAGCTGCGCCAGTTCTTCGATGATGACCTGCTTACGTGGCGCATCCTGCCATTTACGTACAAAGCTATCCAGTGAAGCGTACTCACTCTCTTTGAGCATCGTTTTCCGGGTGTAATCCTGGAAGGATTCGGTGACCAGTTTGCCGTCAGAATCGTAATACTGAACGCGCTTAGCCAGCACTTTTACATCCACCCCATTCACATAGAATTTGCGGACGTTGTCTTCATCATCCTCATGAAATTCGCCGCTGCCCCAGTGATAATCATGATTGGTCTGGTAGTCAGCGGCATCTTCTCGCGCTTCATTGGCGACATTATCGTCGTCATTTTCCTCATCCAGTTTTTCATTGAAATCGGAATTTTGATCGGAAATGTCGTTGGGCTTTACCACCAGCACTTTTTCTGGCAAGCCGTCAAAGCGGGGATCGGCAAACAGTTCTGTCGCTTTTTTGAAGTCGAGAATGGTAAACCACAGTTTTCCGTGTTTTTCGTTGATACGCGTGCCACGCCCGATGATTTGTTTAAATTTGGTCATGGACTGGATGTTTTGATCCAGCACCACCAGCTTACAAGTCTGGGCATCGACACCGGTGGTCATCAACTCTGAGGTGGTCGCAATAACCGGATAGGCTTTTTTAGGATCGATAAAATTCTCCAACTGCGCCTTGCCGATCTCGTCATCACCGGTGATTTTCATCACGTATTTTTCGTTCTTCAATACCTGTTCAGGGTTGAGGATCACCAGTGCATGACGCATGCGATCGGCGTGATCGATGTCGTTGCAAAAAACGATGGTTTTATCCATCGGGTCAGTGCGTTTCAGGTAATCGGTGATGGTCTGCGCTACCAGCATAGTGCGCTCATCAATCACCAAGGTGCGGTCAAAATCTTTCAGATTGTAGATACGGTCTTCAATTTCTTTGCCGTATTTATCCAACTGACCTTTGACGGGCCGCCAGCCTTGTACATCGACGTCAATATCGACGCGCACCACTTTGTAAGGCGCGAGGAAACCGTCTTCAATGCCTTCTTTCAGCGAGTAGGTGTAAACCGGTTCGCCAAAGTAATCGATATTAGAGACGTCTTCAGTTTCTTTTGGCGTTGCCGTCAGGCCCACCTGTGTGGCACTACCGAAATATTCCAGAATCTCCCGCCAGGCTGAATCTTCAGACGCGCTGCCACGGTGGCATTCGTCAATCACGATCAGGTCAAAGAAATCCGGTGACACCTGTTTATAGGCTTTCTGATGCTCTTCCGGTCCGGTTATCGCTTGGTACAATGCCAGATGCACCTCGTAAGCTGGGTCAATAGTGCGCCCAGAGACTTTGGTCATCGCGGTGCCGAACGGCTGAAAATCATTACGTTTCGCCTGGTCGACCAGAATGTTGCGGTCCGCGAGGAAGAGAATGCGTTTTTTGTTTTTCGCTTTCCACAATCGCCAGATTATCTGGAACGCCGTGTAGGTTTTTCCTGTCCCTGTCGCCATGACCAGCAGAATACGGTTTTTACCTGCCGATACGGCATCCACCGTCCGGTTGATCGCCTGCATCTGATAATAACGGGGGGATTTCCCGCTGCCGTCATCGTAATAATCCTGACTGATTACGGGCAACTGCTGCTGAGTGAACCCTTTCCAGACACAATATTTTTGCCAGAGTTGTTCTGGTGTTGGGAAATCACTGAGCGCAATTTCGGATTCGAGCTGCTGCGGATTCGTTTTATCGTGGAAAACAAACCCATCGCCATTAGAAGCAAACACAAAGGGCACATCAAGCAGACTGGCGTAGTCCAACCCTTGCTGCATCCCTTTACTGATGGCGTGCTTGTTAGCTTTGGCTTCGATGACTGCCAGCGGCAAGTTCGGCTTGTGGTACAGCACGATATCGGCAGATTTGACTTTGATACGTGAGGCTAGTTTTCCACGAACCACAATCTTGCCATCACGCAGTTTCACTTCCTGACGAATCTGAGCAAAATCATCCCAGCCTGCATCCTTAACCGCAGGAAGGATGAATTTGCTGATGATATCCGTTTCAGTCAGGTGCGTTTTGTTCACGCCAGCCATAGCAGGTCACTCCACGATATTGGGTTAGCGCTGATTTTACACAGATTAGTGCATCAGGTAATGACCTGAAACCTTATTGCTGTCACTCTTCTCGACAAAATAAAACCAGCTCAGTGCAACAATCACTGAGCCGGCAACGTTTATGCTATTGAACTCGCCAGTCGCTAAAGTAATGGCCGATCGCGGAAGGGTGGTCGAGAGGCGCTGTGGCGGCGATATAGCCATCTGGCCGAACTAACAGGTATTGATCGGGATAGGGGCTACTTCCCGTTGCAACGTGCAGGACATTGACGATATCAGGCAGTGATGCAGGTACAGCTGCCGTGCCAATGATGAGCAAACTGTAATGGTGATAATTTAGCTGTGAGTAAATGCGGTTTGGCTGACTGGATTGAGAATCACGCCACATAAAATCATGCAGCCTGTCGCCAACACTTCCACCTGTTCCATAGCGAACGCCCATTCCCGTGATGTAACCCGCACGTTTTTCGACAATCTTGACGTAGTCATCGGCATGGGTGCCTGTCTCTGAGGTTTTGGTTGAACGCACGAGTTCCGCTGACGTTTTTACCACTTCCAGCGCGACCGCTTTTCGCTCTGTTTCGTAAGTCTGTAATAACGTTTGGGGCGCATGATGATGGGTAATCATCGCGATTTTCCAGATGAGGTTAAAGGCATCAGCCAACCCGGTATTTAACCCTTGCCCACCATTTACCGAGTGAATGTGGCTCGCATCACCAGCGATAAATATTTTATTTTCAAGGTTATAGTGTTCTGCTACAGACTCTTTAACCGAGAATTGTGAATACCACTCAATAGACTTGAAGCGCAGACGGTGTGGTTGCAGAGCATGGTTAATTTTATCTATCGCCTGCTGTTGCGTGAAATCCTCACTCTCCATCTGGATATAGAAACGATCAATCTTACCTTCACGTGGTATCCAAGCGACATCGGCGGTTTCTGCCTGGAAAACAATAATTTCCGGCACTTTTTGGAAATCAGTTTCTATTTCGCCATCAATCACGGCCCAGGTAATTTGTGGCCGCGTGATCTCAAACGGAATAGCAAAGTGTTGGCGCACAAACGATCGTGAGCCATCTGCACCAATCAAATACCGGGAGCGAACGACCTCACCGCTGGAAAGCGTGGTGAGGCAGCCGTCTTCCTCTAACACAATATCTTGCACGGCGGTATTGCGGCTCACGGCTTTGTTTAATTCGGTGAGCTTAGTATCGAGCGCTTGTTCTACATAAGCCTGACCAATCATTAAGAAATGTTTGTGAAAACAGCCTTGTAGAGCCTCCCACCAGGTAGACTGGCGTGAAATAAACTTGCCTTTTGACCAGACAGAGCTGGTATTGCAGGTTTTACCCAAGGGGTAAAGCTCATCGAATAAACCGATAATTTCAAGCAGTTGCAAGCTGCGGGCGTTTAGCGCATCAGCACGGCCGACCGTTAGCGGCCCTTGTGATTTGTCGATAATGACGGTGCTTAAACCGGACAGATGGGCAAGATAAGCACAGGCCAGACCGACCGGCCCCGCGCCGATAATCATGAGATCAACATGCTGTGGTTTCATGACGGTTGCACCAAATGTGGGTTATTCAATGGCTGTTTAGCATGGATATGCACCCGACGGAGATGGCGACCACTTTGGCTCGAATAAGATTCTCGGCCGTGTAATAACGAGTAGTTATCTGCAATCGCAATATCTCCGCTTTGCCACTGGTGGGCATAATAAACCCGTGGATCATATAAGGCGTCTTGCAAGCTGCTGAGTAATTGTTCTTGCTCTTCAGGTTCAATACCGGAGAAGTGATAAGTCGATGGATTCAGGAATTCTTTATCGCCCGCAATCGGTGGCTCACAAAAACGAATGACGGGATAAGTGCGGTAGGGGTGCTGTTCTATAATGGGCGCCTGTGCGGTACTGCTGTATAGCTCGACTGAGCGCTGATACTGACCGGTTGCACGCTGCCACAATGCTTTGGTTTCGGGTGATGCCAGCCGTAGCGCCGCAGTGGTACTCGAAAACGTGGTTCTCCCCCCCTGCTCTTTACCAATAGCTGAGACGCATTGAAAGACTTGTAGTTCTGGCACAGTTTTCAGGTACATGCCGTCCCAGTGCAAGGGGACGTAGTTGTTAGCAAAGATATGGTCAGTCGCATCGGGTTGTTCAACCAGTTCCAACACGGCACCAAAAGGCCATTGCATAATGTCACCCATGGCTGCGCAGTATGTTGTTAAATTTTCTGCACTCGTAAAGCTATCAAAGCCCCGCAGTACCACTAATTGTTCGTTTTCGACTAATGTACGCAGCCAGGTAGGTGATAATTCACCAATATGCACGCCTGACTGTTTAGGCTCAATGCGCACACCAAAATGACAAGTTTCACCTTGAGAGTTAATTAGAGGCTGAAAATCAAAGCGATCTTCTAAAGTGAATGAGTCCATTTTACTTCTCCGTGTATTATCCATTGTTGAAAGATCTTTTTAGATAATATCTGCAACAAATATTCAACACCACGGATACAATTTTAATAATTAGGAAGGTTTGAATAGAGAATCACGCCGCCCTGTTTTTCACCCATAAATAATAAGCCTTAATAAAAACCCATAAAAAAACCCCAGATAAATATCCTAATGCCGATCGTTTAAGAATTGAGATACCGAGGGCTACCACGGTGCGAGGTCTCCCTACGGGAACCTCATCACCGTGTTTCCCCCTAAATCCATACTTAAGTGAACAGCATTACAGATAAATATCCAGGGTTGTTAAATCATGAAAAACCGTCGCCGTTTCAGGCTTAGCCGCGATTCTCTTCAATATAGCGAGCCAGTTCCGCTGGGGTTTTCAGAATGGTAGCGACTTCGGTCGGTGGGATCACGCAGCCGTAAACGTCCTGCACTTCCAGCACCAAATCGACCGCCAGAATAGAGTCGAGAATATCAGACTCAATCAGCTCATCATTAAAGCCCACTTTGCGGGATAAGATCTTTTCAAACAGCGCGAGTATTTCCTGTTCCATCATTTTTCCTGAGTATTAGATCGTGCGGGCATGGGTATCCAGCAGCTTACGGTCAATTTTGCCGTTAGGGTTAAGCGGCAACGCATCTTTGATAATAATTTGGGAAGGCACCATGTAGGGCGGAATCACCTTCGAGAGCGACGTTTTAATCGCTTCTGGCGCTAAATTCGTCACACAGAACGCCGCAATGCGCAGAACGCCGCCGCCCGATTTCATTAGCGGCAGAACCACCGCTTCACTGATGTCGGACATCGCCAACAGGCGATTTTCAATCTCGTTGATTTCAATGCGGTAGCCATTCAGTTTGATCTGGCTGTCATTGCGCCCCTGACAGTATAGCAGCCCGTCTTCATAGCCCAGATCGCCAGTTCTGTAGCCACGGAACGCTTCACTTTCCCGATGCAGCAATTTTTCCGCATTCTCTTTCGCCAATCCAAGGTAACCACGCATCACATTTTTACCCCAAATGATCAACTCACCTTCAGCGGTAATTTCCATTCTGGAATCCGGCATCATCGCGCCGACCGGCAGCAAGTCGTTGTCACTGTGCAGGATTTCATCGGTGATTTCAATAACGGTAGTCGCGATAGTCGCTTCCGTTGGACCATAGGAGTTGAGAATTTTGGCATGCGGGAAGCGGCGGCGTAGCTGCTTGACCAGCGCTTTGTTTAGGACTTCACCAATGAACACGAAGACATTGAGTTCAGGTAAATATTCGCTGTTGAACTGAGGGGAAAGCAGCCTCTGGTAAGCAAAAGATGGCGTTGACACCCAAGCGGAAACGCCGTTGTCTTTCAGGCGGTCGAGCCAGTTTTCAGCCGCGATATCCTCTTTCGCATTCAGAACGATATGCCCGCCTGTCGTCACGTTCGCCAGTAATGGGATCAACGAGAGATCGAAGCTGAACACCGCATGGTTCATCAGCACGGGTACCTCTGGCAACGCAAAGTCTTGACGCACCCATTTCATGAAGTGCCACAGGCTTTCACGTCCGATCTGCACCCCTTTAGGTTTTCCAGTGCTGCCGGAAGTGAACATAATATAGGCGAGGTCCTGTTCCACCAGCGCCTGTCCTGCTTCTCCGGTCGCAATGAACTGTCGGGTCGCGACATCATAATAGTAAGGCGCGCTCGCTAGGTGGCAAATCTCTTTAAGCCGCTCCTGCGGATAGATGCAGTCCACCGGAATATACGGAATGTTATGCAGCAGACAGCTATAGATCGCCACGGCAAACTCCGCCTGCTGGTGCCCATATAACACGACCGGCGGCCCCGCAGGTTGCCGACATTGCTGGTAGCGCTGCGCCCAGTCTGTCACCGCAACGGAGAGCTGTTGCCACGTCATCGCTTCATCGCTGCCACTAATCGCCAACCGTTCAGGGTTAGCGGGGTTAAGCAATGCCGCACAGAGGAAATCTTGCAGTTCCTGAAGCTCGCTGTGTTGGTTCATATTCATAGAGGAGACATTCCGCTAAAGATGTAGAGGGAGGCCGCAGCGCTTGCCAGCGTCAGAATACGACCGATGAACGCAATAACCGGATGATCTAAACCCTTGCTCAGTGCTGGGCTGCGTTTGGCTGACCAGAGCAACATGTTATGAGCAACGGAAATGGCGCCAAACAGCGCACCGCTGATGACATAGTGTCGTTCAAGCCCGTTCCATGCCCCCATACAAAACAGGGTGCAGAAGATGCCAATATTCTGCGCCAGCGTTTTGTTCTGACGGAAAAAGTCGAGCTTCATCAGGTTCATATAAATTGGCATAAAGACCACGTCCCTCAGCCATTCAGACAGGCTGATGTGGAAGCGCCGCCAGAAATCCTGCGGGTTTTTAGCCAGAATAGGCAGATTAAAGTTTGCTGGGATATTCAGACCAAATAAGCGCCCTGCCCCGATAGCCATATTGCTGTAGCCAGCAAAATCAAAATAGAGATAAGCGCTGTAAGCTAGCGACATCACAACGCCCACACTCAACGTAAACGGGCGCTGACTCCATGATTCAATCACCAGATTATTGATTAGCATGGCAAATAAGAACTTCTGGATAATACCGGTAAAAATTTGTTCCATCGCGACCAAAAACTGCTCACGGGTAATGATGAAAACCGGCTTATTAATATCATTAACCCATGTTCGCCAGCGATACATCGGGCCAGCCAAAATAATAAAAGGCATAAAGAGATAGCAGAAGTAATGCAGGAAATGCTGACCATCTTTCTTGCTGCGATAAAGCAGTACATCAATGGCGCGGAAGGTCATAAAGGACAGACCAATCATGCCCCAGTGGTTATTGAGGTGTAATTTCACCAAGAACAGCGGCAACAGCGTCAGGCTGACTGCCTGCCAGGTTTTTAGCCACCCCTTCTCTTTTAAGGTGACCAGAAGATAAAAGCTCAGGAAAACCGCGACGGGAACAATATAATCCCCTTGGAAAATGTATCCCCAGCCTAGTACCGCCAATACGGAAAAGGCGGATAAATACGTCAGCCGATAGCTGAATACGCGGTTAACCAGCGCAAACAGTAACGCCGATGAAAACAGAAGGAAAAAAAACATTCCGGAGCTGTACATCATTCATCCTTCAGAATTTTTGATATTCAAAATGCACTTTTAAACTCATACTTTCATCAACAGAGGTCCATGCGACGATAGTGATGGCCAGCAAGAGATAAAGGAAAAAAAGGCGAATAGCAGTTTTCATCATTTAAAACTCTCTGCAATAAATTGATCCATCTCGACCCAGGCAGGCTCCGTTGGGTGCAAGCGATCCCAATTCCAACCGTTTTGATAAGGCTGCGCATACATATCAAAATAGCGCACCTGATTTTCTTCCAACATCGCTCTGATTTGGCTGTCGACGGGCTGGAATTTCTCGGAATTCTTAATCGCCCACGGATTAATCGGATCGATAATCACCACAAACTGGACGTTACGCGCTTTCAGCAGTTGAATCGTCGCCCGTAATGCCTCCATTTGTGCGGGTACAATCGGCGCA
Organism: Pectobacterium sp. CFBP8739; assembly: GCF_013449375.1. Taxonomy (GTDB): domain Bacteria; phylum Pseudomonadota; class Gammaproteobacteria; order Enterobacterales; family Enterobacteriaceae; genus Pectobacterium. The sequence goes on along the minus strand of NZ_JACDRR010000007.1, from coordinate 166,280 downwards.
TCATCCCACTCTTCGCGCGTTGGATCGTCTGCAAAAACAGACTTATCCATCCACAAGGTTTCTGCACTTTGCTGGCGAGATTGGTTAAGCACGCGAGCCTGCTCCCGCTCACGAGCCCAGTCGGGGACGGTATTCGCCGTCGGCTGAGGCGGCCAGGGCTGTGTGGGTTGGGGGGTAATGCCCAGCATCGCTAGCCAATCTTTTTTTATCAGTTCGCAGAAATTTGCAAACTGATAGCTCACTTCCTGCCAGATAGTTTGCAGATCCCAGCCATAGACTTGCATTTGGCCAAACGTTAAATGGCTGATCTCTTCTTTATTGATACTGTGTAAGTAATTGACCAAAAAGGGGCGCGCTTGGTCATCTTGCATCAAGGGATTAAAAATAGAAGCTGGGAAGTTGTTGGCGAAAATGGCTGGGGGAATACCGTCTGAATAAAAGCTATCGGGCGCCAGCAGCAAGACTACTTTACTGTTAGCGTTCAGCTCATTTTTAAAACGGGAAAGCAGAAGAAAATGCGTAACGTTATCGATATAGCTATCACCATAGGCCACGACCGGACGCTTTAACTGGTTATTAAAATAATTATAGACCGCGTAGTGCTCATCTTCAGATGTGGAAACTTCGGAAGCGCCAAGAAAGAAAATCGCATTGCCCTGCAACGCATGTGAAAGGGTGGCAATCTTTTCCTTTTGTTCTTTTGCCGTCCCTTCCATGGTGTTAACCAGTGGCTGGAATGTCAGCGCCGGATCCACGCTCTTCACCAATGGAGGCGCGCTCAGGAACAGGATGGCAAGCGTCGCCATCAGGATATGTAGGCAGAGAGTATTTTTGATTTTCATTATAAAGTAAGATTACATGATATTTATTGTTTGAAATTTGTGAATTTTTATCTTCACAGTAAATCGATCCCTGTATTTTTGGATTATATACTAGGCCCATCGCCGATGATGAGCGTTGCTGTGTAACGGTATGTACAGTGTTTACATCCGTCACAATAATCGGATTGATAACCTTGTATGAGACGGTTTGTTGGTTTTCGAACCGCAGCTTGATGACTCGGAATCTCTGTATCGCTGTATGGAATGTGGGCAAGCATGGTACATCGAGAGTATCTCAGAACAATACCCTTATCCCCTATTCGCATTAAAGGTTCAGGAGACGGCATCATTACCTTCAGATAAAGAAGTAAAGGCAGCTAAAGTACACCTTTGCATCCTTGCACACGGCGGCTTTGACTCAGAGAAATGCAGAATGGCAGGATGTCAAAACGACAAGCTATTGGGTCGAGAGTTGTGCCATTTTCATATTCCTTTTCCATAAAAAGTAGAACTCAATTGTGCTAACTGAAAACCAACAGAAAAAGGATAGAAAAATGGCGGTCATTATTGAATAACCGCCATTTGCTTTAATTTACTACTCGTTCTAAATCGCCATAAAATGAATATGACTCGTAATATTCCAGCCACTCAGCCTTTTTAATAACACAGATATCGTCCTCTATATAACTATCTGATGCCATTATTTTTATTGCAAAGCTATTAGTTTTGAGTTTGTCATTAAATTGCTCATAGGTAATTTCCCCTCTACCAAAATAATCCTCGAGCGTTTCCCGCCATACCAGCTCTACCTCGGCCTTAAACTGGCCATTCCCCGTTTTCCCTTTCAGGCTGGCGATGATCTTTTCCTTCTCGACAAAAACCCACCGTACAGCATCCAGCGTCCAGACATCGTCACTCACGCTAAACTCACCGGAAAAAGCCGCTAAACGTGTTTCATTATTATCAGGACTCATTTTATTTCCTTGAGTATGCAACATTTGTCCGCGGAACCGACTATCTCAAACGCTTTTTAATCGCCTGACTCATATAAGGAGGTAGTGAATTTATCATCGTCACAATTGCGTCAATGGTGCTGTTTTCTTCATCAGCCACGCTACTGTTTCTCATCACAGAGACTCTTAACAATTTGTTGGGTAATTTGCCAAAAGAAGACAGCAGTTCTGCCACCTTTCCCATCAATAACTCTTTTTCTTTTCCCTCTGCGGCAACGGAGAAGCGCGATAAATTACTTTCGGACGTGCGCCCATCAAGGCTGTCCAGATGTTGAATGTATTTGTCTCTATCCATCCCTGCATAACCGACATATTTACTCGGAGCAAGAAGCCAGCCATCACGTGATTTATAAGCGTACCAGGCTCGAAAATAAGGCAGGTACTCATAGAGTTTATGGTCAGTTGACGACAAAATTTCATCATTGAATTTCTCAATGTTTTCAATGCACTGGGATTCGTTCGTGATAGGTTCCATGATCATCATTCCTTTCAAAGTTAGATAACACTTCCTACGCTAAACAAATCGTACAACATGAACATCATTATGATCAAGTACATTATCACCATAATTTTTAATCAGAAGAAAAAACAACAAAGCCACTCAGCGTGAAGACTGAATGGCTTTTCTACTTGCTCTGCAATGCGGTTAGCGTAAGTGGAGATTAACGCCAGAGACCTCTTTTCTGAGTTCAATAATCTCTTCAGCCAATTCACGACACAACATCGCGTTCATTAGGTGGTCTTGTGCATGCACCACAATGAGATCAATATTTGTTTTTTCCTTACTCTGGCTGTCAATGAATCCGGTCTGAATCACCTGTGCGCGACTCAGCGCTACCGCAGCCATTTTTAATAGTTCATCAACATGATCCCACTCTCCCCGGCGAGCAGATCTCAGGGCTTCCATTGTGCAGGAACGTGTTTCGCCAGATTTAACGATAAGTTCAATCATCCGCGTTTCTACATCCATTTTTCACTCCCCCGAATAGCAGTTACTGTGCCATTTTTTTATTGACCAATTAACACCAAATAGCAGGCCAGCGCATATCATCCCCAAACAACAAGGTGCATTTATTGTATCGCTACTTACAGCCTGCACAGTAAATATAGATGATGAATCAGGATTTGTTTCTGTAAATCATGATGTTATATCCCATTTCTGGTGAAATAAATTCCATAAACTCACCTGGCTATTTTTTAAACCATGGATTTATACAATTTCATACTGTGACATGGGCTGAAATAAAGTGATGACCGTGATGTTACACCCACCGAAACCTTAATTTAACCTTAAGAAGTAGAAATAATAATAACTATCATTATTATTAGCGATATGTAAAATCCCTCCTCGACTGCCGCTGCATATCGGCCTGTGTCGCTAAAATAGTGTGGCTATCGTGAGCGACACACGGGCTTCCATGTCGGCCAGCAATACGCAAACACGACAGGTATTGATAAGGGTAAATAATATGAAGCTTGGTTTTGGATTACTGAGTTCTGCCGTTTTATTCGCTTCCGGTTTGGCGCTCAGCGCGTCGGCAAATGCAGCAGAAAACGATGAAGGGATTGTGATTTACAATGCCCAACATGAAAACCTCGTGAAATCCTGGGTTGACGGTTTTACCAAAGAAACCGGCATCAAGGTAACGTTGCGTAATGGCAGCGACACCGAGTTGGGTAACCAACTGGTGCAGGAAGGGAAATCGTCGCCTGCCGATGTGTTCCTGACCGAAAATTCACCGTCGATGGTGCTGGTCGATAACGCCGACCTCTTTGCTCCGCTGGATAAAGCCACCCTCGCGCAGGTACCGTCTGACTATCGTCCGTCCCACGGACGCTGGATCGGGATTGCCGCGCGTTCCACCGTCTTTGTCTACAACCCAGCCAAATTTACCGATGCACAGTTGCCGAAATCCTTAGCCGATCTGGCGCAGCCAGAGTGGAAAGGCCGCTGGGCCGCCTCCCCATCCGGTGCAGATTTCCAGGCCATCGTCAGCGCCTATCTGGAGCTGAAAGGTGAGAAAGCCACGCAAGACTGGCTGAAAGGCATGAAAGAAAACTTCACTGCCTATAAAGGTAATAGCACGGTGATGAAAGCCGTGAACGCAGGTCAGATTGATAGCGGCGTGATCTATCACTATTACCGTTTTGTCGATCAGGCTAAAACCGGCGAAAACAGTAACAACACGAAACTGTACTACTTCAAGCATAAAGATCCTGGCGCGTTCGTCAGTATTTCCGGTGCCGGCGTACTGGCATCCAGCAAACATGCGAAAGATGCACAGGCCTTTATCAAGTGGATTACGGGCAAATCCGGTCAGGAAATCTTGCGCACCAACAATGCCTTTGAATATGCCGTTGGCGTTAACGCGGCCTCAAATGACAAACTGGTTCCGCTGAAAGATCTGGATGCACCGAAAGTCGATGCCGCCAAGCTCAACAGCAAAAAAGTCGTGGATCTGATGACGCAGGCAGGTCTGTTGTAACGGCGGGATCGTAACACAGAGGCTGTACCGCATAGATTGCAACGACAGCGCCTTTCGTCAGGGCGTTCGCGTCCTGACGAATCATCACCCAGAGAGCCTGCTCAGCAGGGCTTCGCCGTCTTAACCTATCGTCCTAACGAGGCAGCTACAGGCCGTATGACAAACGCTAGCTACAGCGAAACGACCCCGTTCACCGTACCCTCTGCGCCATTACGCAAACCAACCGCGCTGCTGACCCTCATCGCCCTGACGCTATCCCTGCTGGGGTTTGTTCCGCTCGGCTTTGTGATTGGCGTGAGTATTGATACCGGTTGGGAAACAGCGTACGCCCTGCTCTTTCGCCCTCGCGTCGGTGAACTGCTGACGAACACCGTGCTGTTGGTTGCCCTGACGCTGCCGATTTGTACGGTTCTGGGCGTGCTACTGGCCTGGTTAACAGAACGTACCACTCTGCCAGCCCGACGCCTATGGTCACTGCTGCTCACCGCACCACTGGCGATCCCTGCATTTGTACAAAGCTATGCCTGGATCAGCACGGCTCCGAGCCTGCATGGGCTATCGGCTGGCGTGTTTTTATCCGTCGTCGCCTATTTACCGTTTCTCTATTTACCCTGTGCCGCAACGCTGCGTCGGCTTAACCCCGCGCTGGAAGATGTCGCCGCCACACTGGGCGTGCCTCCCTTTACCGTATTTTTCCGCGTGGTACTGCCACAGCTAAAGCTGGCTATCTGCGGCGGACTACTGCTGATCGCATTGCACCTGCTGGCGGAGTATGGCCTATTCGCCATGATCCGCTTCGATACCTTTACTACCGCAATTTTCGATCAGTTTCAGTCCACGTTTAATGGCCCAGCCGCCAATATGCTGGCTGGTGTACTGGCACTGCTGTGTCTGTTTCTGCTGTGTGCGGATGCCGGCGTACGCGGCGTCACTCGCTATGCACATGTCGGTTCTGGCGCGCCGCAGGCTATCACACCGATACGTCTGTCGCCGCTTCCGCTGTTGTTGGCGTTGCTGTTACTGACAACGCTGATACTGCTAACGCTCGGTGTACCTCTTATTACACTGTTTCGCTGGTTGTGGTTTGGCGGTTGGGAAGTCTGGCTGCGCCGCGAGCTGCTCGATGCGTTTCGCCAGACCATGACGCTGGCGCTGAGCGGTGCTGCACTGACGACGCTGGCGGCCATTCCAATGGCCTGGCTGACAATTCGCCATCCCAGCCGTCTGTATCGATTTCTGGAAGGATGCAATTACATCACAAGTTCTCTGCCGGGCATCGTCGTCGCGCTGGCGCTGGTAACCACGACGATTCACCTCATCAGGCCGCTCTACCAGACGGAATTCACCGTGCTGCTGGCTTACCTGTTAATGTTTATGCCACGGGCGCTGGTGAATCTACGCGCGGGGATCGCACAGGCCCCCGAGGAACTGGAGCAGGTCGCGGCCAGTCTGGGGCGTTCGCCGTGGCAGACGCTGATGACAGTAACCATTCGGCTGGCCGCGCCTGGCGTTGCTACCGGGGCAACGCTCGTCTTTCTGGCGATCGTCAACGAGCTGACCGCCACGCTGCTGCTAGCTCCCAACGGCACTCGCACGCTGGCAACCGGATTTTGGGCGCTCACCAGTGAGATCGATTATCCCGCGGCGGCACCCTACGCGCTTATTCTGGTGTTACTGTCGCTACCATGGACTTGGTTTCTCTACACGCAATCACAAAAAATGGCGGGGCTGTAATCATGTTGGAACTTCATCGCGTCAACAAGAGCTTTAATGGGCGCACCGTGCTGTCTGACATTCACCTGACGCTGGAAAACAGCCGCCGCACGGCGATTGTCGGCCCGTCCGGTTCAGGAAAAACTACGCTGCTGCGCCTGATTGCTGGGTTTGAAAAACCGGATACCGGTGTCATCACGCTGAGCGGACAAACGCTCTGCGATAATGGGGTTTCCGTCCCCGCCCATCAGCGTAGAATTGGCTATGTCCCGCAGGATGGCGCGTTGTTCCCGCATCTTTGCATCGCGGACAACATCGCTTTTGGGCTCAAAGGCGCGAAGGCGGAAAAGCAAAAGCGCGTGGATGAGTTGATGGCGTTGGTTTCCCTTCCTGCGCATTTACAGAAGCATTCGCCGCATGAGATTTCCGGCGGACAGCAACAGCGCGTCGCTCTGGCTCGCGCACTGGCACAGCGCCCTGCGTTGATGCTGCTGGACGAACCCTTTTCCGCGCTGGATACCGGCCTGCGTGCCGCCACCCGTAAAGCGGTGATGGACGTATTACAGCAGGCTAACGTAGCGTCGATTCTGGTAACCCACGATCAGGGGGAAGCGCTGTCTTTTGCCGATAGGGTCGTCGTCATGCGTGACGGCCAGCTTTCACAATCCGGCTCGCCGTGGATGCTTTACCACCAGCCCGCTAGCGAAGACATCGCGACCTTCCTTGGCGAAACGCTGATTCTCGACGCGAAGGTGACTGGCGGTCAGGCTGATTGCCTGCTTGGGCGCATCGCAGTGGATCGCCCAACCGCAAGCGGTAAAGCCCGCATCATGCTCAGGCCAGAACAGATCGTGATTCAGAGCGTTAAGGCTGACAGCGCTGAAGGGAATAGCGCAGCGACGATTCATGCAACCATCCGTAAAGTTGATTTTTCCGGCTTCGTTTCTACGCTGACGCTGCACGTCCACCACGCAGCAGCCGACATTATTGAACTGAAAACCGTCAGCCACGCCGCTTTCGCCGTTGGCCAACAGGTCAGCCTGAACGTCACGGGGACCGCACACGTCTTCAGTCAATAATCAACCGCTAGAGGCATGCGCAGGCGGTTTATCGCGCCGCCTGCGCGTTACCAGCCAGACGCCCAACATGATGATCAAAACACCGAGATTTTTACGCAGGCTCATCGATTCATTCAGCCACGGTAGGAAAACCGCCGCCAGGTAGACCACCGCATAGCTCAGGCTAATGAGCGGATAGGCGCGACTTAGCGACAGATAGCGTAGCACCATGAACCAGCACGCCATCGACAGACCGTAGCAAACCATCCCACCGATCACCGCAACCACAGGCCAACCGCCCATTAAGGTGCTCAGCGGCGGCCAGTGCGTCAGGGAAATGCTCGGCAGCGCCAGCATCCCGCTTTTCATTAATACCTGCGCAGCGCTGGCTAACACAATACTGCCAAGCGCCCAGACATAGCCTTTTTTCGCCATCATCCCCCCTGCATCAGATAGATACCGGTGATAATCAGCGCAATGCCCCACCAGTGGTGACGGTCCACGCGTTCGCCAAACCCGTAGTGCGCCAGCAGCGTAACCAGAATAAAATTGATGCTCAGCAGCGGGTACGCCACGCCGAGCGGAATATGCTGCAACACCACCAGCCACAGCAGCAGCCCGATACCCAGCAGCAACGCCGCCAACATCAGCCACCCGAGCGTTACGCGCTGGCGTCGCGCCGTCGGCAAACGCCGCCAGCACTCCGCCGCCTGTTTCTGGCACAGTTGTCCCAAGCTGGTCAGCAGGCAGACGATAGCCACCAGTAGATAACTCATGGCGCTATCTGCTTATAAAACAGCAACACGTAGCGGTGCGATTTCTTCAACTGATCGGGGGCGGGCAAGCTGCGGTATTCCTCATCGACATCCCTATCGATCTTCAGCACCAGCGCAACATTTCCGCTACGCCGTTTCTCCGCAAGCCAGGTTGGGAAAGCCCCCTCATCCACAAAGCGGCCAGTAGAATCGGCGTAGTTCAGCCCGTAATTCAATTCGCCCCGCGCCTTGAATAAGGTGATATCGCTACGTTTGAGCTCCCACGCCAGCCCGGCTGCCAGCCCAACTTCATCGCTAAGAACATAGCGGCTCTCCTCCAGCAGTGGCTGGTGGCTACGAATGAAGGTTTGAGGATTCTTTGAATCGACCACACTCGCCGGAATGCTTCCACCGACGAGCAGCGCCAGAAATAACGGACAGCCCGCGACCAGATACCCCCACGATCGCGGCTTTTTCAGGCTGACAACGGCAAAGGCTACCCAACCGATGAAACAGACAACGCCCGATACAATGGTCAGCCCTTCTCCCGGTTGATAGAGATGCGGCATGATGATGCCGAGGCCAAGCGCCGCAACAGCGAGCGCCAGCAGGCCACCGAGCGCAATATTGAGCCAGCTATTGATGCGCAATACACGTTCGCGTACCGCAGGAGCCAGTCCGGAAATCCATGCCGCCATCAGCAATGCCAGCGGGGCAAAGCACGGCAAAATATAAGTCAGCAGCTTGCCTTTAGCGATGCTGAAAAACAGCAGTGGCATCACCATCCAACACAGCAGGAGGAACCTTTCGGGGTTAGCTTTTCGTTCCGCCCAACCACTGCGCAACGCCCCCGGCAACAGCGCAAGCCAGGGGAATACGCCGACAATCAGCACCGGTAGGTAATACCAGAACGGCGCTTTATGCTGTGCATCGTCTTCTGCAAAACGCTGGATATGTTCAATCCAAAAGAAGTAGTGCCAGTAATCGGCTTCTTGCGCATGTACCGCCAGCGCCCACGGCGCACTCAGCAATACCGCAACGACAATCGCCAGCGGCCCGAACAGCAGCAATTCCTTAATCCGCTTTTGCGCCACCGCCACTGGCAGCACACTGATGACCGGTAAGGCCAGCGCCAGAAAACCTTTGGTCATAAACCCCATGCCGCAGGCCAGCCCCATCATCCCCCAGGCCATGAGCCGTTCGCGCGTCAGCGTAGCACGCTGAATCAGCACGTGGCTGAACAGCGCCGCCGTCATCCAGAGCGTCACCATGGGATCGAGCACGCTGTACGTACCGATGCCATACACCAGCAGCGATGTCAGATAGATCGTCGCCGCCAGCAGCGCGGTACGCTGGTTTTTCCACAGCAACATCGCCAGCCAAAACACTAGTAGCGCGCTCAACGCAGTAGAAAATACCGAACCAAAACGCACGGCAAAATTGGTATGACCAAATACCCACTGGCTAATGTTATTCAGCCAGTAGCCTGCAACAGGTTTCTCAAAGTAGCGAATGTCCAGCAAATGCGGCACGATCCAATCGCCACGCTGAAGCATCTCGCGGCTGATTTCCGCATAGCGCGTTTCGTCCGGTGACCACAGCCAGCGGCCGTTAAGCGGTAACAGGTAGAGCAAAGCAAATAGCACCAGTATTACGGTACTTTTTAGCTTTATCATGCCTTTTTCCATGCTATCTCCTGCTTTATTTATTCTTCCGTTTGTACGCCAAGCCACCCTTCCCGCCCTAGGAACGGTGCACGCTCAATCCGCCCGACGGGCAGCGTGGCGCGGTCATCAGGCAGCAATGAGGAAAGCGGACAAAATTCGATGTGTTGCTGGCGGGCGCGAAGCAGCAATTGGCGGAACTGCGCCAGCTTCGCCCCCCCTTCTACCTCCGCATGGATGGTGTAGACCGGCACGCCGCGATCCTGCTGGATCGCCGCAAGAATAAAGTCGTTGAATTCACCGTCACTCACGCGCTCGCCGATAACTTCATCATAGGTCGGCAAGGTGACAGGGATTTGCACGGTGCCCAACTCACCATTTTCTAGGCGCGGTCGGAAAGGTCGGGTGCCGCGACAGTCGCTGTTATAGTCCAGATTCCAGTGCTGCTTCATCTCCACAACGCGCGAATCGGCTCGCCAGCCCGCTACCGCGGAACAGCGCACGGGTGATGACAGAATCGGTGTCAACGCATCCATGCCTTCACGGAACTGCGCAGCCAATTGCGCATCCGACCAGCGGACGACATTCGCCTGCCAGCCGTGATGATCCCAAGCGTGTAACCCGACTTCATGGCCAGCGTCGTGCGTCTGGCGGATTAACGAACCAAACCGTGCGCCGATATGACGCCCCGGCCACGCCGTGCCGGCCAGCAAGATATCCCAGCCGTAGAGTGAGGCGGCGTTGGAGCGCAGCATCTTCCATAAAAAGCGCGGGCGCAACAGGCGCCACAGATGACGCCCCATGTTGTCCGGCCCGACGCTAAAAAAGAAACTCGCCTGGATATCGAACTCTGCTAACACATCCAGCAACGTGGGCACGCCGTCCCGCGTACCGCGCCAGGTATCGACATCAATGCGCAGGCCAACGCGCGTCATCCCTGCGTATCCGTGGCGTCATCGGCGTGCTGGGGATCAACGGTACGCAGGAAATAGTCCAGCGTTTCCGCGACGGTTTGTTCCATCTTCACTGTCGGTTCCCACTCCAGCAGGCGTTTGGCGTTACGAATGCTCGGCGTGCGGTGCGCCACATCCTGATAACCTTTGCCGTAATAACGGCTGCTTTCCACTTCAATAAACCCGGCAAATGGCGGGAAACGCTCACGCAACGGATGGTTATTAAAGCTGGTCAGCAGCATTTCGCCCAGTTCGCGGATACTGGCTTCATTCTGTGGGTTGCCGATGTTGATGATCTGCCCGTCACACTGACCGTTGCGGTTTTCAATAATCCGGAACAAGGCTTCGATGCCGTCGTGAATGTCGGTAAAACAACGTTTCTGCGCCCCGCCGTCCACCAGTTTGATCGGCGATCCCTCCACCAGATTGAGGATCAATTGGGTAATCGCTCGGGAACTACCAATGCGCGCCGCATCCAGCGTATCCAGACGCGGCCCCATCCAGTTAAACGGACGGAACAGCGTAAATCGCAGGCCGCTTTTCGCGCCGTATGCCCAGATCACCCGATCCAGCAACTGCTTGGACACAGAGTAAATCCAGCGCGGCTTGTTGATTGGCCCGACAATCAGGCGTGAGTTATCTTCATCAAACTCTTTGTCATCACACATGCCGTACACTTCTGAGGTGGACGGGAAAACAATGCGTTTGTTGTAGCGCACGCAGTCGCGCACAATTTTCAGGTTCTCTTCAAAATCCAGCTCAAACACGCGCAGTGGGTTACGGGTGTACTCGATAGGCGTGGCAATCGCCACCAGCGGCAAAATGACATCGCATTTCTTGATGTGATATTCGATCCATTCGTTATGAATGCTGATATCGCCTTCCACAAAATGGAAACGCGGATCGCCAAGAAAACGGGCGATGGCGTCCGAGCTGATATCCAATCCGTAAATTTCATAGCGATCGTCGCGCAGCAGGCGTTCCGTCAGGTGGTTACCGATAAAACCGTTCACGCCAAGAATCAGGACGCGTGTGCGGCGTCGTTGCACACGGCTGGCGAGGTTGCCCAATTTCGCCTGTGGCACTATGCCCATTTCCGCCGCTAGTCGGCTACCCGACATATACAGCCCGCTCTCACTCTGTCCGCTGACAATCTCAAGCGCGTCTTCACCACAGGACACCACCAGCGGCGACGTCGAGAGAATCACGCCCGCCTCACCACCGAGCTTGTCCTTTACAACACGAGCGCGCCAAATCGTCACTTTTCGCTCACCGAGAAACGTAAACGCACCCGGATACGGTTCCGTCACCGCGCGGATCAGGTTGTTGATCTCACGGGCGCTTTTTTGCCAATCGATCAGACCATCTGCCGCCGTGCGACGTCCGAAATAGCTGGCCCGACTTTCATCCTGCGGCGTCAGCATCATCTCACGCGAGCGGATCAGCGGTAACTGCTGCGCCAGTAATGCCACAGCGGCAGTACGGCATTTGCCATGCAGCGTCAGCGCGGTATCGTCATCGTCAATCGCCACCACGGACTGGGCAACGATATCACCGGCATCGGCGCGGGACACCATCTTGTGCAGCGTTACGCCCGTCTGCGTTTCACCGTTCACCAGTACCCAATTCACCGGTGCCCGCCCACGGTAGCGTGGCAGCAGCGACCCATGCAGATTGAAAGCGCCGAACGACGGTAACTGGAGAATGTCATCGCTTAATAACGTGCGATAATAGAAGGAAAAAATCACATCCGGTGCCAGTTCGCGAATGCGGTTTACCCAAAGCGGGTGGTTAACGTCTTCCGGCGCAAACACCGGCACATCCATCTCGGCTGCCGCTTTCGCTACCGACGCATAGAAGTGATTTTCGCCCGGCGCATCGCTGTGCGTGAATACCGCCTGAACGTCATAACCCGCGAGCTTTAACGCCTCAAGACCAACGCAGCCGATATCATGGTAGGCAAATACGATCGCTTTCATTCTTCTTCATCCCGTAAACTGGTAGTCAATGGCGTTGCCGCACTCACTGTTTTTTGCACAAAATAGCGTGGCCGAGCGCGCACATCGGTATAGATGCGACCGATGTATTCCCCCAATAGCCCCATCCCGACAAACTGCGCGCCGATAAACATGAACAGCACAGCAAACAGCGTGAACACGCCGTCCGCTGCCCATTCCGCCCCTAAGAACAAACGCAGACCGATCAACAACAGCGCCAACAGGAAACCCGACAGCGCGACGACGCTACCGATCAGGCTGAGTAGACGTAGCGGTGTCGTCGTCAGGCAGGTCAGCAGGTCGTACATCAGGTTAATCAGTTTCAGAAAGCTGTATTTGGAGGTGCCGAATTCGCGCTCGGCATGCATCACGTCGATCTCGATGGTTTTCCGCGCGAACGTGTTGGCCAAAATAGGAATAAAGGTGCTGCGTTCATGACAGCGCAGCATCGCGCTGACAATGTGGCGACGATAGGCGCGCAGCATGCAGCCGTAATCCGCCATGGATTTCCCGGTCGAACGTCGGATCATCAGATTGATGGTTTTCGACGCCAGTTTGCGGAACAGCGAATCCTGTCGATTTGCCCGCACGGTGCCCACCACGTCATACCCTTGCGCGGCATACTCCACCAGCCGTGGAATTTCCTCTGGCGGGTTTTGCAAATCGGCATCCAGCGTGATAATCACATCGCCCACCGCCTGCTGGAATCCCGCCATGATGGCCGAGTGCTGACCATAGTTGCGATTCAACAGCACGGCGATAATGTGCTTTTCCGGATCGCTCGCCGCTTCGGTCAGCAGATCCGCCGAGCGATCGCTGCTGCCGTCATCAACCAGAATAATTTCCCAGGGTTTACCGATCTGCCGACAGGCTGCCAGCGTGCGTTCGATCAGCACCGGCAGGCTCTCTTCTTCGTTATAAACGGGAATCACAACGGACACATTTTTGATGTCATCAATCACGAACAGACTCCAGAATCGAGGTTAGCGCCGCGACGACGCGATCGACATCGCAATCCTGCATATCGGGGAACAGCGGCAGCGTCATCAGCGACGCCGAATTCCATTCCGTTTCCGGCAGATGCAAATGGGGATAGCGCTCACGGTAATATTTTTGTGTATGCACCGCTCTGAAATGCAACCCAGTGCCAATGCCGCGCGTTTGCAGTTCCGCCATCAGGCTATCGCGCGATATGCCGCACCGCGTTTCATCCACGCGCACCATAAACAGATGCCAGGCATGCAAATGGGGATAATCGGGAACCGCCAGCGGCTGGAGCGGCAGCGAGCGTAGTTGTGTGAGATAACGCGCAGCAAGCTGCTGACGGCGGGCGTTGATCGCTGAGAGTTTATCCAATTGCACCAGCGCAATCGCCGCATTGATATCCGCCAGATTGTATTTAAACCCCGGCGTCACCACTTCAGCCTGCGGCTTGCGCCCCTGTCGCTGCCTGTCGAATGCATCAACGCCTAGCCCGTGAAATTTCAGGCTGCGTATGCGTTCAGCGAGCGTCTCGTCGTCCGTCACGACCATGCCGCCTTCCGCACAGGTGATGTTTTTAATCGCATGAAACGAGAAAATGGCCGTTCCACGCGCGCCGATCCACTCATCGCGATATTGCGTACCGACGGCATGCGCCGCATCCTCTATCAGTGGGATGCCGTAGCGCTCGCTGATAGCACGCAGCGGCGTCAGATCGGCCGGAGCGCCAGCATAGTGCACGGGAATAATGGCTTTGGTTTTCGGTGTGATGGCCGCCTCAACATCCTGCGGTCGCACCATCAGCGTATGCCGATCCACGTCAACCATCACGGGTTCCGCTCCCAAAAGCGTGATGATATTGACGGTTGAAACCCAAGTCTGGGACGGCGTAATCACCTCATCGCCGGGGCCAATACCAAGCGCCATTAGCGTCACGTGCATCCCGCCCGTTGCAGAACTCACCGCAATTGCCTGTTGACACCCGACCTGCTGGCAAAATGCCTGTTCCAGTTGCTGACATTTCGGCCCTGTGGTTATCCAACCGGAGCGTAATACTTCAGCCACGGCAGCAATTTCCTCTTCGCCCATGTTCGGGCGGGAAAACGGCAAAAAATCCGTCATAACATATTCCCAAAATAAATAATGGCGACAAACCATCATTGAGCAGTCTAAATAACCAAGCCTTAAGCCAACCTTAATTTATTACGACAATCATAAAACCATAGATAAACAGCACCACATGATGAAGCGTAAAAAGACATAATTAATTACAATGCAAAAATGAACTTTTCGCGAATAGCAAAACGTCGATTTATTTACGACAAGAAATCAATCCTCACCAAATAAGTCTCTAGTATAAATCTTTCCTATTACATCTTTTAATTCGTCGGCATAACGATTGGTAATAATAATGTCACACTGTTGTTTGAAACTGTTAATTTGGTGAATGACAGGAAAATCTAGGAAGTTATCATCATCAATCCCTGGCTCATAAACCACGACATTGATTCCTTTCGCTTTTATCCTTTTCATAATGCCCTGAATGGAAGAAAAGCGAAAATTATCCGACCCTGCTTTCATGATAAGACGATGAACGCCGACGGTTTTCGGATGACGGCGGATAATCGTGTCGGCGATGAAATCTTTCCGCGTATGGTTCGCGTCCACGATCGCCTTGATCAGGTTATTCGGAACCGTACGATAGTTAGCCAAAAGCTGCCGAGTATCCTTCGGCAAACAATAACCGCCGTAGCCAAAAGAAGGATTGTTGTAGTAGTTGCCGATACGCGGATCGAGGCACACACCCTCAATAATCTGCCGGGTATTTAGCCCCAGCGATTCAGCATAGCTGTCCAACTCGTTAAAGTAGGCGACGCGCATCGCCAGGAAGGTATTCGCAAACAATTTTATCGCTTCGGCCTCTGTCGGGTCGGTAAACAGTACACGAATATCTTTTTTTAATGCGCACTCCATCAATAGGTTAGCAAAAAACCTCGCCCTTTCCGAGCGTTCACCCACCACAATCCGCGACGGGTAAAGGTTGTCGTGCAGCGCCTTTCCCTCACGCAGAAACTCGGGTGAAAAAATGATGTTATCCGTATCCAACTGCTGGCTGACTTTCTCTGTGTAACCGACCGGCACCGTCGATTTAATCACCATAATGGCCTGAGGATTAATCGCCATCACATCGCGAATGACTGCCTCTACCGACGACGTATTGAAATAGTTCGTCTGTGGATCGTAATCTGTCGGCGTCGCGATAATCACGAACTGCGCATCGACATACGCTTCATATTTATCCAGCGTAGCGGAAAAATTCAGCGTTTCGCGTTGTAAAAAACGCTCAATCTCGGCGTCATTAATTGGCGATTTTCGCTGATTCAGCATCGCCACTTTTTCAGCCACAATATCTAACGCCACAACCTGATGCTGTTGCGCCAACAATAATCCATTCGATAAACCGACATATCCCGTTCCGCTAATCGCTATTTTCATGGAGGGCTCTTTATTTCATCACTGGCTAAAAAACCTATTCCGCCGCAGTATCTTTCTTATTCTTCACACTGAATAGGCACATTACATGTCAATGTATTTCTCGCCCCCAACCTATTCATACCAGACTCGCCTCATACTCATCAACCCAAGCGTAAAAACACTGTACCCTTATCATTAGCAACATCAGTTAAACGCCAATTAAACATAGTGTATTTAACAATAAATAAAAATTTCCTTACACCTTGTGACGTTCTTTAATCATAATGAAAAATCATTATCATGACATTGTGTAACATAATGTCATTTATCTTAAGTGATTCTCGTAAATAAACACGATGATAGTGATTTGCTCTAACATTTTATTAATAGCACATAAAAAGAATAGTGCTGATTTTTATTCTAAAACCAACTTATTATTTGATGAAAGCCAATTAAAATCATAAAGAGAGTGTATCAATCACTGCGTAACGTGCAGAAACGTCTACACTTGTGATTAGTCATGTTTCTGGCAAGGAATGAGGCGCACAATGAAGGTCAGCATGCGCGATAGCGCCGAGCACTACCAACTGCCGCTGCAAAAATTGATGATCATTTTTATGCTTTTCATTGTCACGATGGTGGTGACATTGAACGGGTGGGAGATCGTCAATTCTCGTCAACAGCTTATCAATTCCACAGAGCGAGATGTCAAAAATCTGTCTCTGTCGCTGGCACGCCACGCTGAAGATACCTTTTCGCAAATAGATGTTCTGTTACAGGATTTACAATCACGTATCGATAAAGAGGGGCTAGCGCCAGAGCAACTCATCAAATTCGGTGAAATGTTAAAAGTCAGAAAGGCCACAATGCCTCAGTTACACGGCATTTTTATCTACAATGAGAAAGGAGAATGGGTCACCAACTCTGGAATTACCAACCCTTCAAAGAATAATTATACAGACAGAGAATACTTCAAATATCATCAAAATAATGTAGGGCAAAACCCGCACATCGGCAGTGTCATCAGAAGCCGTTCTACAGGGGATCTGGTCATCCCTGTATCTATGCGTATCAATAATCCAGACGGCAGCTTTAAAGGCGTGTTGCTCGCCACACTCTCTGTCGATTATTTCAAACAGTATTACGGTTACTACGCGATGGAAGACACTGACACGATCGCGCTCCTACTCTCTGACGGAAAAATACTGTACAGCCGCCCTTATGACGATTCTTACATCGACCGTAATCTGTTCAGTGGCTCGCGCGTGTCTGAATATCTGAAAAAGTCCGAAAGTGGCGCCGCAACATTCGTCCCCACTCTGGATAACATTGAACGGATTTATGGCTACACAAAATTAAAACACTACCCGATTGTTATGGCAGTAGGTTACGACCTCAATCTTTCACTCAGTCAATGGAGGACTGACAGCATCATCTACGGTGTGATTACGCTAAGTTTATTGTTCACCATGACACTGCTGGGCCTAATCATCCTAAAACAAATCCGCATCAATTTAAGAAACCAACTCAATTTGACCCTTGTTCGTGATGAATTGACCTCCGTCAACCGCACCCTTCACACACTGGCTCTGTTTGACAGCCTGACAGGATTAGCCAATCGTCGTCAGTTTGATATTTTCTTGCAGCAAAATTTGCTACGTGTTTCAAACACCGAGCAATGCATGGCACTGATCATGATCGACGTTGATGCCTTCAAAAAATATAATGACCATTACGGGCACGTAGCAGGCGATGAATGCTTACGCAAGATTGGTCAGATACTGGACAGCATGCCAAAACGTAAAGAAGACTTGGTTGCCCGCTACGGCGGCGAAGAATTCGCCATTATTATCACCGAGACGGACAGACAAGGCGCCATCATGCTGGCTCAACGGGCATTGGATGCCGTGCGTGAGGCGCGAATCCCGCATGAAATCACATTGTTCCCAGAAAAAATTGTTACCATTAGCGCTGGTGTCTATATCTTTAATGTGACGACTCCACCACAAGAGGTATCGAGCGTTATTGAGATCGCTGACGAAGCGCTGTATCGCGCCAAAAAAGGCGGTAAAAATCGTATCGAGGTCTGTGAATAGCGAAAGCAGTCTCAATAATATTGATGCAATACCTGACAGCACGCACAGCTTCTGACAAAATAGCGGCCATCTCCCCCTATTTCACATTGATGGATCTCATCTCAGATGGCAGCAAAGATTATTGATGGTAAAACGATTGCGCAGCAGGTCAAAGACGAAGTTGCCGCACGAGTCACGCAGCGTTTAGCAGAAGGAAAACGCGCGCCGGGCCTAGCTGTTGTGCTGGTCGGCGAGAATCCAGCGTCACAGATTTATGTCGCCAGCAAGCGCAAAGTGTGTGAAGAAGTCGGCTTTATTTCCCGCTCTTATGATTTACCCATCGCCACAACGGAACCCGAGCTGCTGGCGCTTATCGACCAGCTCAACGCCGACCAGACGATTGACGGTATTCTGGTTCAGCTTCCGCTGCCAGAAGGCATCGATAACACCAAGGTAATTGAACGCATCGCACCAAGTAAAGATGTGGATGGCTTCCACCCTTACAATGTGGGTCGTCTGTGTCAGCGCGCGCCAATGCTGCGCGCCTGTACGCCACGCGGCATCATCACGCTGCTGGAGCGTTATAATATCGACACCTTCGGGCTGAATGCCGTTGTGGTCGGCGCGTCTAATATTGTGGGTCGCCCGATGAGTCTGGAGCTGCTGCTGGCTGGCTGTACAACTACAGTCACGCACCGTTTCACCAAAAATCTGCGCCACCATATTGAAAACGCCGATCTGCTGGTTGTCGCGGTGGGTAAACCGGGTTTCATTCCCGGCGAATGGATTAAACCGGGCGCGATTGTGCTGGACGTGGGTATCAACCGTCTGGAAAGCGGTAAAGTGGTCGGCGATGTGGAATTTGAAACGGCGCAGGAAAGAGCGTCTTACATCAGCCCTGTACCGGGTGGCGTCGGCCCAATGACCGTTGCCACACTGATTCAAAACACGCTACAGGCGTGCGAAGAGTATCATGACCACGCAGAATAATTGGCGATAAGGTCAAACACCGATAAGCAGGAATTTATGACAACGTTTCATCTTGAAAAGCATCCGCACGTTGAACTGTGTGATCTCTTGAAATTGCTGGGCTGGAGTGAAAGCGGCGCAGCGGCCAAACTGTCTATCGCCGCAGGCGACGTGACCGTTGACGGCCAGACGGAAACACGCAAGCGCTGCAAAATCGTTGCTGGGCAAGCCGTTCAGTTCAACGGCGAAACGGTAAAAGTGACCGAGTAACCCTCGCAGCATCGATGATGGCGAAAAAAAGCCCGCAATTTCATTTTTGCGGGCTTTTTATTTACGGAAAGCGTATTACAGGAAGAAAAAGTGTTACTTACGACGCCAGATCGTTCCTTGCGGACCGTCTTCCAACACGATACCCATTTCATTCAAGCGATCGCGAGCCTGATCCGCTAGCGCCCAGTCTTTCGCCGCACGCGCATCTTTACGCTGCTGAATTAACGCTTCGATTTCTTTCACTTCGTCATTATCCACCTGCGCGCCGTTTTGCAGGAACTGCTCTGGATCCTGTTCCAGCAGGCCAAGCACGCCAGACAGTTTACGCAGTGCCGACGCCAGTTGATTCGCCGCCTGCACATCTTCCGCTTTCAGGCGGTTAACTTCACGCGCCATATCAAACAGCACCGAGTAGGCTTCCGGCGTGTTAAAATCGTCATCCATCGCTTCGCGGAAGCGGGCTTCAAACTCGTCACCACCGTGCGCCGCAACCGCCGGATCCGTTCCGCGCAGCGCCGTATACAAACGTTCTAACGCCGCACGCGCCTGTTTCAGGTTGTCTTCGCTGTAGTTCAACTGGCTACGATAGTGGCCTGACATCAGGAAGTAACGTACGGTTTCCGGATCGTAGTACGCCAGCACATCACGAACGGTGAAGAAATTGTTGAGCGACTTTGACATTTTCTCGCGGTCAACCATCACCATGCCGGAGTGCATCCAGTAATTCACATACGAGCCGTCGTGTGCACAGCTGGACTGCGCGATCTCGTTTTCGTGGTGCGGGAACATCAAATCGGAACCGCCGCCGTGGATATCAAAATGCGTGCCCAACTGTTTGCAGTTCATGGCAGAACATTCGATGTGCCAGCCAGGGCGCCCTTCTCCCCACGGAGAAGACCAGTGCGGTTCACCCGGTTTGGACATTTTCCACAGCACGAAGTCCATCGGATTGCGCTTCACTTCAGTAATTTCAACGCGTGCGCCAGCCTGCAATTGTTCCAGATCCTGACGAGACAGCACACCGTAGCCCGGCGCGGTATCAACGGAGAACATCACATCGCCATTACTCGCAACATAGGCGTGGCGACGGGCAATCAGCGTTTCCACCATTTCGATGATGTCGGCAATATGGTGCGTCGCACGCGGCTCGGCATCTGGGCGCAGAATATTCAACGCATCAAAATCGGCGTGCATCTCTGCAATCATGCGGGTCGTCAGTTGGTCGCTGGTTTCCCCATTTTCGATCGCACGTTTGATAATTTTGTCGTCAATATCGGTGACATTACGCACATATTTCAGTGAATATCCCAGATACCGCAAATACCGCGCCACCACATCAAACGCCACGAAAGTACGCCCGTGACCGATATGACACAGGTCATAAACGGTGATGCCACACACATACATTCCCACCTGACCGGCGTGGATAGGTTTAAATTCCTCTTTTTGGCGACTCAGCGTATTAAAAATCTTTAGCATCAGGGCGTTCCAGTGTTTTTATAAAAAATGGTTTTCACAAAAAAATGGTTTCAAAGAAATGGTCTTCACAATCGCAGTTAGCGTCAGCAACATCAATACATTCAGGGTTGACACCCAACGGCGTATTGAAACCTGAACCCTACTGTATTGCAAGGTGAATAAGAAGAAGAGGGAATCAGTGAGAAAGGATAAAAATGAAACGACCCGGAAAATCCGAGCCGTTTCACATCATTGGCGGTCACTGACAAAAGCAATCCGCCGACAGAAAACCATTAACGCCAGCGCGGATTCGACATCACAGAGTATTTACCGCTGCCAAGCAGGGCAATAGCGATGCCCGCAAAGAAGAACACCGCTGTGCCTTCAACACCCCAGGCACCGGTTTTTGCCAGCGTGACGAAACCATCTGGATGAACCAGCAACGTCGCCACGACCATCGTGAAGGAGAAGATCAACGCAGAAGGACGAGTAAGAATCCCGAGAATCATCAGGATCGGGGTGATGACTTCTCCGACATAGACGCCGTAACCAACAAAAGCAGGGAGTCCTGCCGAGGTCAGCATGCCTTCAATGGCACCGATGCCGCCATGTACTTTGTGCCAGCCATGAAACAGCATCAACACGCTGAAAGATACGCGCAAAAACAGTTTGCCAAAATCCGGTTTGTCTAATAAACGATTAACACTATCCAGAATACCCAACATAGTTCACCTATCTCTTTAGAGTTATGTAGGAAGAATAAGAATTACTCTCAGATTAATCTGAGCCATAAAAAAAGAACACGTTGATTACGCAAAACATTGATCTGGGGCAATAAAAATCTCATTCAAATTAATTAACTATTATATTGAATTTTAATCAATTTATTTGTTTTTAAAAACCAACATTGCCTGATTAACGCCTTATCCGCGCACGGTTCTGCCGTGCATTCGTGATCTAACGCCTACCACAATCAGAGTAGTAAACCTTCTTATACGATTTTCTCACCCAGCTAACCGCCAACCACTGCGCGATAAAACGTGAACTACTGACTCAATCGACCAGTTATGCTATAACAGCGCTCTTGTTGTTCACCGCCTTTTGTGAACAGCACTCTTATCACTAAGGCTATCTAGGGTTCATTATTATGATTACGCTTCATACCAACCACGGCGATATCGTTATTAATACGTTTGCAGACAAGGCGCCGGTTACCGTAGAAAACTTCCTGAACTACTGCCGCAGCGGTTTTTATGACAACACGATTTTCCACCGTGTGATTAATGGTTTCATGATTCAGGGCGGCGGCTTCGCTCCCGGTATGGATCAAAAAGAAACCAACGCGACAATCAAGAATGAAGCCAATAACGGCCTGAAAAACGCGCGTGGCACGCTGGCAATGGCACGTACCAACGATCCACACTCTGCAACGGCTCAGTTCTTTATCAACGTTGTTGATAACGATTTCCTGAACTTTCGTTCAGAGCGCGCTGATGGCTGGGGCTACTGCGTTTTCGCTGAAGTCACCGAAGGGATGGACGTCGTTGATAAAATCAAAGGCGTAGCGACTGGCCGCAGCGGCATGCACCAGGACGTACCGAAAGAAGACGTGGTAATTACCCACGTAACGGTCAGCGAATAATCGGACCTGCATGGCAACGCTGTTCATTGCCGATCTGCATTTAAGTCTTCATGAACCGGCGATTACCGCCGGTTTTCTGCGTTTTTTACGCCATGATGCGATTCATGCCGATGCGCTGTATATTCTTGGCGATCTGTTCGATGCCTGGATTGGTGACGACGATCCCCAGCCGCTGCATGCGACCATTGCTGCGGAACTCTATGCCTTACATCTGCGTGGTATTCCCTGCTATTTCGTACACGGTAACCGTGATTTTCTGATCGGTAAGCGTTTTGCCAAACAAAGCGGAATGACGCTGCTACCAACGGAAACCCTGCTTGACCTCTACGGCCAGAAGATCCTCATTCTGCATGGCGACACACTATGTACCGACGATCATCGCTATCAACAATTCCGTCGCCGAGTCCACAACCCGTTCATTCAGCGACTCTTCCTGCTATTACCTTTGTCATTACGCGTGAAAATCGCGGCGAAGATGCGGGCGACCAGCCAGCAGGAAAACCAGAAAAAATCGCAGCAGATTATGGATGTTAATCACGATGCCGTGCTTGAACGCCTCCGGTATTATCAGGTGAAGACGATGATCCACGGCCACACCCACCGTCCAGCCATTCATCAGGTCGATCTTGGTGAGTCTGATGGCCGTCGCGCGGTTCTGGGAGCCTGGCATGAAGAAGGGTCGATGATTAAGGTCACGCCACAAAATATCGAACTGATTTCCTTCCCATTTTAATGCGTTTCCAGCCATTGACTTAACAGTCTCTCACCTTATTTCCCCAGTATTTCCGCATACGCAACCGTTTTCCTCGCCATAATGGCGTGATATGCTCTACGCCCTCAACGCCAGACCTTCCCTGTCTGGCCGACGCGAACGCGTCACGAACACGTACAATTACAGGTACCATTACAGTACAGGTACAACTACAGGAGCGTCACAGGCATGTCATCCAACGTTGCCCCGGCTAAAATTGCCATCGTCATGGGTTCAAAGAGTGACTGGGCCACCATGCAGTTTGCTGCGGAAATCCTCACCACGCTGAACATTCCTTTTCATACCGAAGTTGTTTCCGCACACCGGACGCCGGATAAGCTGTTCAGTTTTGCAGAACAAGCAGCACAGAATGGTTTTGATGTGATTATCGCGGGCGCAGGCGGCGCAGCGCACCTGCCGGGTATGCTGGCAGCGAAAACGCTGGTTCCCGTGCTTGGCGTGCCGGTACAAAGCTCAACGCTGAGCGGTGTAGACAGCCTGTACTCTATCGTCCAAATGCCTCGCGGTATTCCGGTCGGCACGTTGGCCATTGGCAAAGCGGGCGCGGCAAATGCGGCGCTGCTGGCGGCACAAATTCTCGCCCTGCACGATCGTGGCATCGCCACTCGACTAGCAGACTGGCGTCAGGCGCAAACCGATGACGTGCTCTCTCATCCCGATCCGCGGGAGGAGGCATGAAACCGGTCTGCGTATTAGGCAATGGTCAGTTGGGCAGAATGCTGCGTCAGGCTGGCGAACCGTTAGGTATTGCGGTTTATCCCGTGGGGCTGGATGCAGAGCCGGAGTCGGTGCCGTTTCATAACAGTGTGATTACCGCCGAGATTGAGCGTTGGCCGGAAACCGCCCTCACTCGTGAGCTAGCAGAGCACACGGCGTTTGCAAACCGCGATATTTTCCCGCGTCTGGCCGATCGCCTGACGCAAAAGCAACTGCTGGATTCGTTGAATCTGGCAACCGCCCCGTGGCAACTGCTGGCGAGCGCCGATGAATGGCCACACGTCTTCACCTCATTGGGTGAATTAGCGATCGTTAAACGTCGCGTCGGCGGTTACGACGGTCGTGGACAGTGGCGCTTGCGCGACGGCGAACAGCAGACGCTGCCTGCGGACTGCTACGGCGAATGCATTGTTGAGCAAGGTATTAATTTTTCTGGCGAAGTCTCGCTGGTTGGCGCGCGCAATACGCACGGCAAATGTGTGTTCTATCCGCTCACCCACAACCTGCATCAGGATGGCATTCTGCGCACCAGCGTCGCCTTCCCTCAGCCCGATCCACTGTTGCAACAGCAAGCTGAACAGATGTTGTCCGCCATTATGAATGCGCTGGGCTATGTGGGCGTGATGGCGATGGAATGTTTTATCGTCGGCGACCACCTGCTCATTAACGAACTGGCACCACGCGTACACAATAGCGGACACTGGACGCAAAATGGCGCGTCGATCAGCCAGTTTGAACTGCACCTGCGCGCCATTCTCGATCTGCCGCTGCCGGAACCCGTCATCGAAACACCGTCGGTGATGGTCAACCTGATTGGCACCGACGTAAATATCGACTGGCTGACGCTGCCGCTGGTCCATCTGCACTGGTACGAGAAAGCCGTTCGTCCCGGCCGCAAAGTGGGACATCTCAACCTATCGTCCTCGAACGCCACACAGTTAAGACGCTCGCTGCAATCGTTGGCCCCTCTCTTACCCGAGGAGTACCACAGCGGTCTGGCGTGGGCAGAAGAGAAACTCACCGCCTGACGGCCTGGCAACCGTTATCCGGCAGGTTACAGCCTGTCGGATAGCCGTCTCGTCTGTTAATCGTCCATGGTACATAACAACGCGATTCGATATATTTTCAGGCAGCACGCTCGCGATACCGTCTCATCAAATAGAGAAAAACCATCATTCCGCGTGACATCATTAAAATTGCGTTTATTATTTAGACTGCCCTTTATTTTATTTATTGTTCATTCTTCATCATTCAAAAATTAAATAAAGCATCAATAACGAGCCGTTAGGAATATTTAAATTAAAGTATCAATATTGATATTTTAATTCCTTCTAAAATTTATTAAAATATTTCCCGTCAATTCATTTATGTGATCGCCTCAATATTATTCGCTGACCACCACGATATAGAATGCCGCCACAAAACAGTATTGACCTGTTGACATAATTAGCAATATGTCTTGTTCGTTTTTCAAACTCTGTAACGGCAAGTTGCCGGTACTGTAATTTTTATACCCCAGTACGACGGGTATTAATGTGTTCACCGAGGAGAAACCAGTAAATGAGCACAATTCAAGATAGCAGCCAAGTGTTAGACCAGGCTTCAGGATGGCGTAAAAGCGATACCGTCTGGATGCTGGGCCTCTACGGCACAGCCATCGGCGCTGGTGTGTTATTCTTACCAATCAACGCAGGTATTGGCGGTTTAATTCCGTTAATTATCATGGCGCTGATTGCTTTTCCGATGACATATTATTCTCACCGTGCTTTATGCCGTTTTGTATTATCTGGCAAAAAAGGTGGCGAAGATATTACCGAAGTTGTTGAAGAACATTTCGGCGTTGGTGCAGGTAAATTAATCACTTTGCTTTATTTTTTCGCTATTTACCCAATTCTATTAGTTTATAGCGTCGCCATTACCAATACGGTAGATAGCTTTATTACTCACCAATTACATCTGCCTTCGCCACCGCGTGCCGTGCTGTCATTAATATTGATTCTCGGACTAATGTTTATTGTTCGCTTCGGTGAAGCAATGATCGTTAAGGCAATGAGCATTCTGGTTTATCCTTTTGTTGCCGTGCTGATGCTGCTGGCGTTTTATTTAATTCCAAACTGGAATACCTCTGTTTTTGAAAACATTTCTCTGAGTTCCAGCGTCACGGGCAACGGTCTGTTGGCAACATTATGGCTGGCTATTCCGGTGATGGTTTTCTCCTTTAACCACTCACCGATCATCTCCTCCTTTGCCGTTGCCAAACGTAAAGAGTATGGCGATGACGCCGAGAAAAAATGCTCACGCATTCTGTCTTACAGCCATATCATGATGGTACTGACCGTGATGTTCTTCGTCTTCAGCTGTGTACTGAGTCTGTCTCCGGCTGAGCTGATGGAAGCGAAAACACAGAACATTTCTATTCTGTCCTATCTGGCGAACCACTTTAACAACCCAGTCATGGGCTATCTGGCACCGGTTATTGCCACCATCGCGATCTCTAAATCGTTCCTGGGTCACTATCTGGGGGCGGGCGAAGGCTTTAACGGCATTATCGTGAAAACCCTGCGCAGCAGAGGAAAAACCATTTCCCACACCAAACTGAACCGCATCACTGCGCTGTTCATGCTGGTCACAACCTGGATTGTGGCAACGAAAAATCCAAGTATTCTGGGCATGATCGAAACATTGGGCGGCCCGATTATCGCATGTCTGCTGTTCCTGATGCCGATGTACGCTATTCAGAAAGTCCCAGCGATGAAGAAATACAGCGGCCAGATCAGCAACGTCTTTGTCACCCTGATGGGACTGATCGCGATTTCCGCCATTGTTTACAGCCTGAGTGAACTGCTGTAAGCCCCCACTCGACTTTAACGCCGATACGTTATTTAACTATCGGCGTTTTTTTTAAGGAAATCGCTATGGTCAGCGTATTTGATATCTTCAAAATCGGCATCGGCCCGTCCAGTTCTCATACCGTTGGCCCAATGAAAGCGGGCAAAATATTCACCGACGATCTGGTGAATCGTGGGCTAATCTCATCGGTGACACGTATCGTCGTTGATATTTACGGTTCGCTCTCCCTGACGGGGAAGGGACACCACACCGATATCGCCATCATTATGGGGCTAGCCGGCAACCTGCCAGATAACGTCAACATCGATAGTATTCCGGCGTTTATTCAACAGGTGAAAGACACTCAGCGGTTACCGATACTCAACGGCCAGTATGAGGTCAGCTTCCCGCTGGAATCCTCCTTGCGTTTCCAGCCGGAAAACCTGCCACTGCATGAAAACGGCATGACCATTCGCGCCTATAGCCAGCAAGAGTTGGTCTATAGCAAAACGTATTACTCCATCGGGGGCGGATTCGTCGTCGATCAGGAAAACTTCGGCAAACCTAATCTGGCGGAGGAAAGTGCGCCCTACCCGTTCTTTTCTGCCCAGAAGCTACTGCAACATTGTCACGATCACTGCCTGTCTTTATCCGCTATCGTCCTGAAAAACGAGATTGCGATGCATGGTCGGGAAGCGCTTGAGCACTACTTTGCCGATGTGTGGAAAACCATGCAGGACTGTATGCATCGCGGCATGAATACGGAAGGCGTGTTGCCTGGCCCATTACGCGTTCCCCGCCGGGCATCGGCGCTGCATCGTCTGCTGTTCATCAACGACCGTTTTTCTAACGACCCGATGGATGCGATGGACTGGGTTAACATGTTCGCAATGGCGGTGTCGGAAGAAAATGCGGCAGGCGGACGCGTGGTCACCGCTCCCACTAACGGTGCGTGCGGCATTATTCCTGCCGTGCTGGCCTATTACGATCGCTACGTTCAGCCGGTAACCCCAGAATCTTACCTACGTTATTTCTTGGCATCCGGCGCTATCGGCATGCTCTACAAAATGAACGCCTCTATTTCCGGGGCTGAAGTAGGTTGTCAGGGGGAAGTCGGCGTGGCCTGTTCGATGGCTGCGGCCGGTCTGGCAGAGCTTCTCGGCGCTAACCCAGAACAGGTGTGCATCGCGGCAGAAATCGGTATGGAACATAATCTGGGGCTAACGTGCGATCCGGTTGCGGGCCAAGTTCAGGTGCCGTGCATCGAACGCAACGCCATTGCTTCCGTGAAAGCCATCAACGCTGCAAGAATGGCAATGCGCCGTGCCAGCGAACCACGTGTATCGCTCGATAAGGTGATTGAAACCATGTATGAAACAGGCAAAGACATGAACGCTAAGTACCGTGAAACCTCTCGCGGGGGGCTGGCGATTAAAGTTGTGCTGTGCGAATGATAAAACTGGCCTTGTCGTATTAAATGCTCGGCAAATTAACCCGACAATCAGGGTTTATGTGTAGGGGTTCATACATAAGGGTTAATGCATTGGCATTAGCCCTTTATTTTTTTATCGCTTTCAGGCAATGACCAGACAATATTGTTTTCGGCCGCCGCGATGTACCAGTCCACGGTGCTGTTAGCTGGCTTCTTGATATTTTCATGCTTCGCGAGCGCCTTGGCGGGAAAGGCTGCGGCTTTCTTTCTGATACGCAGCGGCGTCTGTTTTTTCTCACCGCTGATCTGCGCATGGAAAGATTCAACTTCAGCGTCGAAGAGCACGCCTTCAATCTGGTGCAGACGATTCAACCCACGCAGGATGGAGAGCAGGCTGCTGAGCGTAATGGATTCGCCCATTTCAGCACGTTTTATCGTCGCAATCCCCAGCCCTGCTCGCTCGGCAAGATCGACCTGCGATAAACGCTGTTGGATTCTGGCGTCTTTTATTCTCCGGCACAGCTCGGTAATAATTTCGCCTTCGTTCATGGTGCTAAATTTCATCTTACCCGCCACTTACCAGAGTCAAAAAATTTGCGCGCATTTTATCATCAATTTTTCAAATGGCACGGACAATTGATGAACGGTATCCATAATTTTTTAAAGCCCTTTCGCGCTGTGGATTGATGAAATTTCAGCCAAATCGCCCAGTGATATAATCCTCAGTACGGCGCTGCGTCGGCGAGGTAAACAGATCGTCCGTACGGTTGTACTCAATTAGCTTACCCTGATTGATAAATGCGGTGTAATCCGATACGCGGGCCGCCTGCTGCATATTGTGCGTCACCAGCACCAGCGTGAAATGCTGCTTTAGCGTTCCCATCAGTTCCTCGACAACCAGCGTCGAAATGGGATCGAGCGCGGAGGTCGGCTCATCCAGCAACAGCACTTCCGGCTCAATCGCGATCGCTCGGGCAATCACCAGCCGCTGCTGCTGCCCGCTGGATAGCGTCAACGCGTTGTCGCTCAGCCGATCCTTGACTTCATGCCACAGCGCCGCCGCTCGCAGCGCCCGTTCAACGGCATCATCCAGAAAGCGGCGATCGCGTAGTCCCTGCAATCTCAGGCCATAAATCACATTTTCATAGATCGATTTGGGAAACGGATTCGGGCGTTGAAACACCATGCCGACCCGACGGCGTAACACGGCAACATCTAACTGCGGATCGTTGATGGGCATACCGTTCAGCCAGATATCGCCTTCAGTGCGGCAGTCGTCCACCAGATCGTTCATGCGATTAAAACAGCGTAATAGCGTGGATTTGCCACAGCCCGACGGCCCAATCAGCGCCGTGACCTGCTTCTTCGGAATACGAATCGAGATATCGTTCAGCGCCTGCTTGTCGCCATAGTACAAATTCAGATGTTCCACGGTTAACATCGTCTGTTCATCACTCAGTTGATGAACATCAGGTAACGGTGCCATCTCCTTTTGTGTCATAAATCCCATAACTTCATCCTACTTTCAAAGTGATAACGAGCGATATTTCTCACGCAGAACGTGGCGGATGCCAATCGCCGCAAGGTTCAAGCCGACGACAATCAACACCAGCAGCAGCGCAGTAAGGTATACCAGCGGTCTGGCGGCTTCCACATCTGGGCTTTGGAACGCCAAATCGTAAATCTGGAATCCCAAATGCATAAATTTTCGCTCAAGATGAAGGTAAGGAAAAATGTCATCAACCGGTAAAACCGGCACCGACTTCACCACGCCGACCAACATCAGCGGCGCCGTTTCCCCTGCGGCACGCGCCACTGCGAGGATTAACCCCGTCATCATCGCGGGAACCGCCATCGGCAGCACAACGTGCCACAGGGTTTCGGCCTTGGTTGCGCCCAACGCCAGTGAACCGTAGCGTACCGACATCGGAATGCGCGACAACCCTTCCTCCGTCGCCACAATCACCACTGGCAGCGTCAGCAATGCCAGCGTCAGCGATGCCCACAGCAGCCCCGGCGTACCCAATGTCGGATTCGGCAGCGCTTCAGCATAGAACAGCTGATCCAGCGTGCCGCCGATGAGATAAACAAAAAAACCCAACCCAAACACGCCGTAAACAATGGAAGGCACTCCAGCCAGATTGACCACGGCAATTCGCACCCAGCGCGTCAGGCTGTTTTTTCCCGCGTATTCATGCAGATAAACCGCAGCAATCACGCCCAGCGGCATCACGATTATAGACATCAGCACCACCATCAGAACGGTGCCAAAAATGGCAGGGAAAAGGTGGTCTGCACTGTTGCTGTCCGGCGAGTAATGTCCGAGCATATATTTCGCTTGATCGCCCCAATGGCTGACTTGTTCCCACAGGTTCATCGCATTCGGATACCAAGCCTGTTCAATGTCCCTAAGCGGGATAAGGTGAACGCTGCCGTTCGCATCCCGTAGCTGCACGGTATCACGATTAATATCCAGATTGAGTGCGGTTAACTGACGCGACAGCTCATCGAAGCGGCGTTGCAATTCAATACGTTCAGCCTGAAGACGAGCCAGCGCCTGATTATCTAACGTTCGAGTCTGCTGCCGCTTTTTCTCCTCCAGCCGTAGCGCTTCAAACTGCTGGTTGATCTTCGCCATTTCCCCCATGCGGATAGCCTGAGCTTTCACGAGCAACCCCTGCACCTGTTCGACGCGATGCTGTAACGTTGCAGGGAGATCCGTCGCCACCAGCGGCTGTTCCCCCTCCAACATGCCGGCAAGATAACCATAGGCGGTGCCGTTGTTGGTTCGCTTTAACACCAGAATGTCGGCAGGTTTATCAAAACGGAAAATGTCGCGTGAAAGCAACGAACGAAAACTTTGACCATGAATTTCACGCTGGCCAATCTTAATCAAATAGCGTGTTTCAGTCTCCCCAGATGCAGAGGTTAGACCTGCCTGTACCCACTGCTGAGGTGAAAGCCTCTGCTCGGCATAAATTTCCCCCATTAACGCGCGCTGCACACCCTGTTCCGGCTGTAGCGTCAACAGCCAGACAGGCTGCGGCCACAAATAGCGCATGCCCTGCCCCGCCAGCAGCACAATGATTGCCAGCATCGCCAGCAGGCTAATGGAAATGGACGACGCGGTCAGCCACACCCAAGGCCTTCCCGAACGGAACCAGCGCTTCACGCGTTTTCTCCTTCATCACGGTAGCGTTGACGTAAACGCTGCCGGATAGTTTCAGCCAGCGTATTCACGATGAATGTGAAAACAAACAGCGTTAATGCCGTTAAAAACAACACCCGATAGTGACCGCTATTCGTCACGGCTTCCGGCATTTCGATGGCAATATTCGCCGCCAGCGAACGTAAGCCCTGAAGCAGGCCTTCATCCATAATCGGCGTGTTGCCCGTCGCCATAAGCACAATCATGGTTTCCCCCACAGCACGGCCAAAACTCAGCATCAGCGCGGCGAAAATCCCAGCACTGGCAGACGGCAGCACGACGCGCCACAGGGTTTGCCACGCCGTCGCGCCCAGCGCCAGCGAACCCTGAGTTAAACGCGCCGGTACGCTGAACAGGGCATCTTCCGCCAGCGAAAAAATCAGCGGAATCAGAGCGAAACCGAGAGCGACGCCCGCCACCAGCGTATTACGTTGCACGAAATCATCGCCCAACCACTGGTACAGCGGCAGCCCTAATACCCAGATTTCCATGCGTGGCGCAATCCAACAGCCAACGACAAATGTCAGCAGGATCGTGGGGATGAGGAAGAGTACGTCCCAGCCGGCCGGGAAACGGAGACGCCAGCGCGTCGGCAGGCATTCAATCAGCCAGCCGCAGCCGAGCACGGCCAGCACCCATAAAATCGGCATAACCAGAATAGCGGACAGATACGTCGCAAAATGCGGGGCCAGCCAGATGGCCGCAATCAAGCCAACGACGACCGTCGGCAGCGCGCCCATGATTTCCAGCGTGGGTTTAATCCAGCGTCGCAGCGTTGGCGACATAAAGCAGGCGGTATAAATCGCCGCAGACAGCGCCAGCGG
Source organism: Pectobacterium sp. CFBP8739 (assembly GCF_013449375.1). Lineage (GTDB taxonomy): Bacteria > Pseudomonadota > Gammaproteobacteria > Enterobacterales > Enterobacteriaceae > Pectobacterium. Next base: position 134,168 of record NZ_JACDRR010000007.1, on the reverse strand, counting down.
CGTGGCAAACAGCATGGCGTAAATCGCCGCTTTCATCGTACCCAGCATCAACGGCATCATACTGAATTTGGCCTGATAACTGTCATCCGCAGACGTGGATTGCCAGATATAGGCAGGCTCTGGGTAATTCTCATACCACAATTTTTGCCACAGTCCGCGCCAACCGATATCAGGGTACGGGTTATCAACCTGATAGCGATGCCACCCCTGCGCCGTTTCAACCAGCATCGCAGATCCGTGCGGCGAAAATGCCAGCCCCTGCGCATGATCCGGTAATGTCTGCGTCAGCAGCGCATGTGACTGCTTGCTGGCAAACAGCGACAGTTCACCCTGTGCATTCAATGTGGCGAAGACTCGCCGCTGCGCCTCCGTTGCCAACAACACCGATTTTCCCGCAACGTGCGGAAACTGGCGGATCTCCGTCAGCGTAGCGCCCTTTTCGCTCGGTACCTCAAACCATTGGCTAATTTGCCCGTCAGCAGTCTGTACCAGCAACGACCGCCCGCCGGACAACAGCGCCAGATGCAGCGGTTCCGTCAACGGCAATTGCCGCTCTTCCCGCAGCGTCAGCGCGTTCTTCCCTACCTGCCACAGCGTTAATCTGTTGCCGCTGAGCAAATAGACCTGCTGTCCGTCTGGCGTCAGCAGCAGTTGGCTCACCGCGCCAGCCGGAAGCGAAATCTGTGCCCGTTGCCGCACGCCGTTTTCATCAACATCGGCAATAATCAACGCATTTTCTTGCCCGATAGCCGCCACAACGGCATGCGCTTTGTCCACCGCCGCCACCGCCAGATGACGCAACGGCTGCGCAGGTAACCCAAGTGAATAGGCCTGCTCACCGAGCGGATAAATCCAGACAGGAGAACGGTTTTCCGTGCGCGATAACACAGGCTGCACGAAAACTAAGCGGCCGTCAGGCTGGCTCAGGGCATAAGTCTGTCGTTCCCCCTGACTTTGCGCCAGTAAACTCAGTGCAGGAACCAGCCGGATACGTGACATCGGCTGGTTTTCCGCAAACGGAATAAACTCCCCATAGCCCTGACTGTCTATCCGAAATCCAATCTGCCCGTTGTCGCTAAGCCCCAACGCCAGCGACGGTTCCCCAGCGTGACGTTGCACCGTTTTTTGGTCGTTAACCGTGGGGGAAAGGAACAGTGGCGTCACCACATACAGGAGATAAAAGAAAATTAACAACAGCATAGCCAGCACCAGCAGCCCGCTGCCCGCAACAATACGGTGAACCACACGATCTACCCACGCTCGTCGACGATCCCGATACTGTGATGTGTTGTCTGTTTTTACCATTATTCTCGCCGTTAGAGTGAAGCCGCCAGAGTCGTATTGCTAACCTATTGCGGGTAGCATATGTTGCCTTTACGCCCATAATATGACAATGGTAAGTCTGTCTATGAATTAGATTTTATCGTCATCAACACGCCATAATGTTGTTGTACCCTATCTCCACAAAGGAAGGGTATGAATATTGGATGAACCTTCAGTACATGCGTTGAGCGGAGTGACAATGGGTCAGGACAAACTCTACATAGAGAAAGAATTAAGTTGGTTATCCTTTAATGAGCGAGTGCTTCAGGAAGCAGCCGATAAAAGCAATCCGTTAATCGAACGCATGCGCTTCTTGGGCATTTACTCCAGCAACCTTGATGAATTTTATAAAGTCCGTTTTGCCGATTTGAAAAGACGCATTCTGATTAATGAAGAACAAGGTCTGGACGGCAATCTACGACATCTTTTAGGCAAAATTCAGGCGCGTGTTCTCAAAACCGATCAAATCTTTGACAGCCTGTACAACGAACTGCTGTTGGAGATGGCGCGTAACCAGATTTTTCTGGTCAATGAACGTCAGGTTTCCCCTAATCAACAAGAGTGGCTGAGAGATTACTTTCGGCAATATCTGCGCCCGCACATTACACCAATACTGATCTTTGACGAAACCAACCTGGTGGAGTTCCTGAAGGACAGTTATACCTATCTTGCCGTCGAGATTATTCGTGGCGATGAGATCAACTACGCCCTGCTGGAAATTCCTTCGGATAAAATACCGCGCTTCGTCAACCTGCCAGCGGAAGCGCCGCGCCGTCGTAAGACCATGATCCTTATCGATAACATTCTGCGTTACTGTCTGGATGATATCTTCAAGGGCTTCTTTGATTATGATGCACTGAACGCGTACTCCATGAAGATGACGCGCGATGCAGAATACGATCTGGTGACGGAAATGGAATCCAGTCTGCTGGAGCTGATGTCTTCCAGCCTGAAGCAGCGCTTAACCGCCGAACCGGTGAGATTCGTTTATCAGCGTGACATGCCGGACGCGATGGTTGCCATGCTGCTGGATAAACTGGGGATCTCTTCCTACGATTCCGTCATTCCTGGCGGGCGTTACCATAATTTCAAAGACTTTATCTCTTTCCCGAACGTCGGACGCGCCAATCTGGTCAACAAGCCTCTACCGCGCCTGCGACACACCGGATTCAACCATTTTCGCAATGGGTTTGATGCGATCCGTGAGCGCGACGTGCTGCTCTATTATCCGTATCACACCTTCGAGCACGTATTGGAACTGCTGCGACAAGCCTCTTTCGACCCCAATGTGCTGTCTATCAAAATCAATATTTATCGCGTCGCCAAAGACTCGCGCATCATTAACTCAATGATCCATGCGGCGCATAACGGCAAGAAAGTGACGGTGGTGGTCGAACTACAGGCACGCTTTGACGAAGAAGCCAACATCCATTGGGCCAAGCGCCTGACGGAAGCCGGCGTGCACGTGATTTTCTCGGTACCTGGGTTGAAGATTCACGCCAAGCTGTTCCTGATTTCCCGCCGCGAAGGCGAAAACATCGTGCGTTACGCGCATATCGGTACGGGTAACTTCAACGAGAAAACCGCCCGCCTGTATACCGACTATTCGCTGCTGACCGCCGACGAACGCATTACCAACGAAGTGCGCCGCGTCTTCAACTTCATTGAAAACCCCTACCGCCCAGTCAGCTTCGAACATTTGCTGGTGTCGCCGCAAAACTCCCGCGACAAGCTCTACCAACTGATCGACACCGAGATCGAGAACGCGCTGGCGAATCGTGATGCAGGCATTACGCTTAAGGTAAATAATCTGGTGGATAAAGGACTGGCGGAAAAGCTGTATAAGGCTTCCTCTGCGGGTGTGAAAATTAATCTGCTGGTACGCGGCATGTGCTCACTGATTCCTAATTTACCAGGGATCAGTGAAAATATTCAGGTCATCAGTATTCTTGACCGCTATCTGGAACACGATCGGGTGTATGTCTTCAACAATGGCGGGGACAAGAAAGTCTATCTTTCTTCCGCAGACTGGATGACACGCAACATTGATTATCGCATTGAAGTCGCCGTGGAAATTCTTGACCCCACGTTGAAAACTCGCGTGCTGGAAACACTGGATATCCTGTTCAGCGATACGGTGAAAGCCCGTGTCGTTGATAAAGAATCGAGCAACCGCTATGTATCCCGCGGTAACAAGCGTAAAGTACGCGCGCAAAATGCCATTTACGACTACATCAAGGCGTTGGAGCAACCTGGAGATAAGCCTGAATAATGCCGTTAACGAACAATGAAAAAACCGAGATGAAGCCACAAGAATTCGCGGCCATCGACCTGGGTTCCAATAGTTTTCACATGGTGATCGCACGCGTGGTAAACGGTGCGCTTCAGGTGTTGGGGCGTTTAAAACAGCGTGTCCATCTGGCCGACGGCCTGGACAACAAAAATGTACTCAGCGAAGAGGCCATTCAACGCGGCCTGAGCTGTCTGGCGCTGTTTGCTGAACGCCTGCAAGGCTTCCCCGCCGTGAACGTATCGATTGTTGGAACGCACGCGTTGCGTCAGGCGGTCAACGCGCAGGACTTTTTGCGCCGCGCGGCGGACATCATCCCCTACCCGATAGAGATCATTTCCGGCCACGAAGAAGCCCGTCTGATCTTTATGGGCGTGGAACATACGCAGCCGGAAAAAGGCCGTAAATTGGTCATCGATATCGGCGGCGGTTCTACCGAGCTGGTTATCGGTGAAGATTTCGAGCCGATGCTGGTGGAAAGCCGTCGTATGGGTTGCGTCAGCTTTGCACAGCAGTTTTTCCCGAACGGTGAAATCAGCGAAGCCAACTTTAAGCGCGCCCGACTGGCCGCGGCGCAAAAGCTGGAGACACTGTCCTGGGAATACCGTATATATGGCTGGAAATTCGCCCTCGGCGCATCTGGAACGATCAAAGCCACGCACGAAATTCTGGTGGAAATGGGAGAGAAAGACGGCCTGATTACTCCCGAACGACTGGAAATGCTACGCACGCAGATCTTGCAGTTTAAGCACTTCAAAGCGCTGAGCCTGCCGGGCCTGTCCGAAGATCGTCAGTCGGTGCTGGTGCCCGGTCTGGCTATTCTGTGTGGTATTTTCGATGCGTTGGCTATCAAAGAACTCCGCCTGTCCGATGGTGCGCTGCGCGAAGGCGTGCTGTATGAAATGGAAGGTCGTTTCCGCCATCAGGATATTCGCATCCGTACCGCGCAGAGTCTGGCGACCCATTACAATATCGACCGTGAGCAGGCGCGACGCGTGCGGGAAACCACGCAGCAGCTTTACGCGCAATGGGCACAGCAGAATCCTAATCTGGTACATCCCCAGTTGGAAGCGATCTTAAATTGGGCTTCCATGCTGCATGAGGTCGGGTTGGGTATTAATCATAGCGGTATGCACCGCCATTCCGCCTACATTCTGCAAAATACCAACCTACCCGGCTTCAATCAGGAACAGCAACTTGTGCTGTCGATGATCGTGAGGCTGCACCGTAAAGCGATCAAGTTGGAAGAGTTGCCGCGCTTGAACCTGTTCAAAAAGAAACAGTATTTGCCATTAGTGCAACTTTTACGCCTTGCCACACTGTTGAACAACCAGCGTCAGGCGACGACAACGCCGGAATCGTTACGGTTGCATACCGATGACAACTATTGGACGCTGACGTTCCCACACGATTTCTTTAGCAACAACACGCTGGTACAACTGGATTTGGAACGGGAACAGGAATATTGGCAGGACGTCACCGGCTGGAAGCTGATGATCGAAGAAGAAAAAGCCTGATGAATGAAAATGTTGTCGGGTAATACGCACATGTGCCAAACCGCAGCGTAACGAAAAATTGTGCAACTGGGCTGTCTGATAAAGTCTGGTTAACGTAAAGTTTACAGGGATAGGGCCGATACCGAATTGATGGCTGGCGAGAATTTTCGCTACCATCATGCAACCTCGGCGAAAAGGTGTACTTTCTTTTCGTCGTATAGGGCTCCCCACTCAGCTATGAGGAGAGTAAAATGGATGTATCACAGATTGCATCATTCGCCAGTGACCTCAGCACCATGCGTACCAGCAGTGAGGCCAGCGCGCTTATGACGAAAAAAGCGATCGATAATCAAGAAGCTGTCGTTTCCGGCATTTTGAAGGCATTACCACCTCTGCCAGCAAATCCGGCGATTGGGCGTAACGTCAATACCACGGCGTAATTCCCTTACACTACTCACCCGCTTATCCGTTGTGGTTTGAGCGGGTTTTTGGTGGCCCTTCCCGTCCCCTTGTGTTTCCGCCCCTTTGCGTTTTCTCCTCCCCTCTTTCCTTCTACCGAACGTGCGAAAACCGAATCCGCCATCATCTTTTTCACGTCGGCAGATTGACCTCTCCTACCGCTTGTGCCTAAATAAACAACAGCGAATATTCGCTTTCACAGAGGATTCACTGGTAATGTCCACGCTTACCCACAAACGACGATTATCGATACGCCCGCGACGAAGTGGCTCTCGGATCGCTCGTGCCGTTTTACTCATCAGCTTCATTATTCTTTTAGGCCGCTTTGCCTACTCCACCATCACTGCGTTTGGTCACCATCAAGACAAACAGCAGCAGCGTGCTGAACAATTACTGCTTCCTGCCAACGTACTCGTCAATCAGAAAGAATAGCGCCTAACCCATCAGTTCCTTTTCCTTATATTCTCTTTTTCTTCATCAGGCCTACTGCCTTCGTATTCTTGTGCCTGCTGTTTACGTTTACGCCCGTATTCGTTGCCTATTCAGACGATATCGTGCAAATAAAAAACGTCGGGAACGTTTTTCAACATTGCGTAGCAACGGCCCGAAGGATGACGGACGAAGGTATCCGTCATAAAAAAACGGCAGTGCGAATCTTCGCAGCTACCGTTTTCATCAATCAATCGTGTCCATCAATCGATCTTGCTCATCAGTCAATAATGGACTGACGTCAAGCCGGACTTAGACGATAGTCAGCGTCACGTCGATGTTGCCACGCGTTGCATTGGAGTATGGGCAAACGATATGGGCTTTCTGCACCAGATCTTCAGCCACAGTACGATCCAGACCCGGCAGTGAAATTTTCAGTTCGACTTCAATACCAAATCCTGTCGGGATAGCACCGATGCCTACGCTACCGTTTACCGTGGTATCAGCAGGGACAGCGATTTTCTCACGCGCACCGACAAACTTCATCGCACCAAGGAAACAGGCAGAATAACCCGCAGCAAACAGCTGCTCTGGATTCGTTCCTTCACCGCCTGCACCGCCCAGTTCACGTGGGGTCGTCAATTTAATATCAACCGCGTTATCGGAAGACACCGCACGACCATCACGACCACCGGTAGCTTGAGCATGGGCAACGTATAATACTTTTTCAATAGACATAATGTGACTCCAGATCGTTAAGGAATGACCTAAAACAGTGAGATACCGCTGAGGCCTTATTTTGATAGCGAAAAATTAAATCGCTCACTACTTAATAACTTAAAGAAAGCGACGCCAACAAGATGCTGTAAGCTAACTAACTGACTTAGCGGTGTACAAACCAACCGCTAACATCGTCAAAGATGCCCAATCAGATTCTTACGCAGCACCTCTAAATCTTTTTTGATCGTCTGCAACTGTTCGAGATGGCATTCCGTCGCACAAAACACGCTCTCAGGAATTGCTCTTGCCTGTTGCTGAAGTTCCTGTCCTGCCTCGGTTAGCCCAATCAGCACCTGGCGCTCATCTTCTATTCCACGATTGCGCACCACTAAGCCTGCGCTTTGTAACCGCTTGAGCAGTGGTGTCAGCGTGGCGGAATCCAGATAGAGGCGTTCACCCAACTCGGACACCGTCAAACCATCACGTTCCCACAACACCAGCATCACCAAATATTGGGGATAGGTCAGATTCAAGTCAGACAGCAAACGGCGATACAGTTTATTCATCGCCAGATTGGCGGAATACAGTGCGAAGCACAGCTGCCCATCCAGTTTGTAAGCGTTGTCGTTCATCGTCTCAGCCATCGGTGTTGGTTACGTTTCTGGAATTGACTATATATCGCTAAAAACTAAATAGCAAGCGATTTAATAATTCATTAAGCGAAGTCCACAATAAAAAAACGCCTCAGGGCACCATCGCCCTACTGTTCAGACTGCGATTCGCCAGTAATCCTATTCTTAATCCACTGATTTTGCGCTACGTTTAATAAAATACGGATAAAAAAACAGATCGAGCATAAAACATTATGTCGAGTGTAAAAAAACTTACCGACCTCCGGCGCCGCATCTCCCTTCTGCTGTTGGAAAACAAGGAACTGGTTGAAGGCATCATCAACCGACAACCTCGCTTAACGGAACGCGATGGCACGCCGTTAAGCGACAACGCCATATTAAGTAACAACATCGGGCTGCGGGAAAAAAACATCCTACTCGACCAAACCGCAGAAATCAGCGAACTGATCATCGGGCTGCACGCCGCTGACCTTGCCGATTTACTGGAATCTTTACCACATGATGAGCGTCTGGCGCTTTGGCGACTGATCCCCATAGAGAAGCGTGGGCATGTGTTGATTGAGGCCTCCGACAGCATTTCCGACGACCTGATCGGCGATATGCAGGATAAAGAAATCCTGAGAGCCGTTCGAATACTGGATATTGATGAACAGGCACAGCTCTCTCGTCTCGTTCCTCGTCACCTGTTAGGCAGAATACTGACCTCGCTTGAGCCGAAGCAGCGTGCGCAGCTACGCGCCGCCATCAATTATGATGAAGACTGCCTCGGGCACATGATGGATTTCAAACTCATCACCGTGCGCGCCGATGTCACGCTCGCAGCCGTACAGCGCTACCTGCGCTATCGCAAAACGATCCCTGAATCGACCGACAAACTGTTTGTTACCGATCGCAAAAATACGCTGATCGGTGAGCTGTCGCTGGCCAGTATTCTGCTCCACGCGCCTCAGACACAGGTTAGTGACATCATGGACGATCAGCCGCTGAGGTTCCAACCTGAAGATAAAGTCGAAGAAGCCGCAGGGGCATTTGAGCGTTACGATTTAATCTCCAGCGCCGTGGTGGATAGCAAAGGGAAACTCATGGGACGCCTGACGATTGAGGATATCCTCGACGTCGTGAATCGGGAAAGCGATAGTAATCTGCGGCGTTCAGGGGGGTTGATGCCCTCTGAAGATGTCTATGCTCCCGTGTACAAATCGTTCCGCAATCGCTGGGCATGGCTGGCCGTCAATCTTTGTACGGCGCTCATCGCCTCGCGGGTTATCGGCCTGTTTGAGCATACCTTATCTCATTTGGTTGCGCTGGCGACGCTCATGCCGATTGTCGCTGGAATCGGCGGAAATACCGGCAACCAGACAATCACCATGATTGTTCGTGCACTGGCGTTGCATCAGCTTGAACACGGCAAGAAGTCGTACCTGCTGCTGAAAGAATTAGGCGTTGCGTTGGTAAACGGCGTGATATGGGGCACGATCATGGGCGTGGTGACCTTCCTGCTCTATGGCAGCGTAGCAATGGGGGGCGTGATGATGCTGGCAATTCTGCTGAACTTGCTGCTCGCTGCGCTGATGGGCGTCGCTATCCCGCTAATCATGATGAAACTCGGCCGCGATCCGGCCATCGGCTCTAGCGTAATGATTACCGCCATCACCGATACCGGCGGCTTCTTTATCTTCCTTGGGCTGGCGACGCTGTTTCTGCTGCCTTAAACATATGCCATGTAAAACACATGAAATATAAAAAGGGCTTTAATCAAAGCCCTTTTCGCTCACCTTTCCCAGCCAGAACTTAACTTACGCGACCCGCACCGCCGGATGCCTGACACAGATAGATGGATGGCTGAAGCCCTGTACGCGCTGGATATTCCCGTTCAATCACCTGTTTGACTTCATCCGTCAGTGCCGAAGGGATAAGGGCGACAATACAACCGCCGAAACCACCGCCGGTCATACGCACACCGCCCCGCTCACCGACATACTCTTGAATCAGATCCACCAGCGCATCGATCGGCGGCACGGTAATTTCAAAATCGTCACGCATAGAGACATGCGACTCTGCCATCAGCGTGAACAAACGGTGAGCATCCTGACGCGCCAGCGCATCAGCCGCTTCCAGTGTACGGCGGTTCTCGGTAATCACGTGGCGCGCACGGCGAACCGCTACTGCATCCAGTCCTTCGATTCCCGCTTCAAACTGTGCCAGTGAAACATCACGCAGTGCCTTAACGTTAAAGTGACGCGCCGCCGCTTCACACTGCTGGCGGCGCGTGTTGTATTCGCTGTCCACCAACCCACGACGCACGTTGGAGTTCACGATCAGGACGTCAACGCCATCGAGCATACGCACCGCGCGCCCTTCCAGAGTGCGGCAGTCGATCAACATCGCCTGACCGACACGTCCCTGGGCGGAAATAAACTGATCCATAATGCCGCAGCTACAGCCGACAAAATCGTTTTCTGCCTGCTGCCCGTTTAGCGCCACATCCAACTGGCTGATATCCAGATTATTCAGTTCTTTGAACGTCTGCCCAATTGCCACTTCCAGCGAGGCCGATGAGCTTAACCCTGCGCCAGACGGCACATTGCCGGAAACCACCATATCCATGCCAGTGAGCGGCAGGCCACGTGCCTGCAAAAACTTCACCGTGCCGCGGATATAGTTCGCCCAAGTGTAGTCTGGGTGAGGTACGATCGCGTTGGCGAGATCGAATTCGTCCTGCTGGCTGTCAAAATCCACCGCCACCACCCGCACGATACCATCCTGACGCACCGCTGCGCTGACCACTGTCTGGTAATCGATAGCACACGGCAAGACAAAGCCATCGTTATAGTCGGTGTGTTCACCAATCAGGTTGACCCGACCGGGTGCCTGAATAGCGGCATGCGGCGCATAGCCAAATAATCGGACAAAAACAGACTCGGTTGACTGACGTAGAGAATCAATACGGCTCATAAAATGACCTCAAATTTGCTCACGGAAATGGATATCACTTACGCTGCGTAAACGTTCAGCGGCCTGCTCTGCCGTCAGATCACGCTGTGCCTCAGCCAGCATTTCATAGCCGACCATAAATTTTCGCACGCTGGCGGAACGTAATAACGGAGGATAAAAATGGGCATGCAGTTGCCAGTGCGCGATGTCGTCACCTTTAAAGGGTGCGCCATGCCACCCCATCGAATAAGGGAATGAACACTGGAACAGGTTGTCGTAACGACTGGTCAGCTTTTTCAGAACCAGCGCCAGATCGTCACGCTGAACATCATTCAACTGTGGCAACCGCTGTACGGCGAACTTAGGCAGGACCAGCGTTTCAAACGGCCACGACGCCCAATAAGGGACAACCGCTAGCCACTGATCTGTTTCTACCACGATGCGCGAGCCGTCAGCCTGTTCGCGGCGAACGTAGTCCAGCAGTAACGGCGAACCGTGACGGGAGAAATAATCGCGTTGCTGCTCGTCCTCACGCTGTACCTCGTTTGGCAGGAAATCATTAGCCCAAACCTGCCCATGAGGATGGGGATTCGAGCACCCCATCATCGTTCCTTTATTTTCAAAAACCTGAACCCACGGATAACGCTTCCCCAGTTCCTCGGTTTGCTCGCTCCACGTATCAATCACCGCTTTCAGCGCGGGTAGCGAAAGCTGCGGCAGGCTTTTACTGTGATCGGGAGAAAAACAGATGACACGGCTAACGCCACGGGCTTGCTGAACGCGGAAAAGCTCGTCGTCGCCCGACGGTGCATCCGGCGTATCTTCCATCAGAGCCGAAAAGTCATTCGTAAAAACAAAGGTACCCTGATAGTGCGGGTTGGTATCGCCAGTAATGCGTTTGTTGCCCGCACACAGGTAACAAGTCGGATCGTAAGACGGCGGCGTGGAACGATCGGGCTCATCCTGCTGTCCCTGCCAGGGGCGCTTCGCGCGATGTGGCGAAACCAGAATCCACTCACCTTTCAGCGGATTGAAACGACGATGCGGATGTTCAGTTGGCTCAAACTGCATAAGCTATTCCTCAATACGAAACACAAATTCGGTACAACGGCGTCGCCATCCGCGGCCAATTGTATGGCGCTAACAGCCCATCGACGGCCAGATAGAGGCACTTGGCCAGTCTGTAAACGTCGCCAGAAAAACGGCTAAATGTAATCACTTTCACTCTATGTTATGGATAAAATAGCTGTAATAATGCCGAATAATGATAGCCCGCTATCGTTTAGCCAACATATTAGTGTAATCGGTTACCCTAAATTTAAACCTCAGAATGGTATTTTGGAAGAGAGAAATGACCGATGATTGTTGATAGCGATCACATAAGTACGGTCTGGATCAAAAAGGCAAGGAGGTCGGATAGGTAACGTCACCCAAAAACCTGTACATTTATAAATATAAGTAATCGATTTTTTCTTTTAACTTCTGCGTTAGGCTGCGGTTCGCCTCACAGCGCATTTGACCGTTCAGGAATGCCAATGGCCACAATAAAGGATGTCGCTCGTCTATCAGGTGTATCAGTCGCTACGGTTTCGCGCGTAATTAATAATTCGCCCAAAGCCAGTACCGCCTCAAGGGAAGCCGTACACAAGGCCATGGCGGAGTTGCAATATCATCCGAACGCCAATGCCAGAGCACTCGCGCACCAGAGTGCAGAAACGATGGGGCTGGTTGTTGCGGATGTCTCCGATCCCTTTTTTGGGACGATGGTTAAATCCGTCGAACAAATAGCCCAAGCAACCGGCAACTTCCTGCTGATTGGCAACGGCTATCACAATGCCGAGCAAGAAAAGAAAGCCATTGAGCAGTTGATTCGTCACCGCTGTGCGGGGCTGATCGTGCATGCAAAAATGCTGTCGGATGAAGAACTGGCCGCCCTGATGAGCCACATTCCTGATATGGTGCTCATCAACCGTACCTTGCCCGGCTATGAAAGCCGCTGTGTTGCGCTCGATGATCGCTATGGTTCCTGGCTGGCAACACGTCATCTCATTCAGGAAGGGCACCAAAAGATCGGTTTCCTCTGCTCTAATCACCAAATTTCCGACTCCGCCGATCGCCTGCAAGGTTATATGGATGCGCTGCAAGAGCATGGCATCCCACGGGATGAACGCCTCATTGCGCGCGCCTCGCCAGACGAAGTGGGCGGCGAAGCCGCCATGATGGAGCTGCTGAGCCGAGGCGGCAATATGACGGCGGTGGTGTGCTATAACGATTCTATGGCCGCGGGCGCCCTTTCCGTCCTGAGCGACAACAGCATCAGCGTACCGCAGGATATGTCGGTGGTCGGGTTTGATGACGTATTGATCGCCCGTTACCTTCGTCCTCGCCTGACAACCGTGCACTATCCGGTTTCTGCGATGGCTATTCAGGCGGCAGAACTCGCCATCGCGTTATCCCACGGTAAAGTGCTTAGCGAAACCACGAATATGTTTAGCCCGACGCTGGTACGCCGCCATTCCGTCAGTCCCCCAGCCCGTAAGAAATAACCGCCTTTTATCATTCAGCTTGCCCGATGCGTTGCTCTTTCGCATCAGGCAAGCACGACATCATTACCTTTCTGCGCTTACACACCCTGTTCTTTATTTCTCTTCCGCAGACTCTTTTTCACTCTTTTTCTTAAATGTTTCCTACTCGGCATCGCATCACTCTTTTTATGCAACGTTTTCGCTTCTGCTATAAAAAAATTTTATGCTGTATTTTATGTATGCAAGCAAAACGTGTAACCAGTTACACCGCATTACACAGCGAATAACATCATACAAATGCTGACAAACACCCTAAATGCAGTCTGTAGCATCGTTAAATCAGTGTAAATTTTGGTGTAACTCTTTTGTTTTTTGTGAGAACAATCATGTCACTCGCCATTTTATTTCCCCATAATCCTTCGCCATGAGTGGAAACGTTTTACCTCCGTTCACGTCATGTTATTTGGAACATCCACATTCTTACCCGAATAAGCGAAAGGTATATTATGAAAAGAAAACTGCTGACAACATCCATTGCGCTGAGTTTGGCAATGCTGGCAACCCCTTCTTATTCTGTTGATTTTTCAGGGTACTTCCGTTCTGGCGTGGGGGCTTCAAACCACGGGAAACAACAGACAGCCGATAAGCAGTATGTAGGAAGATTGGGTAACGAAGATGACACCTACGGCGAAATTCAATTAGGGCAGCAGCTGTATAACGAAAACGGGAAAACGTTTTACGTTGATAGTATGGTATCCATGTGGTCAAACAGTTCAAATGGTGACGAATCCACAAAGAATGATGATGCAGAATTCGGCTTGCAGCAGTTTAATTTGAAAGCGAAAGGCTTTGTACCTGGGCTGCCGGATGCCACCGTTTGGGCGGGAAAACGTTACTACCAGCGTCATGACTTGCACATCATCGATACCAAATACTGGAATATCTCCGGCGCAGGTGCCGGGATCGAAAACGTCAAAGCCGGTGAAGGCGCATTCTCGTTTGCCTGGATCCGCGCCGATGCCGAAAACATGCGCGTCAACTGTGGCGATAGCCAAAACAGCAAAGAGTGTAACGCCAGAACAGATACCTACAACGATCTGAATATCAACTATGTTGATGCACGCTATGCGGGCTGGAAGCCGTGGGACGGCGCATGGACGGAGTTCGGTATCTCCTACGCGATGCCGAATGAAGCGGACACGCAGAAAAACATCTTCATCGTCTCACCCGAGGAAGGGGGAGGGAAATTCAACCCTAAAAACTCGATGATGATCACGGGTGAACTCAGCCACTACTTCTCTGGCCTCAAGTCCAACCAGAAGCTGGTGCTGCAATATGCCGACAAAGGGCTGGCACACAACATGGTCGATCAGGGCGGCGGCTGGTATGACGTCTGGAGCATTAACGACAGTGCCAAAGGCTACCGCATCATTCAGGCCGGTGATCTGCCGATCACGGATAATATTTCACTTAGTCATGTTCTAACCTACGGTAAAGCGGATGAAATCAGCCGCTGGCGCGACAGCACAGAGTTATTGTCTGCGGTAGGCCGTGGCCAATATGCCTGGACCAAGAACCAGAAAACCTATCTGGAAGCTGGCGCATATCAGAAAAAAGACAGTTGGAAAGCGGGTACAGAAACCAAATACAGTGGTGAGAAATACACGCTGGCACACGCCTTCAGCGCCGATATTCCTATGCTGACACGCCCGGAACTGCGTTTCTTCGTGTCCTACCAAAACCGTGGAAATGAAAACCGCAACACCTTCAACGACGCTCGCAGCAATGCCGTGAATTTCGGTATTCAGGCAGAAGCCTGGTGGTAATACGGCTCTAGCCCTAACCCTCAGCCCGGCGGGCTCATCATTCCCGCCGGGCATTTCCCAAAAGGCCTTCGGTAGAAGGCCTTTTTCTATTGCGGATAACACCCACTATCAAATCTCTACTGCACCATGTGTGTCAGTATGAAAGTTTCGTGCGTGTTAACTACCGAGCAAATCTGTGATGTCATCACACGCCCGACAAGGCGCGCTCAATCGCCGCAGCGCCTTGACCACTGGCTTTTCGGCGCTAATTGCGTCGCTACGCGATACCTTCGGCGTGCGTGACCGCTATTCGGGCCGCCAGTGACGCGTTCCCGACGCGGCACTGACTTTCGCGGCGTCCATGCCGCTCACCCGGCAGTCCCGCCCACCTCAGCGCAATTTTTCACGCCAGAGAAACCCAAAACAGCGGAATATTGAGAGACAGATGATGTCATCAGCAGCAATAAGGGTGAGCGCCCGCGAAGGGCGCTGGTTATGTTTAGTAGGGATTTGGGCTGAGATCCAGCGATGCCGTCGCTTAACTAGGCGCTGATACGCAAACCATCGGCGTTAAACACCAAACAGTTATTGGGCGAGAAGAACACCTCAATATGTTCATAAGGCTTAAAGGCGCTGTCGCCCGCCAGCAGCAGTTTGAAGTTATCAATCCCGCAGCATTGGCCGAACAGATAGGTACTGTTACCTAAACGCTCGACGACCTCACAGCCGAATGACAAGCGAATGCCCTCGCCTTCCGGTGACACATGTTCCGGCCGCAGCCCCAGCGTTATCGTGCTGCCAACACGCAATTCGCTAGTACGAATCGGCAGCTCAAGCTGTAATTGCTCGGCAATATTCACCCTCAGGCATTCCGGCGTCCAATCCATCACCTGCGCAGGCAGGAAGTTCATTTTTGGCGAGCCGATAAAGCCCGCCACAAACTGGTTAACCGGATGATAATAAAGCGCCATCGGCGATCCAACCTGCTCGACTTTGCCGTAGTTCATAACCACAATTTTATCCGCCAGCGTCATGGCTTCGACCTGATCGTGCGTCACGTAGATCATCGTCGTTTTCAATTCCTGATGCAGCTTGGCAATGTGTAACCGCATATCCACACGCAGCTCGGCATCCAGGTTCGACAACGGTTCATCAAACAAGAACACTTTCGGATTACGCACGATGGCGCGCCCGATCGCCACACGCTGGCGCTGGCCGCCGGACAGCTCTTTCGGCTTGCGCTCAAGCAGATGAGACAGTTGCAGCGTCTTCGCCACCATCTCGATCTGGTGCTTAATCTGGTCTTTCGGTACGCCATTCACGCGCAGGCCATAGCCCATATTTTCAGCGACGGTCATGTGCGGATACAGCGCATAAGATTGAAACACCATCGCAACGCCGCGGTGAGCAGGGGCGACATCATTGACCACCGCATCATCAATCATGATTTCACCACCCGTGACATCTTCCAGCCCGGCAATCATTCTCAGCAATGTCGACTTACCACAGCCAGACGGCCCGACAAAAACAGCGAACTCACCATCTGCAATCGTCAGATTCACATCGTGAAGCGTAATCGTTTTGCCAAAATGCTTACTCACTTTATCCAACTGGATAGACGCCATAACGGTAACCTCTTGATAATTTTACTTTTCAGTATATAAGCGTTGAGTCGAGATAGCCTGGTGCTCACCCACTCAAAATAGCTCGACAGCCCTTCCAGACGCGTCAACATCCGGTCAGGCTAACCTGTACGCTGGTCATAATCTCAATATAACAGCATGGTGTAACCGTTTGCACAAACAGGGGGTTACTTTTGTGCATGAGATCACAGCCTTTACATGTTTCGCTGGCAGACGTGGCGCACTCTGCTTAATGTAATCGCAACTGGTGTAACCGTTACCCTACATTGTGGCAAACGCGCAATAAAGCGCCAACCGCCATACAGAGACGATGACCAGAAAACACGTACCGTCAGATGCTTCATTTCCTACTTTGTCGTGCCGTGCGGTGTAACGTTACACCAACACTGCACAAAGGCCGTAAAAAGGGCAAAAGAGAACAGAGTACGCGACGATTTCCGACCATGATGGGCCCACCAGGGCTTTGAGGATTAATGATGAAAATGAAAACACTGACCACCGTCATTATGATTTCACTGGGTATCACTGGCGTACTCAGCAAATCAGCGCTGGCAGCCGATAACACGCTTCTGGTATGGGAAGATATCAAGAAATCCGACGGCATCGCCGATGCGATCAAAGCCTTTGAAAAACAGAATAATGTCAAAATCACTGTGCTGGAAACGCCTTATGCTCAGCAGATTGAGAAACTCCGTCTGGACGGTCCGGCGGGTATCGGCCCGGATGTGATTGTCATGCCACACGATCAGGTGGGCACCGCCGTCGTTCAGGGGTTGATTAGCGAACTGAAACTGGATCAGACATTCCTGTCGAGCTTCACCAAACCGGCTCTGGAAGCCCAGACCTATAACGGGAAGCTGTACGGCGTGCCGAAAGCCGTTGAAACCACCGTGCTGGTGTACAACAAAGACCTGATGCCGCAGCCGCCGGAAAAATTCGACGACCTGTTCACCTTCTCCAAACAGCAACGTGCAGAAGGCCGCTACGGCCTGCTGGCAAAATTTGACGAAATTTATTACGCCTATGGTGTCATCGCCGGAATGGGTGGCTACATTTTCGGACAGAACAGCAACGGTTCACCGAATGTAAAAGATATCGGTCTGGATAAGCCAGCCACCATCGATGCGGTGAACTACATCAAGAAATTCTATGCCGATGGCCTGTTCCCACCAGGCATCGTCGGTGAAACCGGCGCTAACGCCATCGATTCCTTGTTTACCGAGAAAAAGGCCGCCGCCGTCATTACCGGCCCGTGGGCATTCCAGCCGTATAAGAACGCCGGTGTAAACTATGGCGTGGCGCCACTGCCGCTGCTGCCAAATGGCGAGCATCCACGTTCGCTGCTGGGCGTGAAAGGCTACAGCATTTCTACCTACTCCAAAAACAAAGCGTTAGCGCAGAAATTCATTGAGTTCATCAATCAGCCGGAATACGCCAAAGTTCGCTTCCAACTGACCGGTGAAATTCCACCGATCGCTGCACTGGTTGACGATCCGCTGATTAAGGACGACGAGAAATCCCGCGCTGTCGCGATCCAATCCGGCTATGCCGTCCCTATGCCAAGCGTGCCGGAAATGCAGGAAGTCTGGACGCCCGCTAACAGCGCGCTACAGCTGAGCGTGACCGGCAAGCAGGACACCAAAGCAGCGCTGGAATCCGCCGTGAAAGTCATAAAAATGCAGATCGAAGCTAACCACAGTAACCAGTAACCCCCTGCTCCACCGTGGGTCAACATGGGTTTCCTCCTTTTCCCCCAATAAATTTCGGGGTGTGAGGATACCCATGTTTTTAAGAAAATGGAGGTAGATGTGACCGTCAACGCCAGCGGCCTTGCGCCACAAGAGAGAGGACGTCGCCATGCCAGAACAGCGGTATTGTTGGCGCTCGTCCCCGGCCTTGGGCAGATGTATAACCGCCAGATCGTCAAAGGCGCGTTTTTCTTTATCGTCATGGTCTGCTTTATCAGCATATTCCATGATTTCCTGCGAGACGGCGCGTGGGGGCTGATTACGCTGGGCACCGAGCTACCGCGCGATCACTCTATTTTTCTGCTGGCAAAAGGCATTATCAGCCTGATCGTCGCCGCTTTTGGCGTCGGTGTTTACTATTGCAGCCTGCGCGATGCCTATGTGTGCGGCACCCGACGCGATAAAGGTCTGCCGCTGAACAGCGTGAAGAAGCAATATCAGATGCTGCTGAGCGAAGGCTTCCCTTATCTGATGATCACGCCCGGCTTCATCCTGCTGGTCTTTGTCGTGGTTTTCCCGATTATTTTCGGTTTCTCCATCGCCTTTACCAATTACGACCTCTATCACACACCGCCTGCCAAGCTGGTCGACTGGGTCGGGATGAAGAACTTTATCAACATCTTCCGGCTCGACCTCTGGCGATCGACGTTCTTTGACGTGCTGCAATGGACGGTGATTTGGACGCTGATTGCGACCACGCTCCAGTGTGCCGTGGGCATACTGCTGGCAATTCTGGTGAACCAAAAAGGCCTGCGTTTCAAACCGCTCATCCGCACCATCCTGATCCTGCCGTGGGCAGTGCCGGGTTTCGTCACCATTCTGGTCTTCGCGGGGATGTTTAACGAAACGTTTGGCGTGATTAACAACGGCATTCTGGCCGCGCTGGGGATTGAACCAAAGGCCTGGATGACCGATCCGTTCTGGACCAAAACCGCGCTGATTCTGATGCAAACGTGGTTAGGCTTCCCGTTTGTGTTCGCCATGACCACCGGCGTCTTACAGGCGATTCCTGACGACTTGTACGAAGCCGCGACGATTGACGGCGCCAGCAGTTGGTACAAGCTGACCACCATCACGCTGCCGCTGGTGCTCTACTCCATTGCGCCGATCATCATCACGCAGTACACATTTAACTTTAATAATTTCAACATCATCTATCTGTTCAACAACGGTGGACCGGCGGTAATCGGTTCCAACGCAGGCGGAACGGATATTCTGGTGTCCTGGATTTATAAGCTGACCATGTCTTCTTCCCAATATGCGATCGCAGCCAGCATCACCATTCTGCTGTCGATCTTTGTCGTGGGAATCGCGCTGTGGCAGTTCCGCGCCACCAATTCCTTCAAACAAGACAACATGGCATAGGAAAGCGCGCAGATGAAAAAACACAGCGTTAAACGCCAGAATTTTATCAAACTCGGCCTGACCTACCTGCTGCTAGCGATCGTCGCCATCATCATTATCTATCCATTGATTTGGACGATTGGCGCGTCGTTGAATCCCGGCAGCAGCCTGCTTAATACGTCAATCATTCCGGATAACTTCTCCTTCATTCACTATGAGGAGCTGTTTAACGGCCAGATTGACTATGCAGCCTGGTACTGGAATTCGATGAAAATCAGCTTCCTGACCATGATTCTGACGCTCGTCAGCGTCAGCTTCACCGCGTATTCGTTCTCTCGTTTCCGTTTTCGCGGCCGCCAGAACGGACTGATGCTGTTTTTGCTATTGCAGATGATCCCCCAGTTCTCCGCATTGATCGCCATCTTCGTGCTAGCACAGATGCTGGGGCTGGTGAACAGCCATATTGCGCTGGTGCTGGTTTACGTCGGCGGCATGATTCCGATGAATACCTACCTGATGAAAGGCTATCTGGATGCCATTCCCAAAGATCTGGATGAGTCCGCACGGATGGACGGCGCAGGCAACTTCCGCATCTTTATTGAGATCATTATGCCGCTGTCCAAGCCGATCATCGCGGTGATTGCCCTGTTCTCATTTACCGGTCCGCTGGGCGACTTCATTCTCTCCAGCACGATCCTACGCACGCCGGATCAGTACACGCTCCCCATCGGGCTGTACAACTTGGTCGCACAGAAAATGGGAGCCAGCTACACCACCTACGCTGCGGGAGCCGTGCTGATCGCGGTGCCGGTCGCCATTCTTTATCTTTCCTTGCAAAAGTACTTTGTCTCCGGCCTGACGTCAGGCGGGACCAAAGGGTAATTATTCAACATCTGTACAACTCCAGGAACGTAAAATGAAAATGAAAAAACGCGTACTGATGGCTGCCATGCTCGCAACGGGCCTGCTGACCTTCTCCCTGCCGCAAGCCTTGTATGCTGCTGAGAATGTGACAATCAATAAATTGACGAACGTCCCTGCCGATTTCATTAAGGGCGCGGATATTTCCATGCTGAACGAGGTGGAAAAGCACGGCGGAAAATTTTATGACGAGCATGGCAAACAGAAAGATGCCATGCTGATCCTGAAAGAGAACGGGATTAACTACATCCGACTGCGTATCTGGAACGATCCGAAAGATGCGGCGGGCAACGCCTACGGCGGCGGTAACAACGATCTGGCGACCACGCTGGCGCTGGCTAAGCGCGCCAAAGCGAACGGTATGAAAGTGTTGCTGGATTTCCACTACAGCGATTTCTGGACCGACCCGGCCCACCAAAACAAGCCCAAAGCCTGGTCTGGCCTGAACATCACGCAGCTCACAACGGCCGTACATGACTACACCAAAGCCACGATTAGCGAATTCCAGAAAGCAGGCGTCATGCCGGATATGGTGCAGATCGGTAACGAACTGAACGGCGGAATGCTGTGGCCAGAAGGAAAAAGCTGGGGTCAGGGCGGTGGCGAATTCGATCGCCTCGCGGCACTGCTGAAAGCCGGTATTCAGGGTGTTAAGGACGTACAGGGCGCGAATAACGTCAAAATCATGCTGCATCTGGCAGAAGGCACCAAAAACGACACCTTTATCTGGTGGTTCGATGAAATCGTCAAACGCAATGTGCCATTCGATGTCATCGGTGCCTCGTTCTACACCTACTGGAACGGCCCTATCAGCGCGTTGCAGTACAACATGAACGACGTCACCAAACGCTACAATAAAGACATCATCGTGGTGGAAGCCGCCTACGCCTATACGCTGGAAAACTGCGACAACGCGGAAAACAGCTTCCAGCAAAAAGAGCAGGATGCGGGGGGCTATCCCGCTTCCGTACAGGGTCAGGCCAACTACCTGCACGATCTGATGCAAAGCATCATCAACGTCCCCAATCAGCGCGGCAAAGGCATCTTCTATTGGGAGCCGATCTGGCTGCCGACTCCCGGCGCAACCTGGGCGACGAAAGCCGGTATGAAATACAACAGCGACGAATGGAAAGAAGGCAACGCGCGAGAAAATCAGGCACTGTTCGACTGCAAAGGCAACGTCCTGCCTTCCATTAAAGTGTTTAAGTAAGCCGCAAACCGAATTCAACACGTGACAACCCGTTTAGGAGAGAACGATGTTCAAATTCCCCCCGCTAAGCAGCAAAGTCCCTGTTCTGCTACACGGTGCTGACTATAACCCCGACCAATGGCTGGACAACCCAGAGGTGCTGGAAAAAGACATTGAAATGATGAAGCAGACCCAGTGCAACGTCATGTCCGTGGGGATTTTCAGTTGGTCTGGGCTTGAACCGGAAGAAGGTCGCTACGAATTTGGTTGGCTGGACAGCATCCTCGACACGCTGTATGCCAACGGTATCTTCGTTTTTCTGGCCACACCGAGCGGTGCGCGCCCGGCCTGGCTGTCGCAGAAATACCCCGACGTGCTGCGCGTGGGGAGCAACCGCGTGCGCGCGCTGCACGGCGGTCGCCACAATCACTGCCTAAGCTCGCCGAACTATCGCGAAAAAGTAAAACAGATGAACACCCAGTTGGCAAAACGCTACTCGCATCATCCGGCGGTGATCGGTTGGCATATTTCCAACGAATACGGCGGCGAATGCCACTGTGAGACCTGCCGCAGTACCTTCCAGAACTGGCTGAAAGCCCGCTATGGCACGATAGACGCGCTGAATAAAGCATGGTGGAGCAGCTTCTGGAGCCATACCTACACCGACTGGTCACAGCTAGAACCGCCGTCGCCCATTGGTGAAGTCTCCATTCACGGCCTGAATCTGGACTGGAAACGCTTTAACACCTCACAGGTTAGCGATTTCTGTGCCGCAGAAATTGCCCCGCTCAAGGCCGAAAATCCGTCTCTGCCAACCACGACGAACTTCATGGAATATTTCTATGATTACGACTACTGGCAATTAGCGAAGGTGATCGACTTCATCTCCTGGGACAGCTACCCGCTGTGGCATAACGCGGAAGATGACTGCACGCTGGGCGCCTATACCGCGATGTATCACGACCTGATGCGTACGCTGAAAGGCGGAAAGCCTTTCTATCTGATGGAGTCCACGCCAAGCCTGACCAACTGGCAACCGATCAGCAAGCTGAAAAAGCCGGGCATGCATATCCTGTCTTCTCTTCAGGCCGTTGCGCACGGTTCAGACTCGGTGCAGTATTTCCAGTGGCGTAAGAGCCGCGGTTCCGTCGAGAAATTCCACGGCGCGGTGGTCGATCATATCGGGCATATTGATACCCGAGTCGGACGTGAAGTACAGGCGTTGGGTGACATCCTCAACAAACTCGCTCCCGTGGCAGGGAGCCGGGTTGACGCCAAGGTCGCCATCATTTTCGACTGGGAAAGCCGCTGGGCGATGGACAACGCCCAAGGGCCGCGCAACGCGGGGCTGTTCTACGAAAAAACCGTCACCGAACATTATCGTACGTTCTGGGAACAAGGCGTCGCGGTGGACATCATCAATGCCGATGTCGATCTCAGCGGCTATCAGCTCGTGATTGCCCCCATGCTCTACATGGTTCGTGATGGCTTTGCCGAACGTGTCGATGCCTTCGTCAAACAAGGCGGCCGCTTCGTTACCACCTACTGGTCTGGCGTCGTCAACGAAACCGATCTGTGTCATCTGAACGGTTTCCCTGGGCCGCTTCGTCCTATCATGGGCATTTGGGCGGAAGAAATCGACGGTCTGTACGATCATGAAAGCAACAGCATCAGCGGCCTGAGCGGTAACGAGCAAGGTCTGGTTGGTCCGTATCAGGTCACGCACCTGTGCGAGCTGATTCACCTTGAAGGTGCGCGAGCACTGGCGACCTATGACAGCGATTTCTACGCCGGACGTCCCGCCGTTACGGTCAATGATTACGGCAAAGGTCAGGCTTATTACATCGCCTCACGCAACGACCTCACCTTCCAGCGGGATTTCTTCACCACGCTGATACAGGTGCTGGATTTACCGCGCGCGCTACCAACCGACCTGCCTTACGGGATTGTCGCGCATCGTCGTGATGACGGGGAAAATGAATTTATCTTCGTACAGAACTACACGGCAACGCCGCAGCAGGTCACGCTGCCTGCCACCTACGAAGAAATGACCACGGGCAGCACGCTGTCGGGATCCATCACGCTGTCAGGTTATGGCTGTCGGATCCTACGCCGCGCGTTGCGGTAACGACGCCAGCTTGTCAGTTACGCATCACGAAACTGAGGCGGCCACGGTGATAAGTGCTTCTACGCAACCGCATCACCGTGTGTCGCCTAACAGTCATGTTACGTGAGCCGCACTATCATACTCAGGTTGATAAACAAACAAAGAGGTGACTACGATGGGCAAGATTCACAATTTTCGGAAATTGTTCGCGTCAATGTTGGGTAAGCAAATTACCGAGATTGAAATCGCTTCACCGCTAGACAAAGAAAACTTGCAGCAGTTGGTGACCGCCTTTGGTGGCAAAGAAAATATCGTCAGTCTGGATGCCTGCATCACCCGCCTGCGGGTCGAGGTTCACAGTCTGCGGTTGGTCAACAGCGACAGCCTGCAAAAACTGGGCGCTATCGGTGTGATCATCGTCGGTCATCAGGTACAGGCTATTTTCGGTACGCAGTCAGATAACCTGCGCCGCGAACTGGCCGCCTGGTTTGAGGATGATGGCGCAGACAAAGAAGTACGCTAACAGTTTTACGACTCCCAATGCGTTTTGCCGTTACCCGGCGTAAGAAATTATGCTGAGGAGATAGCAGGCTTATGATGAGCCGCATGGACGCGGCGAGAGCTTGCGCCACGTCCGACAAAAACGTCAGAGACGTTTTTGAACAGCACTCGTGCTGGCCCGAAGGGCGAGCCCCGTTTATGGGGCGAGTAAACGTGTCGCAAGCGGTCCTCTAAGCCTGATACCGACGAAGGCACCGCTTTAGCGGCATAATTCCCGCCAAAAAGCCGGGGTTCATAGGGGGCTGGCGAGCCCCCTATGTCGGGCGCGTGCTACGAGGTAGTATGAAAATTGCGATATTGTGGCGCACGAAACCATCTTCACGTCTGCATAAAAATGCAACGAAAATACCGCTGCGAAGAAGGCAATTTCCTAATAACGACTCGCACGATCCAGCAACTCAATATCTTCTGCCGGCAGCACCAGCCGCGTCGCGCTCGCCAGTTCGGCTACCTGCTCCAGCGATGTCGCACTGGCGATACTTACCCGACAGAAACTCGCTCGTCGGCGAATAATAACGAATGACCCGATACCTTGCTCGCATACCAGCGGTTGCAGCGTTTCATACCGCGCCAGATAGTTGGCTTGACTGATTTTCAGCATCTCAGCCAAACGCGCTGCGTTGTAGTTTCATGCAAAAACATCATAAAAGACTCACCAACCTGCAACCTAAAGCAGGGCAATACCACTTTCTGCTTGGAATAAGAATAATGAATGACCAGAAAAGTGCGGATAACGAGACATGGCATTTAGTTTAGATAAAATCCCACGGTATAATTATTTTTTTGCGTTCTCCCTCTCATTTTTAATGCACGCGTTACATAAAATGACGTGGAAAATTTGGCCTGCCTCATATTTGGAGCACACATGTCCCTGTCCCATATCGCGCAATTTATTCTGGCGCTGGTTGTTGTTACGGCGCTGGCGCTGCTTGTCTGCCGCGATCGTAAAAGCATTCGTATTCGTTTTATTATTCAGTTACTCGTCATCGAAATTCTGCTCGCGTATTTCTTCTTGTACTCAAACATTGGGTTAGGTGTTGTTAAGGGGTTCGCGGCGGTATTCGACAAATTACTCGGATTTGCAGGCCAAGGGACGGACTTCGTATTCGGTGATATGGTGAATAGTGAGAAGAACCTGATTTCCTTCTTCTTCAAAGTGCTCTGCCCTATCGTCTTCATTTCCGCGCTGATCGGTATCCTGCAACACATTAGAGTGCTGCCGATCATCATCCGCGCCATTGGTACGCTTCTGTCCAAAGTGAACGGCATGGGTAAACTGGAATCCTTTAATGCGGTCAGTTCACTGATTCTCGGCCAGTCCGAAAACTTCATTGCCTATAAAGATATTCTGGGCAAGATGTCTGAAAAGCGTATGTACACCATGGCGGCAACGGCGATGTCGACTGTGTCGATGTCTATCGTCGGGGCGTACATGTCGATGCTGGATGCCAAATTCGTCGTTGCTGCGCTGATTCTGAACATGTTCAGTACCTTCATCGTACTATCGCTGATTAACCCCTACAAAGTCGGAGAAGAACCGGAATTGCAGTTGGGTAACCTGCACGAAAATCAGAGCTTCTTTGAAATGCTGGGCGAATACATTCTGGCGGGCTTTAAAGTCGCCGTTATCGTTGCAGCAATGCTGATCGGTTTCATTGCACTGATTGCCGCGGTCAACGCCATTTTCAGCGCCATTTTTGGTATCAGCTTCCAAGAAGTCCTCGGCTACGCGTTCTACCCGTTTGCCTGGGTCATGGGTATCCCCTCTAATGAAGCCCTGCAGGTAGGTAGCATCATGGCAACCAAACTGGTTTCTAACGAGTTTGTCGCCATGCTGGAACTGCAAAAAGTGGCAGGCGAACTGTCTCCACGCAGCGTGGGTATTCTGTCTGTGTTCCTGGTGTCCTTCGCCAACTTCTCATCCATCGGGATTATTGCTGGCGCGATCAAAGGCCTGAACGAACAACAGGGCAACGTGGTTTCTCGCTTCGGTCTGAAATTGGTTTACGGTTCCACGCTGGTGAGCATCCTTTCCGCCGCTATCGCGGGTCTGGTGCTGTAATCCTTCACTGCGATATTCCTCGCTTATCTCTATCCGGCAGCCTCGCGCTGCCGGATTTTTTTCCCTACAAACCCTGACATATCTTCCATATTTCCTTCATTTTTGTCCGGCATCTCCTGTTTAAACTAGTAAAATAAGGCCATTGGTCCCAAAACCTGCTTACTAAAGTGACAACGCACGCACGTGCAGCGTGAAGTATGACGGGTACACCGTGCTTCCCGCGCAACCTGGAGAGAGTAATCCATCACTATGAATGCCAAACGTATCCGAGGCCTGCTGATACTTGCCGCCGTTATCGCTATTGCCGTGCTGATCTGGCGCCACTTTACCCCGACGCCCTCTGCCGCCCCCGGCACCAGTGAACAGCACGCCGCCCGTACGTCACATTCGGGAAGCAACAGCAATGGCGGTGGACGCCGCGCTGCTATGCGCACGCTGGCCCCTGTGCAGGCGGCGATGACGCAGTCTGCTTCCGTGCCCTATTATCTGTCCGGCTTAGGCACTGTGGCTGCGGCCAACACCGTAACGCTGCGCAGCCGGGTGAATGGGCAATTGATGGCACTGCACTTTCAGGAAGGACAACAGGTTAAGGCTGGCGACTTACTAGCAGAAATCGACCCGCGTCCTTTTCAGGTTGAGCTCACGCAGGCTCAGGGACAGTTGGCAAAAGATCGGGCCGTGCTGGCTAATGCGCAACAGGATTTAGTGCGCTATCAGCAGTTGGTGAAAACCAATCTGATCTCCCGTCAGGAACTGGATGCGCAGACCGCCGCCGTTCGTCAAGCAGAAGGCACGCTAAAAGCCGATGAAGGCGCCGTAGCCAGCGCGCAGCTCCAGTTGGATTACAGCAAGATCACTGCGCCTATCAGTGGTCGGATCGGCTTAAAGCAGGTCGATGTCGGGAATTACATCACCAGCGGCGACACCAATGGCCTTGTCGTGATCACACAGACCTACCCGATTGATGTCGTCTTTACCGTACCGGAAGCGGAAATTTCCACCATTCTGAACGCGCAGAAATCAGGCCAGCCGCCCGTGGTGGAAGCCTGGGATCGCGCCAATCAAAAGAAACTCTCACAGGGGACGCTGCTGAGCATGGATAACCAGATCGACGCCACCACGGGCACGATCAAACTCAAGGCGCGTTTTGATAATCTGGACGATGCCCTGTTCCCGAACCAGTTCGTGAATATCCGCATGAAGGTCGACACGCTGAAAAACGCCGTCGTCGCCCCTTCCTCCGCCGTGCAAATGGGGAATGAAGGCCGTTTCGTCTGGATTCTGAATGATAAAAACGAAGTCAGTAAGCGTCAGGTGACCACCAGTATTCAGTACGGCCAGTTGGTTGTGGTGACAGCAGGACTGGACGCCGATGTGAAAGTCGTCACTGACGGTATCGACCGTCTGACCGAAGGGGCAAAAGTAGAGGTTGTGCCCTCAACGCTGACGGAGAAAACGCCCGCCACCACTGGGGAGAAATCCTGATGCAGGATACCGTTCCAGCCAGCGGCGGCGGGCCATCGCGCCTGTTTATTCTGCGTCCAGTCGCCACGACGCTGCTGATGATCGCGATTTTGCTGGCCGGTATCATCGGCTATCGGGCGTTACCGGTTTCCGCACTTCCCGAAGTGGATTACCCAACGATTCAGGTCGTTACCCTGTATCCTGGCGCCAGCCCCGATGTCGTGACGTCTGCAATTACCGCACCGCTGGAGCGGCAGTTCGGTCAAATGTCCGGACTAAAACAGATGTCGACGCAAAGCGCCGGCGGCGCATCCGTCATTACGCTTCAGTTCCAGCTTGAGCTGTCGCTGGATGTCGCCGAGCAGGATGTGCAGGCCGCCATCAATGCGGCCAGCAACTTGCTGCCTAACGATCTGCCCTATCCGCCGACCTACAGCAAAGTAAACCCAGCCGATCCGCCGATTATGACGCTGGCCGTCACCTCCAGCGCCATGTCGATGACACAAGTTCAGGACATGGTGGACAACCGCATCGCGCAAAAAATCTCGCAAGTGGCAGGCGTCGGGCTGGTGTCGTTAGCCGGTGGACAGCGTCCGGCTGTGCGGGTCAGACTGAATGCGCCCGCGCTGGCGGCATACGGTTTGACCAGCGAGACGATCCGCACTGCGATTACCGCCGCCAACGTGAATTCTGCCAAAGGGAGTCTGGATGGCCCGACGCGCTCGGTCACGCTCTCCGCCAACGATCAAATGAAAACCGTTGATGATTACCGCAAGCTGATTGTTACATGGAAGAATGGCGCACCGGTGCGGCTTCAGGATGTCGCAACGATTGAGCAGGCCGCAGAGAATAGTCATCTCGGAGCCTGGGCGAATCGGCAGCAGGCGATCATTATCAACGTTCAGCGCCAGCCTGGTGCCAACGTCATCACAACCACGGACAGCATTAGTAAGATGCTGCCTGCGTTGAAAGCCAGCCTGCCGAACGCCGTCGAGGTCACCACGCTGACCGACCGCACCACCAGCATTCGCGCCTCAGTAAAAGACGTCCAATTCGAGCTGCTGTTGGCTATCGCGCTGGTCGTGATGGTGATTTACCTGTTTTTGCGTAACGCCGTCGCCACGCTGATCCCGAGCATCGCGGTGCCGCTGTCGCTGATTGGCACCTTTGCCGCCATGTACTTCCTCGGTTTTTCCATCAATAACCTGACGCTCATGGCGCTGACTATTGCCACTGGTTTCGTGGTGGATGATGCCATCGTGGTGATTGAAAACATCGCCCGCTATATCGAAAAAGGGGAAAAACCGCTTCATGCCGCGCTGAAGGGCGCAGGAGAAATCGGCTTCACCATCATTTCTCTCACCTTCTCGCTCATCGCCGTGCTGATCCCGCTGCTATTTATGGGCGATATCGTCGGACGATTGTTCCGCGAATTTGCCGTCACGCTGGCGGTGTCTATCCTGATTTCCGCCGTCGTATCGCTCACGCTCACGCCCATGATGTGCGCACGAATGCTGAGCCATCAGTCGCTGCGGCAACAGAACCGTTTTACCCGCGCCAGCGAACGTTTCTTCACTCGCCTGATCGATGCCTACGGCGTCTGGCTGCGCAACGTGCTGAACCACCCGTGGCTGACGCTTAGCGTTGCGCTCGGTACGCTGCTGCTGACGGTTCTGCTCTATATTTGGATCCCGAAAGGCTTCTTCCCGATACAGGATAACGGCATCATTCAGGGCACCGTGCAGGCACCGCAAACCGTTTCGTTCAGCAATATGGCCGATCGCCAGCAGCGCGTTGCGTCCATCATCATGAAAGATCCAGCAGTGGAGAGCGTGTCTTCATTCATTGGCGTTGACGGCACCAATGCCGCGCTAAACAGCGGCCGTCTGCAAATCAACCTGAAACCGCTCAGTGAGCGCAGCGAACGTATTCCAGAGATCATCAGCCGCCTGCAACAGCAAACGGCACAGATTCCTGGCATCCAGCTATATCTGCAACCGGTGCAGGATCTCACCATCGACACCCAAATCAGCCGCACGCAGTACCAGTTTACCTTGCAGGCGATGTCGCTGGACGAGCTGAGCCAGTGGGTGCCCAAGCTGATGACCGAGCTGAAAAAGCTGCCACAGCTTGAGGATGTCAGCAGCGACTGGCAAGACGGTGCCGCCGTTGCCTACGTCAACGTAAATCGCGACAGCGCTAGCCGTCTGGGCATCACGATGTCGCAGGTCGATAGCGCGTTGTACAACGCTTTTGGCCAGCGTCTGGTCTCTACCATCTATACGCAGGCCAGTCAGTACCGTGTCGTGCTGGAACACGATACGACGAACAACACCGGTCTGGACGCGTTGAACGACGTGCGTCTCATCAGCAGCGACGGCGGCACCATTCCGCTCAGTAGTATTGCCACCATCGAAGAGCGTCAGGGGCCGCTGGCGATCAACCATATCGACCAGTTCCCATCGACGACGATCTCCTTCAACGTCGCCAGAGGCTATGCGCTGGGTGCAGCGGTGGATGCCATTACCCAGACCGAGCAGCAGATGAACCTGCCTGCGAATATCACCACCCGTTTTCAGGGCAGTACGCTGGCGTTCCAATCAGCGCTGAGCAACACCGTGTGGCTGATCGTGGCGGCGATTGTCGCGATGTACATTGTGCTTGGCGTGCTGTACGAGAGCTTTATTCATCCCATCACCATCCTATCTACGCTGCCCACGGCAGGCGTCGGCGCGTTGCTGGCACTCATGATGGCCGGGAATGAGCTGGATGTGATTGCCATTATCGGGATCATTTTGCTCATCGGGATCGTGAAGAAGAACGCCATCATGATGATCGACTTCGCTCTGGCGGCGGAGCGAGAGCAGGGGATGACACCGTATGACGCCATTTATCAGGCCTGTCTGCTACGTTTCCGGCCGATTTTGATGACCACCATGGCGGCACTGTTGAGTGCGCTGCCGCTGATGCTGAGCACTGGCGTCGGCGCGGAACTGCGCCAGCCGCTGGGGATCTGTATGGTCGGCGGCCTGATCATGAGCCAGATTCTGACGCTGTTTACCACACCGGTGATTTACCTGCTGTTTGACCGTCTGGCGATGCGTTTCCGCCGTTTAGCGCGTCAGGA
Organism: Pectobacterium sp. CFBP8739; assembly: GCF_013449375.1. Lineage (GTDB taxonomy): Bacteria > Pseudomonadota > Gammaproteobacteria > Enterobacterales > Enterobacteriaceae > Pectobacterium. The sequence goes on along the minus strand of NZ_JACDRR010000007.1, from coordinate 103,389 downwards.
GGAAGAAACCGAGTGAAGTTCTTCGCCCTGTTCATCCACCGCCCCGTCGCCACCCTGCTGCTGACGCTGGCCATCGCACTCTGTGGCGTACTGGGTTTCCGCCTGTTGCCGGTGTCGCCGCTGCCTCAGGTGGATTTCCCAGTTATTTCGGTCAGCGCCTCCCTGCCCGGCGCCTCGCCAGAAACGATGGCCTCCGCCGTCGCGACACCGCTGGAACGGGCACTTGGCCGGATCGCAGGCGTCAGCGAAATGACCTCCACCAGTTCGCTCGGCAGTACACGCGTCATTCTGGTGTTTAACCTCGACAGGGATATCAACGGCGCAGCGCGTGATGTGCAGGCAGCCATCAACGCCGCGCAAAACCTGCTGCCGTCCGGTATGTCCAGCCGACCGACCTACCGCAAAGTCAATCCGTCCGACGCACCCGTCATGATCCTGACGCTGACCTCGGACACCTACAGCCAGGGGCAGTTGTACGACTTTGCCTCGACTCAGCTGTCACAGAAAATTTCGCAGATGGAAGGCGTCGGCGATGTCTCCATCGGCGGCAGTTCGCTGCCTGCCGTGCGCGTCGCACTGAATCCGGTGGCGCTGTTCAATCAGGGGATTTCCCTCGACGAGGTACGGCAGGCTATCGCGCAGGCAAACGTGCGCCAGCCGTTAGGAAATGTCGAAAACAGCCAGAAAAGCTGGCAGATACGCACCAACGATGAGCTAAAAACCGCCGCGGCCTATGCGCCGCTGATTATCCACTACAACAACGGTGCCGCCGTCCGCCTGAGTGATGTCGCTACGGTAGAAGATTCAGTGCAGAATTCCCGTAACGCGGGGATGGCGAACGCGAAGCCTGCGATTCTGGTGATGATTCGCCGCGCGCCGGATGCCAACATTATTACCACGGTAGACAATATCCGCGCCGCCATGCCAGAGCTGCGCGCCAGCCTCCCTGCCGAAATACAGCTGGATGTTGCACAGGACCGTTCTCCCACCATCCGCGCCTCACTGGCGGAAGTGGAACGATCGCTGGTGATTGCCGTCGCGCTGGTGATTCTGGTCGTCTTCCTGTTCCTGCGTTCCGGCCGTGCGACCGCCATTCCGGCGTTGGCCGTACCGGTATCGCTCATCGGCACCTTTGCCGCCATGTACCTGTGCGGCTTTAGTCTGAATAACTTGTCGCTGATGGCGCTAACCATTGCCACCGGTTTCGTGGTGGATGACGCCATCGTGGTGCTGGAGAATATTTCCCGCCATATCGAAGCGGGTATGAAGCCGCTACAGGCGTCGCTTCAGGGCGTGCGCGAAGTAGGGTTCACCGTCTTATCCATGAGTCTGTCGCTGGTAGCGGTGTTCATCCCACTGCTGCTGATGGACGGCTTACCAGGGCGGCTATTCCGCGAATTCGCCGTCACGCTGTCGGTCGCGATCATGATTTCTCTGCTGATCTCACTCACGCTCACGCCGATGCTATGCGCGCGACTGCTGCATGCCGTCCCTAAACGCAGCCAGCCGCGCAAGCACGGTTTTAATCGCGTGCTGTTGGCGATGCAACAAGGCTATGGGCAATCGCTAAAGTGGGTGCTCAACCATGCTCGCTGGGTGTTACTGCTCTTGCTGGGCACCATCGCGCTCAATATCTGGTTGTATATCAGCATTCCGAAGACCTTCTTCCCAGAGCAGGATACGGGCCGACTGATGGGCTTTATTCAGGCTGACCAGAGCATTTCTTTTCAGGCCATGACGGTGAAACTCCAGAACTTCATGACCCTTGTCAGCAGCGACCCGGCGGTGGATAACGTTAACGGTTTTACTGGCGGATCGCGCACCAACAGCGGGTCGATGTTTATCTCACTTAAGCCGCTGTCCGAGCGTGATGTATCGGCACAACAAGTGATCAGCCGCCTGCGCATCAAGCTGGCAAAAGAACCCGGCGCTAATCTGTTTCTCATGCCAGTGCAGGATATTCGCATCGGCGGGCGTGAAGCGAACGCGGGGTACCAGTACACACTGCTGTCTGATGATTTGAACGAACTGCGCGCCTGGGAACCTAAGATTCGTAACGCTTTCAGCAAGTTGCCAGAGCTGGCCGATGTGAACTCCGATCAGCAGGATAAAGGCGCGGAAATGGCGCTCACCTACGACCGCGATGCGATGGCGCAGCTCGGCATCAACGTTTCTGCCGTCAACGCACTGCTCAATAACGCCTTCGGACAGCGTCAGATTTCAACCATTTACCAGCCGCTGAACCAATATAAGGTGGTGATGGAAGTGGATGATACCTACACACAGGATGTCAGTTCGCTGGACAAAATGTTTGTGATCAATAAAGAAGGCAAGCCCATCCCGCTTTCTTATTTCGCCAGTTGGAAACCGCTCAACGCGCCGCTGTCGGTGAATCATCAGGGGTTGTCTGCCGCATCAACAATTTCTTTCAACTTGCCGGAAGGCACCGATCTGTCGAGCGCCACGGCAGCGATAGAAAGAACCATGACATCGTTGGGTGTGCCGTCAGCAGTACGCGGCCAGTTTTCCGGTACGGCGCAAGCGTTCAAGCAGTCGCAGTCTTCCCAGCTATTGCTGATTCTGGCGGCCATTATTACCGTGTATATCGTGCTGGGCGTGCTGTATGAAAGCTATGTGCATCCGCTGACGATTTTGTCTACCCTGCCCTCGGCGGGCGTAGGGGCGCTGCTGGCGCTGGAGTGGTTTGGCGCACCGTTTAGTCTGGTGGCGTTGATTGGCATCATGCTGCTGATTGGGATCGTGAAGAAGAACGCGATCATGATGGTGGATTTTGCGCTGGTGGCGCAGCGCAGCGGCCAACTGAGCGCGCAGGATGCGATTTTCCAGACCTGTCTGTTGCGCTTCCGTCCGATAATGATGACCACACTGGCCGCGCTGTTTGGCGCCCTGCCGCTGGTGTTGACCAGCGGCGACGGTGCGGAATTGCGACAGCCGCTCGGCATCACTATTGTCGGCGGGCTGGTGATGAGCCAAATCCTCACGCTGTATACCACACCGGTGGTGTATCTGTTTTTCGACAAACTGAGGCATATTCGGCGCAAAGCCCCAGAGAAGGATTTGTCACTGTCGTGATAATAATCAATATGTTATTTCAGGGGAGGTTTCGTGCGCTTAACTCGCAACGGACTCCCACCTTGGCGTAAATTATGCTGAGGAGAAGATGCTCTCTCGGATGAGCGGAGCGACAAGATGTGTCACTATCATGACTGAACATGAACAACGATAACGATCTAATAACATGCTATTTCTGGGGAGGTTTCGTGCGCTTAACTCGCAACGAACTCCCACCTTGGCGTAAATTATGCTGAGGGAAAAGCATACTCTCGGATAAGCGGCATGGATGCCGCGCAAGCCGATGCCGCGTAGGGAACGCGTCAGCGGCGGTCCGCAAAGAGGATGCTTTTCCCGAAGGCACCGCATAGCGGCATAATTTCCCGCCAAAAGCCAGGGTTCCAAGGGCGACGGCAATTGAGCCGCCCTTGGTCGGGCGCGTTCGGAACGCTACTAGAAAAACGGTGATACTTGAGCGCACGAAACCTCGCCGAGATAAAAATATTCACAATGTGAGGACACCACCGACTATGCCGAATATATCCAACTATCCAGAGGGTCATGGAAGATGACCCAACCAGCCTCCGTCCGCTGGCAGCTTTGGATTGTTGCCTTTGGCTTTTTTATGCAGACGCTGGATACCACCATCGTGAATACCGCGCTGCCTTCGATGGCCGCGAGTCTGAATGAAAGCCCGCTGCATATGCATTCGGTGATTGTTTCCTATGTGCTGACCGTCGCGGTGATGCTACCTGCCAGCGGGTGGCTGGCGGATCGTATCGGCGTGAAGAACATCTTTTTCACTGCGATTCTGCTGTTTACGCTCGGATCGCTGCTGTGCGCCCGTTCGGAAACGCTGAATGAACTGCTGGCCTCGCGCGTTATTCAGGGCGTCGGCGGCGCAATGATGGTGCCGGTAGGACGGCTGACCGTGATGAAGATCGTCCCGCGCGATCAGTATATGGCAGCAATGACATTCGTGACGCTGCCCGGCCAGATTGGCCCATTAATGGGGCCCGCACTCGGCGGCTTTCTGGTGGAATACGCCAGCTGGCACTGGATTTTCTTTATCAACCTGCCCGTTGGCATTATCGGCGCGCTGGCAACTTGGTTCCTGATGCCCAATTACACTATGCGAACGCAGCGCTTTGACATCAGCGGCTTCCTCTGGCTTGCCATCGGTATGGCGACACTGACGCTGGCGCTGGACGGTAACCGCAGCCTCGGCATTCCGCCGATTGCCATTTTTGCGTTAATCGCGATTGGACTGATCGCCCTGTTAAGCTATTGGCTACACGCGCGCCGTAACGAACGAGCCCTGTTTAATCTGCGTCTGTTCGACACCCATACCTTCTCTATCGGCCTGACCGGCGGGCTATTGGCACGTATCGGCAGCGGCATGTTACCGTTTATGACGCCGCTATTTTTGCAGTTGGGAATGGGCTTTTCGCCGTTCCACGCCGGGCTGATGATGGTACCAATGGTGCTAGGCAGTATGGGTATGAAGCGGATCGTGGTGCAGGTCGTTAACCAGCTCGGTTACCGCCGCGTGCTGATTGTCTCCACGCTGCTACTGGCACTGGTCACGGCGCTGTTCGCGCTAGTCGCGCTGATGCAATGGATCTGGATGATCCCGATTGTCTTGTTCTTCCTTGGCATGGTGAACGCCATTCGTTTTTCCACCATGAATACACTGACGCTGAAAGATCTGCCGGATACGTTAGCCAGCGGCGGCAATAGTCTGCTGTCGATGACCATGCAGTTGTCCACCAGCCTTGGCGTCAGCATCGCAGGCATCCTGCTAGGCCTATTTTCCCAACCGCATATGGCAGCAGGAAGTGGAGAAACCCACAGGGTGTTTATTTACACCTATCTCAGCATGATCGTCATCATCGCCCTGCCAGTGTTAATTTTTAACCGCGTCCCACCGGACACCATCAAGCAGTCAACGCTGCCGCGTCAATCGTGAGGTCGTTATGAAATTCGGAATCACCGCTAAGCTGTTCCTCGCGATTTTCGCCACCTGTATGCTGGTGCTGATTACCATGCACTGGGGCGTGCGCGTCAGCTTCGAACGCGGCTTTATCGACTACATTAAGCGCGGCAACGAACAGCGGGTCACGCAGCTACGCGACGCGCTGGCGGAACAATATCAACAGCACGGCGACTGGTCATTCCTACGCAACAATGACCGGCTGGTGTTCAAAATGCTGCACTCGTTGGATCAGAACAACGACACCGACAACAATATGCAGGGGCTACGCGTGCGCCTGTGGGTACTCGATACCGGCAAGCGCAAGCTGTTCGGCTCTCCGGCACCGATACCGAACGAAGGCACCTGGCAGCCGATTCAGGTGCAAAACCAGACAGTCGGCTGGATTGTTGCCTCGCCCGTTGAACGCCTAACCCGCAACGCCGACATCAGCTTCGATCAACAACAGCAGCGTACCAGTTGGTTGATTGTCGCGCTCTCGACACTGCTCGCGATCATCGCCACCTGGCTGACCGCGCGTGGCCTGCTCGCGCCCGTCAAGCGGCTGGTCAACGGCATGCACAGTTTGGCCTCAGGAGATTTCAGCACCCGCGTGACGGCAAGCTCACACGATGAACTAGGCAGGCTAGCGCAGGATTTCAACCAGCTTGCCAGCACGCTGGAGAAAAACGAGCAGTCGCGTCGTGCGTTTATGGCCGATGTCTCCCACGAATTACGCACGCCGCTGGCGGTGCTGCGCGGTGAGCTGGAAGCCTTGCAGGATGGGGTACGCAAGCCCGACGCGCATTCGCTGCACTCGCTCCAGTCTGAGGTGACGACGCTCACCAAACTGGTAGACGATCTGCACCAGCTCACCCTGTCCGATCGCGGGTCGCTGGCCTACCGCAAAACGGCGGTGGACGTGGTGCAACTTCTGCATATTGCTATCGCCGCGTTTCATGAACGCTTCCAGAAAAAACAGATTACGCTTACCACCGAATTACCGACTCAGGCTGATGTGTTTGGCGACTCGGATCGCTTAAGCCAGCTATTTAACAACCTGCTGGAAAATAGCCTGCGCTACACTGACGAGCAGGGACAGTTGACCATTACCCTCATGCAGCAGCATAAACGTTGGGCGATTATCTGGCAGGACAGCGCCCCCGGCGTGACCGACGAGCAGCTCACGCTGATTTTCGAGCGCTTTTACCGTGCGGAAAGTTCGCGCAACCGCGCCAGCGGCGGCTCTGGGCTGGGGCTGGCAATCTGCAATAATATCGTTGAGGCGCATAGCGGACGGCTGTATGCTGAACATTCGCCATTAGGGGGCGTGATGATTACCCTTGAGCTCCCCTCGCACGTACCGGATTAAGCGTTATCCCGATCGCTATTCCTGAAACCGACAATAAGCAGAGCTATGACAACCGCATCCGATTTCGCTATGGCATCACCTATTCTGATTGTCGAAGATGAGCCCAAGCTGGGGCAACTGCTGGTGGATTATCTTCAGGCAGCGGACTACGCCACGCACTGGCTGTCCGACGGTAACGATGTCGTCGAGTGGGTGCGGCTGTATTCCCCTTCACTCATTTTGCTGGATTTAATGCTGCCAGGCTGCGACGGCCTGACGCTCTGCCGCACTATCCGCCAGTTCTCCAACGTGCCGATTATTATGGTCACCGCCCGTAGCGAGGAGATCGATCGCTTGCTGGGGCTGGAAATTGGTGCCGATGACTATATTTGTAAGCCCTTCAGCCCACGCGAAGTCGTCGTGCGTGTCAGAACGCTGCTGCGTCGCTGCGGCTGGCAGAACGACGGCGTGAAAGCCATCGAGAAAACCGAAACCGCGCTAGTGATTGATAAAGGCGGCTTTCAAGCCAGCTATCTGGGGCAGAACCTTGACCTGACGCCGGCAGAGTTTCGTCTGCTCAAGACGCTTTCCACCGAACCGGGCAAGGTGTTTTCCCGCGAGGCGCTGCTGGATAAGCTCTACGACGATTACCGCGTCGTGACCGACCGCACCATCGATAGCCACATCAAAAACCTGCGTCGCAAGCTGGAACAGCTGGACGAAGAGACCTCATTTATCCGCACGGTATACGGCATCGGCTATCGCTGGGAAGCCGCGCCCTGCAATGAGGTATAACACCAATCGCCCTATGATGTTATTGGAGCTTATGATGTTATGGAGACCCTATTGAACGGACCCGATCCGGATAACCGCTACCCCATGGCCGGTTTCCCGCAAGTGTGTTTCATCAAGAATATTGTCACCAACCCGAATATTGAAATTGGCGACTACACCTATTATGACGATCCCGACGGCGCGGAAAACTTCGAGCGAAATGTGCTCTACCACTATCCGTTTCTCGGCGATAAATTAATCATCGGTAAGTTTTGCGCCATCGCGCGCGGGGCAAAATTTATCATGAACGGCGCAAATCATCGGCTTTCCGGCCTGTCGACGTATCCCTTCCAGATTTTTGGCAACGGCTGGGAAAAAGTGACGCCGAAGCCAGAGGAACTGCCTTATAAAGGTGACACGCATATCGGCAACGATGTCTGGATTGGCTATGATGCGCTGATCATGCCCGGCATCCGCATCGGAAATGGTGCCATCATTGCGTCACGCGCCGTGGTCACCGCCGATGTGCCCGCTTATACGATCGTCGGCGGCAATCCGGCAAACCCCCTTAAAACCCGTTTTACGCCAGACGTCATCAATACGCTGGAAGCGCTGTGCTGGTGGGACTGGCCGATAGAAAAAATCACCCGTCATCTGGACATCATCGCCGCGGGTGATATTGCGGCACTGCAAGCCTGCCATCAGTCAGCGTAACCGTCTTCCATTCCATACGAATCCGTACCACACAGAAGAGGCTTTCGCGATAATGACCAGGCTATTTTCCGAAACCACCAAAATCGAGACACCTCGCCTGCTGCTGCGCCCACTCTATCGTGATGATGCGTCTGCACTGTTCGTTTTTATGTCCGATCCCGTCGTGATGCGTTTCTGGAATCATCCGCCCTGGCAGCACATCGAACAGGCGCATGATGCGATTGACGAAGATTGGAGCGCGCTGTGCGCAGGGCAATACATGAAGCTGGGTCTGGAAGTTAAAGAGTGCGGTGAACTGATCGGCACCTGCGTGCTGTTCAACCTTGAGATTGAGTCTAAGCGCGCCGAGATCGGCTACTGTATGGCGGCGAGTGCGCAAGGGAAAGGTTATATGGCGGAAGCGCTCTCTGCCCTGCGGGATTTTGCCTTTGGAACGGTGGGGCTAAGCCGACTGGAAGCCGAAATCGATCCTCGCAATCTGGCGTCAGCTCGCTCGCTGGAACGGTTAGGCTTCACACAGGAAGGGCTGTTAAAGCAGCGTTGGATTGTGGACGGCGAGGTGTCAGATTCCGCGCTGTACGGTCTGCTGGCGGCTAAACGTTAGCCATCTCATTCCCATGCTGGTCAAAAATACTGTCTGACTTAATGAAAATTTTGTCATTTTCTCTTTTCCCAAGGCTGTTACTCTTTTAAGCCTACAATAATAACGAGTATCACCCTGCACACCGTGCGGGACATGGGTCACCTGCAACAGCACAGATAAGGGAAAAGCATATGTCAGGTTTAGTGAATGGCAAATGGGTTAACGGCGATGTCGCGGCGGAAGAGATCAAAAACGGCGCATTCCACCGTGAAGAAACCAAATTTCGGCAAACCGAGCTGGTGCCAGAAGCGGGGCGTTACCAGCTCTTTGTTTCCTATCTCTGCCCGTGGGCGTCACGTACGCTAATTTTCCGCAAGCTGAAAGGGCTGGAGAACATCATCTCGCTTTCGGTCGCCTACCCACGCATCGCCGATAATGGTTGGGAATTTACCACGCCTCAGGATGCGGGTGAGCATGTGGGAGAAATTCACTATCTGCACCAGTTGTATACCGCCTGCGTGCCCGACTACACCGGAAAGGTATCAGTCCCTGTACTGTGGGATCGAGTGGAAGGCCGCATCGTGAATAACGAATCGGCAGATATCATCCGTATGCTGAACAGCGAATTTAATGGCCTGACCGATAACCACCTCGATTTCTATCCGTCAGAACTGCGCACAGAGATCGACCGCTGGAACGAAACCGTGTATCACAACGTCAATAACGGCGTGTATAAGACCGGTTTCGCCAAAACACAGGAACACTATAACGATGCCGTCACCACACTCTTCGCCACGTTGGACGAGTTGGACGAACATTTGGGCAATCATCGTTATATGCTCGGCGACACGCTGACCGAGGCCGACTGGCGTCTATTCGTGACGCTGGTGCGTTTTGACGTGGCCTACCACGGTGCGTTCAAATGTAACCTGAAGCGCATTGCCGACTACCCAAATCTATCGAACTACCTGCGCGAACTGTATCAGTGGCCGGGTATCGCAGAGACGGTCAATCTCGATCACATCAAAACGGGCTATTACGGTATTGCCTGGCTGAACCCGACGCGGATCGTGCCGGTTGGCCCATTGCTTGATTTGTCTCAGCCCCACAATCGCGAAACGTTTGGAAAATCCCGTATCGCCACGCATTAATCCTGTTTTATCCGGCCTGCTCGATTAATGGCAGGCCATGCTTTATTTAGGCCAAAAAATTGATTTGCTTCAAACGATTGATGTATGTCAAACAAAGGCCCCACTTTTCGTATGTCGTCTACTGCAATTTCCCCCTATTAACGCTAGAATCCTCCGCCTTTACTGTTCCCGCCGCGGAGCAGCCTGACTTGTGATCAGAATCGAGAGATACCATGTTTAAACCGGAACTGCTTTCTCCGGCCGGTACGCTGAAAAATATGCGCTACGCCTTTGCCTATGGCGCGGACGCGATTTATGCCGGTCAACCCCGCTACAGCCTGCGCGTGCGCAATAACGAATTCAACCATCAGACGCTGGCGCAAGCCATTAACGAAGCGCATGAACTGGGCAAAAAATTCTACGTCGTTGTTAACATCGCGCCGCACAATGCCAAACTGAAAACCTTCCTGCGTGACCTGCAACCTGTGATCGAAATGGGGCCGGATGCGTTGATCATGTCCGATCCGGGTTTGATCATGCTGGTACGGGAAAACTTCCCACAGATGGATATTCACCTTTCCGTTCAGGCCAATGCGGTCAACTGGGCGACGGTGAAATTCTGGCAGCAGATGGGGCTGACGCGTGTCATTCTGTCCCGCGAACTGTCGCTGGAAGAGATTGCAGAGATCCGCCAGAACGTGCCGGATATGGAACTGGAGATCTTCGTTCACGGCGCACTGTGCATGGCCTACTCTGGCCGCTGCCTGCTGTCCGGTTACATCAACAAACGCGATCCGAATCAGGGCACCTGTACCAATGCCTGCCGCTGGGAATATAAGGTTCAGGAAGGCAAAGAGGACGAAGTCGGAAATATCGTCCATCAGCACGAACCTATTGCGGTGAAAAACGTTGAGCCTGCACTGGGCATTGGCGAACCGACCGACAAAGTCTTTATGCTGGAAGAAAGCATGCGCCCCGGCGAGTACATGAGCGCCTTTGAAGACGAACACGGCACCTACATCATGAACTCCCGCGATCTGCGTGCGATCCAGCACGTTGAACGCCTGACACAAATGCAAGTGCACTCGCTGAAAATCGAAGGCCGCACCAAGTCATTCTATTACTGTGCCCGTACCGCACAGGTTTATCGCCGCGCCATCGACGATGCCGTGGCAGGTAAACCGTTCGACCCAACCTTGCTGGAAACGCTGGAAGGCCTGGCACACCGTGGCTACACCGAAGGCTTCCTGCGTCGTCACGTGCATGAAGATTACCAAAACTACGATTACGGCTATTCTGTCTCCGATCGTCAGCAGTTTGTCGGTGAATTCACCGGCGTGCGTCGCGATGGGCTGGCAGAAGTCGAGGTGAAGAACAAGTTTTCCTGCGGCGACAGCGTGGAGATGATGACGCCAAACGGCAATATTCAATTCACCATCGACTCCATGCAGAATGCCAAAGGGCAACCTGCTGATGTGGCGCCGGGTAACGGTCATATCGTTTATCTGCCCGTGCCGGACGATATCTCGCTAGACTATGCGCTCTTGCTGCGCAATCTACCGGGCACCACCACGCGCAACCCTAACGCGGAATAAGCGCATCATATCGCCGGATGTCCCATACATCCGGCAATGTCTCCAACAACGCAATGTCTTCCTTCTCGTAGGCTCGCTATTATCGACGGTGATCAACCGCGATTCAGTACATCAGAGTTCAAGGGTATCGTTACAAAGCTCGGGGTTTTTGACGAATATTAGAAACAGATCACATCAATTCGCTGGTCTTGTGGTTAGTATTGCGTCGCTGAGAAAACATAGAACGAAAAATAAGCGTAGTGATACTACTAGGAACCACCTCCTTGGCCAGCTCAATCTCCCTTGAGCTGGCTTTTCTTTTTATACGTGTTAACGGGCGAGTCTTCTGACGATGATGGGCGGAAGCGACGTGGAGATGGCAGTCCTCTACCTTTCATCCCGATGAACTTACATAAGTAAGTGATTCGGACGACAAATCGACTAGGAGTAGATTTGAACGTATCCAACGCACATGCAACTTGAAGTATTACGCGTATAAAGTTAAATAGTTTCAGATAGTAAGCGACGGTCCGTCATTTCAGCTTTCCAAATATGGCTCAAATCTTAATATTTCCCTATACGAGCCACGTCCTGAATAATGTAATAACTTCTAAGCGACACGCTTGAATAAAAACAAACCGACTGGTATGTTTCTTTCATGACGAATGCTCACCGTAGAAAAAAAGATCCTGAAAAGGTCCGCTTGAACCTGATAGAAAGTGCGAAGAAACTCGCGCTTGAGAAGGGGTTTGGCGCTGTCAGCCTTGAGGCTGTTGCTTTGGATGCCGGCGTGACGAAAGGCGGCCTCTTCCATCATTTCACTAATAAACATGCTCTGGTAAGCGCTGTCTTCGAGCACCTCTTGCAGGAGTTCAAACACGATTTAATAACAAGAATGTCGTCAGACCCTGATCCTTATGGTCGATTTACGCGAGCTTATGTACAGCTCGTATTTGAAACTGGGGCTGACTCCGACTACGGACCACTATGGATTACCACGCTTTCAGTACCTGAGTTGCGGATGATATGGGGTAAGTGGTTAAACGATTTATTACAAAGATACGGTGAAACCGAGTTACAACTCGAAAATGCCCGATTTGCTGCTGATGGTATCTGGCTCGGCCACATGTTTGGCGTTACGCCCCAAAATATAGATGCATTCATGAACCACCTTATTGATATGACGAGAGCCCCTAAGTGATTGCTGAAAAAAACCCTTGGATGGTGCTTGCTATTGTCTCTGCGGGCCTCGTCCTTGTTGGCATTGATATGACGGTGCTGAATGTCGCACTTCCTGTCCTTGCCCACGAACTTGACGCAACGACGTCAGAAAAACTGTGGATGGTTAACGCTTACTCATTGGTTATGGCTGGCTTACTGCCTGGATGTGGCACGCTGTCCGATAGAATAGGCCACAGGAAAATGTTTGTGGCGGGTCTGGTTGTTTTCGGCGCTGCATCATCAATGGCGGCATTTTCTCCCACGGCTGAATTACTGATTGTTGCAAGGGGGCTCCTCGCAGTAGGGGCGGCCATCATGCTCCCTGCAACCATTTCTATTATTCGCGTCGTTTTCACCCATGACCATGAGCGTGCCATCGCCATTGGTGTTTGGGGCTCCGTCTCGGCGGGTGCCTCAGCGTTAGGCCCCATATTAGGCGGTGTTCTGCTCGAACATTTCTGGTGGGGAGCGGTGTTCCTGATCAATGTGCCGATCGTTTTGCTAACGCTATTCTTTACATTCATCAAAATCCCGCCGATATCGGGCAATCCAGAACGCTATTGGGATGCTCTGACATCAGCGCTGCTGACGGTGGCATTAATCGCGTTGCTCTACGCACTAAAAGGTTTACTGAAAGCCGAAATCCATTGGAATGAGGTCATTATCGCGCTCCTTATGGGGATCGCATTCTCCTGGGGATTCATCCTGCGGCAAAAGACGCTCCGGTCACCCATTATTGATTTCAGTCTTTTTGGTAACACGAGGTTTGCTCTTGGCACAGCAGGGGCATTTTTTGCCAGCTTTATCGTGATTGGCCTGCAATTTGTCCTTAGCCAGGAGCGCCAGCTTGTCCGTGCTTTCACGCCCTTGGAAGCTGGGTTATTTATCCTCCCCATCGCGGCGGGGGCATTGGTGGCTGGCCCATTATTCGGGGCATTTCTGTTCCGTATTGGTATCGAGCGTATGTTAGCTCTTACGCTGTTCCTTGCGGCATCTGGCTTGGCTCTTTTTACCTTTCTGCCTGAACAAAATACTCTGTTACTACAAACCATTGTGCTCGGGCTTACCGGGTTCGGGTTAGGTGGGATGATGTCGGTGTCTTCGACCGCGATCATGATAAGTGCCCCAGAAGACAAAGCCGGTATGGCAGGATCGCTGGAAGGCATTTCCTATGAACTGGGTGGGACACTTGGTGTTGCCGTAATGGGGAGCATTATTGCATCTTTTTATACCAGAACATTTAATCCGCCGGACAATATTCAACTGCCCTCTGTGGCTTGGGATAGCCTCGACCAGACAATTCTTGTTGCCACGAAACTACTCTCTGCTCAGGCTGAACAAGTGATTAGCGCAGGGAAAATTGCGTTCTCCGCTGGCGTCATCACAACGTTACATGCCGTGGTTGCTCTGACCATGATATTACTGATTAGCATGACTTTTTATATGCGAAATAAACCGACTGAAACAAAGATTCCAGCATCCCGCAGATGAATGAAAACAAGAAAGCATCGTGGCTTTAAATAGAACTGACTGAGTGTTGACTCAGGTAAATACATCGAGTGACTGACAAACCAATACTGAACCGGTTTGAACATTGCTAATCAGAGGCACAACGGAGAAACACAATGAGCACAGTAGTTATCTATTATTCTGGATATGGCCATACCAAACTTGTCGCAGAGAAAGTGGCGGAAGGTGCTGGTGCAAGCCTGATTGCGATTGATGACAATGGCAACATTCAGGAAAGCGAATGGCAACAGTTAAATGATGCTAACGCAATCATCTTTGGCGCACCAACGTATATGGGTGGCGTGCCATGGCAATTCAAAAAATTCGCCGATGCTTCATCAAAAGTATGGGCGCAATGTGGCTGGCAGGACAAAGTATTCGCTGGGTTCACGAACAGCGCCAGCCTGAATGGAGACAAACAAGTGACGTTGCAGTTTCTTCAGACGCTCGCGTCACAGCATGGTGGACTCTGGGTCAGTTTAGGCTTTTTGCCAAACAACACTGTTGCATCAACGCGTGATGACATTAACAACCTGGGTGGCTCCGTCGGGCTACTCGTTCAGTCCCCTTCCGATGCTGGTGCAGACAAAATCCCTGAGGGAGATCTGAACACTGCGTTGAAATTTGGCGAACGCGTAGCAGGGATCACCCGCCGGTTCTCATAACGTATAAAATCAGCCAGACTGGGGAACGGGCATTTTACGCCCAGTTTGGCTTTCTTAAATCATACCTGTAAGAAAGAAAAAATTGGCTGCTTAGACAATTTCCCTCCACACATTCACCGATTCTTCTGATGCCTCCCTGTCGATTTAGTGACTATGATTAACTGCAACTCGTTTGTATTCACTGCGCTATTTCTGAATTAACGGCCACTGAATTAACAACAACATCGTAGCCAGAGAAATAAGACATGGAAAAAAATCCAATCACACTGCTGATTCTGAACGGGAAGAGTGCGGGCAATGAAGCACTCCGCGAGGCCATTGATGAGCTGCGAAAGGACGGCTATACGCTGCATGTCCGCGTGACATGGGAATACGGCGATGCTAAACGCTATGTAGAAGAGGCGATCCAGCTCAACGCGGATAACGTAATCGCCGCCGGCGGCGACGGCACCGTCAATGAAGTCGCCGCCGCGTTAGCGGTGCAGCCGGAAGCGGTGCGCCCGTGTCTGGGGATTGTCCCGTTGGGTACGGCCAACGATTTCGCCACCAGTTGTCAGATTCCGATGGAGATGCACAACGCGCTGACGCTGGCGATCAAAGGCCGCGCCACCGCCATTGATGTCGCCAACGTGAACGGCAGCCACTATTTTATCAATATGGCGACGGGCGGCTTCGCCACGCGCATTACCACCGAGACACCGGCCAAGATGAAGGCCGCGCTGGGAAGTGCGTCTTACGTGCTGCACGCGCTCTTTCGCATGGACATGCTGCAAGCCGAGCGCTGTGAGATTCGCGGGCCGGATTTTCACTGGGAAGGCGATACGCTGGTCATCGCGGTGGGTAACGGTCGTCAGGCGGGCGGCGGACAGGAACTTTGCCCAGAAGCGCTGATTAACGATGGGCAACTGGAACTCAGCGTACTATCGGCAACGGAGCTGCTGCCCAATATGCTTCAGGCCTGGTTTACCGGCAGCGAAAATCGGAACATGATTTCCGCTACCCTACCTTGGCTGGAGATTACCGCGCCAGACGATATGACGTTTAACCTGGATGGCGAGCCGCTCACCGCCAAACGCTTCCGCATCGAGGTGCTTCCCGCCGCGATTCACTGTCGGCTACCGCCTCAGTGCTCGCTACTGGAATAGCGGTGCGCTTCGACGACTCCTGTCTCTCCTATTCCCGTTTCAGGCGATTACTGTTTGCTAGGTACAGCGTCACGACCAGCAGCAGGATCGCCGCGGAATACACCAGCGTATCCGACGGGCTTTTGTGATCGACAATAATCAGGCGAATGATGGCCGTGATGCCGATGTAGATAAAATAGCGCAACGGGAAGTGATAGCCGGACTGGAAATACTTCACGATCAGCGCAATGAACTCAAAATAAAGGAAATAAATCACAATGCCTTCTATCAGCTGATAGGAGGAATCTTTCTCGTTGGAGATCAACAGCACCTTCGCCAGATGGAACGTTTCCTTGACTAAAAAAATCACCAGAATAGTCGCCAGCACCAGCAGGCCGATATTGAGTATCGTCTGAAGCGCCTTGGCAGCCATCGCGCTGCGAGCAGAACCTGCCATATGTTATCCCCACACCCTATTTCATATTAACGCCAAGATTTCACAGCAAAGTAACCGGACGCTCGCGCACTGTCACGCAAAGTACAAGTCAATTTACTTATGGCTTTACCACCAGCGATGGAAATGGTGAACGGGGCCGATGCCGTGCCCGACCTCCAGCGTGTCGGCCTGTTGTAATGCCTGCTGCAAATAATCCTTCGCGGCGTAGACCGTTTCGCCCCAGCTAGCGTGGCGCGGTCGCAGCGCCGCCAGCGCGGCAGACAGCGTGCAGCCGGTGCCATGCGTATGACGGGTATTCACGCGCGGGGAACTAAAGCGCTGCGGTTCGGCCTGTCGGCTGAACAGCCAGTCTGGGCTTTCCGCTTCACTGAGGTGTCCGCCTTTCATCAGTACCGCCTGACAGCCCATCGCCAGCAGCGCTTCCCCCTGCTCACGCATTTCCCGCTCGTTAGTGGCAGGTAAGGTATTCAGCAGCGCCGCGGCTTCCGGCAGGTTGGGCGTAATCAGGGAAACCAGCGGCAGCAGTTCACGACGGATCGATTCCACCGCCTCCGGAGCAAGTAGCGGATCGCCACTTTTCGCCAGCATCACGGTGTCCAGCACAATGAAAGGCACCGCGTAATGGCGCAGGCGCTCAGCAACCGCGTCAACAATATCGATCTGCGCCAGCATCCCAATCTTAGTGCTGTCGATACGTACATCGCTCAGCACGGAATCCAGCTGCGCCGCGACAAAATCCGGTTCAATCCGGTAGACGGACTGCACGCCGCGCGTATTTTGCGCCACCAGCGCGGTAATGACCGAGGTGCCGTAAGCGCCCAGCGCGGAAAAAGCTTTTAAATCCGCCTGAATACCCGCACCGCCGCTCGGATCGGTGCCTGCAATCGTCAACGCATTGATACGTTTCATGCCAGATCCTCCGCGCGCAGGGTATAGAGCCTGTCGAGGAAGTTGGGGATAAAACTCCCCGTACCTTGCGAGACCAAAGCCGCCTGCTGCCCTGCTAACGCCATGACATAGCACGCTGCCGCCACGTGCGATAAACGATCCCCCTCTAAAGAACAGAAACCCGCGACGACCGCCGACAGCGCACAGCCCGTACCAACCACGCGCGTCATCATGCTATCGCCACCGCTTACCGAGATATTTCGCTCGCCGTCCGTGACATAATCCACCACGCCGGTGACCGCAACGATCGTCCCCACTTGCCGCGCCAATTCGCGTGCAGCAGGGAATGCCGCCAGCGAATCATCGCCGCTATCCACGCCTCTCCCCTGTGCGGATAAGCCCGCCAACGCCATAATTTCAGACGCATTGCCGCGAATCGCCGCCGGCTTCCACGCCAGCAGTTCTCGGCAAAACTCACTCCGAAAAGTTAAACCATCGACCGCAACCGGATCGAGCACCCACGGCGTCCCCGCTTGATGCGCGCTGTTGACTGCCGTTCGCATCGCCTCGGCACGCGAGCGCTCCAGCGTTCCGACGTTAATCAGCAGCGCATCAGCTATCGCACTGAACTGCGCAGCTTCTTCGGGATCGACCACCATCGCAGGCGACGCATTCAGCGCCAGCAGCACATTAGCAGTAAAAGATTGCACCACATCGTTGGTCAAACAGTGCACCAGCGGCGAGGCGGAACGGAATTGGGTCAGTGAGGTTGCTGCCTGAGCGGCAGAAAAGTCGGTGGGTCGCGTGTTCATAGGTCTCCCAACCGGCGTGGAAGAAGGCGGCAACCGGTGGGCATACCGTGACTTCCCTACGCTGGCATTATCCAGATCAGGTGGTACGGGTATTTCTCAGCCTTCACAAAGAAGGGCACCCCGAGTCATGTACTTAGAGCCATCCCAGTAGGCGTTATTGGTGCAGTCAGTTTGGACGCGGACAGCGCGCAGAAACCGGAGCGTACATGGAGTACGTGAGGATTTCGAGCACTGCCCAGGTTCAAAATGGCAAACGAAATAGCCCTAATGGGATAGGATCTTACGCTTTGCAGCATAAGTAAGTGGGTAACGTAAAGCAAGCGCTGCCCGTCCTTCCCCACGCCGACACAAAATGAAAAACCACAGGCACGTTGTGACATAGAGAAAAACGCCATAACCCTTTAGACTCATTAATCAAACCCATACTGAGGAGATTGTGATGACGATGATAAAAAGTTATGCCGCACCGGAAGCAGGTGCAGCGCTGGAGTTGTATGAGTTTGATGCAGGTGAACTACAGGCGGAAGACGTTGAAGTTGTGGTGGATTACTGCGGCGTGTGCCATTCCGATCTCTCAATGATCGATAACGAATGGGGCATGTCGAGCTATCCGCTGGTTGCTGGGCATGAAGTGATTGGCCGCGTGCACGCATTGGGCGACACGGCGAAGAACAAAGGATTAAAGGTTGGTCAGCGCGTCGGTATTGGCTGGACAGCACGTAGCTGTGGGCACTGCGATGCCTGTATCAGCGGCAGCCAAACCAACTGCCAGCAAGGCAGCGTCCCGACCATCCTGAATAAAGGCGGTTTTGCCGATAAGATCCGTGCGAACTGGCAGTGGGCTATCCCGCTTCCAGATTCCATCGATATCGAATCGGCGGGTCCGTTGCTGTGCGGTGGTATCACCGTTTTCAAACCGCTGTTAATGCACCATGTCACCGCAACCAGCCGCGTCGGCGTGATCGGCATCGGCGGTCTGGGTCACATCGCGATTAAGCTCCTGCACGCAATGGGCTGTGAAGTCACGGCATTCAGCTCGAACCCAGCCAAAGAGCAGGAAGTGCTGGCAATGGGTGCCGATAAGGTCGTCAACAGCCGCGATCCGCAAGCATTGACCGCACTGGCAGGCCAGTTCGATCTCATCATCAACACAGTGAACGTCGATCTGGAATGGCAACCCTACTTCAATGCACTCGCCTATAACGGGAAATTCCATACCGTTGGTGCAGTGATGAAGCCATTTAGCGTTCCAGCTTTCACGCTTATCGCGGGCGACCGTAGCGTTTCCGGTTCTTCTACCGGTTCACCACATGAGCTGCGTTCCCTGATGAAACTCGCTTCGCGCGCCAACGTGAAGCCGCAGACGGAACTGTTCCTGATGTCAAAAATCAACGAAGCCATCCAGCACGTACGCGACGGCAAAGCCCGCTACCGCGTGGTACTGAAAGCCGATTTCTAATCGGTAAAGACGCCTGAGCGATCGGGCGTCTGCTTTTGCAACATCAATCCGCCCTACGTCATTTTCTGGGGTATACCGCTCGGCACTACGATGCTAAATGTATTCAATGGGTTTCATGATAGGATTGAAAGGTGATGCAAGAGGAGATCCGCAATGCATTTTAAAGAGTATGACCACGACTTTATTGATAGAAATAAAAAGTCCTCCTCGTCTGTCAGACTCGCCCTGCTATTATCTGCGTCGGTCATTATATTCAACCTTTTATTCTTCAAACACCGCGACTTTCATGAGCAATTGCACCATAACCCAGGTTCTTATACTGACTTGATTGCGCTGGTTTTTCTTTTTTTTATCCTGTCCTGTACCAGTAAGATATCACTGAACCATACCTCTGCGTTATCCATTCGTCTCGGGCTGTACATCTGGATATGTTCAGCCACGTTTGACTTCATGGATGAGTTTATCTATCAGCCCAGACTGGTTGGGTATTATGTTGAGGATTTGCTAAGAATTATTGGTATGTTTGGCGTCGGATTTGGCGTTCATAACCTGATATATAAAATCAACGATAAGTACATCGAAGCCAAAATGCAGTCATTCAGCGATGAACTCACTCAGCTCCCTAATCGTCGATTTTTTATTAATGAATTAAAAAAACTCGAAGCGAAATCACCTTATTTATTCATTATCGATATCGATAATTTCAAAGTCATCAATGATAAATATGGACACATGAAAGGCGACGAAGTATTAAGCAAATTTGGTCATATCCTTTCCCGTTTCGATAACAGTGAGGTGGTCGCGACCCGAATCGGTGGCGAAGAGTTCGCGATTATTCTGTATGCCGGAACGCAGGAGCGGGCAGAGAAGCTGGCAAGAGAAGTGCTCAAAAATGCGAACAAAATTATTATTAAGAATATGCACCGCCTTTCTGTCAGCATTGGTGCGGGTAAAAAACAGCCGCAGGAACCCACCGAACACTTTATGAAACGTGTCGATATCGCACTTTACCAGGCTAAAAATACCGGTAAAGGTAAAGTGGAATGGGCTCAGGAGCCGAAAGAAAAAACCCAGTAGCTCGATGCAGTTTCATTCCCACAATACGGTCGCACGGACGCGCCGTCCGCTAAAAGACAGCAACGCCATTTTATCTGAAATAAAAAATGAAAAAAACAGACCGTATGGTAATTATCTGCCAATACAAGCAACGCCTTGCATATAAACGGGATAGCACTATCCCGTTTATTTTTTATCACTTAGCCGCGAGCTTGTGTATTCCCTGGGCATACAAGCTGCTTGCTTTTAATATGGTAAACCTCGACGTCAGGACGCGTGAAAAAGGCGATTTCCCACGGGTTTTTGGTAACAAATTCATGGCGCACTTTTTCATAGAGCGGATTGTCATGCGCGATAATAAACGCCTCTCCTTCAATAAGGGTGTAGTTCCATTCAATTGCCCGCTCGAAGGTATAATGGCTGCGCTCATCCATCGCAAAAAAGCAGTGTGGATTGCGTTTGAGCAACTGAGATTTAAAGGTTTCGGGGAACGTGATCAGGAAGATATCGTTATCCACAGAGGACAGGAACGCCAGTACCGTGGTATGTGGCTGCTCTTCCGCCATCGTAATAAGCACGCCGACCTTATTAGTGAAATCTTGCTTTTCCGTTGGAGGAAAATCAACCATCGGCGTTAGCGGTACTGGTGTTGACGGACGGTTGTCTTGTGGAAACTGGTAGCCCGGCTCGCGGATATCCAGCACAGGCGTGAAACCGTGCAAAAGCTGACACTCTCTCGGCTCCAGCACAACCCAATCCCCGTCGCTAACGACAACGCGCCCTTTATAAGAAGCACGATAGACCTGAATATTGGCATCAAATTCATCAACCCCAGAGCGGTTATCTAGGTGGATCGTTGCCAGATCGCCAACGGCAAACTCATGCCCGTGTGGGAAAAAAACACGCAGGCTGTTATCCGCATTGGGATAAACGCCACAAATATGGATGACCACGCCATCCTGCTTATAACCCGCCAGTACACCGAGAGTTTGCTTTCCTAGATAGCTCACAAGACTCATACATCACGCCTTATTCAGATTGGGCTTAAGAGGGGACGCCGACCCTGCTTCGCTCGGGCCGTTCCAGCAGCGGTTGGAAACGGAAAAACCATTCACGCTAACCGCATCACTTCCTACTTATCAACGGAGGAAGCACTGAAAACTTTAGGCCGAATGCCTCTCTATTTAAAGGAATAAATAGGAATTAAGAGCGATAACGATGATGCAGGCTTCCTTTACATACGTTCACTCAAGCGATGCGTTTTTACCAAGCTCCGCCGTTATCCACTCTGTAATCTGATGAATAGCCTCAGGCGCATAGGCCTTCCTGCCCAACACGATGAACGCCGCTCTTTTCCACTGCGGCCACGCAGTCGTCAGTTGGTCATTGAACAACGACGCACGCAGGAGTCCATGCGTCGCTGCCGGCACTATCACAACCAGCCGATCAAGACGAGCGATCAAGAGTTGCCGATATCGTCCCGCATTCTGCTGCGGATCAACATTGAGATCGTCGCTGCCCCAAAGGGCTAACACGGGGCCATGCATGGTGAGAAGGCTTTTTGTCGCATCCGCCAGATAATTACGGGCGATGAACGCAAACCGCTTTGATTCGATATCCGGCCGCCGGGAAGGATCGGCGCGTTCAGGCAGGCCGAAAACGGTATCGTTGGCGGCTAATTCCACGCTAACCTGCCGTTCAATCTCCGCTTCAGCCACGCCAGCACGCATGAGCTTCTGACGAGTATAATAGGCTCCCTGCTCTCTCCAATTGAGCGCGCCGCCCACAATCACGGAGAAGGCAGGTTGAGACTGGCTTGCGGCGAGAGGGATGACCCAGCCAGCCTGAGAAAAACCGAGGAACCCGATTTTACGCCGATCCATTCTCGGTTGTGTTCTGACAGCATTCAGCGCCGCCACCACTTCATCGGCACGATCCTGCATGGATTGATCCAACCACTCACCTGAACTTTCCCCAATGCCGGGTTTATCCCAGGTGAAAACACCCATACCCGCATCAATCAGCTGATTAATTAAGGGGAGATAGCCAGAGTCGGAGAAGCGATCTTGCGGGCCGTCACCATGAACAATCAGCACAATGGGTGGGGACGTAACGCCTTGCGGCACAATCAGAGAACCCGACAGAACATTCTGCCCAGACGAGAAATGGAGCGTCGATACATCGGCGTTATCCAACTCAAAATCAGATAGCCCAGAAAGTGCAAACAGCGCGGCCATGATGACCACCGCGCATACGCCAACCCACGTACTCCATTTTTTCATCTGCATGCGTTTCGCCCCGATCCAACGTTAACTATCACGCTGGGCATTACACTCCGTTTTCACTTACCGCACAGCAAAAAACACCTTGATTACGCCATTATTTCAGCACCAACATCGTGATACCCACGCCGACCAGCATGAGACAAAACGCGCCGCGCAAATAAGCGACCGGAAGTTTGTGAGCAACCGCGACGCCCCAGGAAACGCTGACAATGCCCCCCAACGCCAATGGTACGCCAATACTCCAGTCAACGTTCCCTGCCTGCGAGTAGGAAAGCAGCGCCGCCAGCGCGCCCGGCACCACCAGAATCAACGCCATTCCCTGCGCCTGCGTTTGCGCAAAGGCAAACAGTGTCACCAGCACTGGCACCACCACCAGACCACCGCCAACGGTAAAAATACCGGACATAAACCCACTCGCCACGCCAATCAACGGCAGATATTTGGGCGACAACACAATCTCAGGCTTTTTGCTGCGCTTCTTGTTATACCACTGCCACATATAGTACGTCGCCAGCACCAGCAGGAAAGTGGCGAAAGCGCGCTGGAGGTGGTGAACATCAATCGATGACGCAATGTGAGCGGCAAGGTAGGCAGAGCCCGTAGCAAAAGCACACAGGGTTAACGCGACTCGCGTATCAATACGGTTACGTTGACGATAGCGTAGAAAACCAATCAGCACGTTAGGCGTAATCATCACTAACGCGGTTCCCTGTGCCATATGCTGATCCATCCCGAAGAGCACACCCAGAATAGGAATCGCAATAAGCCCACCGCCGATCCCCAACATACCTCCGCAAAACCCCAACCCAATCCCCAAAAGCAAACACAACAACATATCGCTGAACATCATTAAGCTAAACATAGAAAATGCAGACCTATATATCATAAGACTATCTGGAGAACTGCGTTTCAGGCAGGTAGGCAGACAATGTATTTAGGGTAAATATTCCGCGATTTCGATCAAATTCAGATCGGGATCGCGCAGATAGAGAGAACGGATTGGCTGCGTTGCACCGGTTCGCATCACCGGCCCTTCGCTAATTGGCCAACGGCAGTGCGCCAAATGCGCCATAACCTGCTCTAGCGGTACCGATGCAATAAAACACAGATCGAGCGCTCCCGGGACGGGCAGGTGCGCTTTCGGTTCATGCTCCGCTCCGCGCAGGTGCACATTGATTTTCTGATAACCAAAATGAAAAGCAATGCGCCCGTTTGCAAACGTTTCCTCCCGCATTTGCAACACATCAACATAGAAATGTCGGGTCGCCGCAAGATCAACACAGGTCAATACAAGATGATCGATATGATCGATAAGTGACATTGATAAGCCCTATCCTTAATGATATTTCCCACATCCTAGGAGTAACGCGGTCTTTTGATAATCCCTGAATAGTCCATGACCCTTTCCTGTCAGGAAAACCTCCAGCTGTGTTAACGTATAGATTGACATAAGCCATGTGACGACATGCTGCGCGGAATCAAACTGCCAGCTATTGTGCTGGTTTCCAGTTCTGCTGAGGGCTCTCAATACATCATGATTAATCCTGCGCATTTTGACCTTCAGTCGCTCCGCATCTTTTTGCAGGTTGCCCAGACGGGAAGCCTGACGAAAGCCGCAGAGAAGTTTCACATCACGCTTTCAGCCCTGAGCAAGCGTATCGCCGAACTGGAGCGTACCGTGGACTGTGCGCTATTTGTCCGCATGCCGCGCGGTCTGGCGTTAACCCCAGCAGGCAAAGAATTGGTGAATCTTGCAAGCAATGTGTTGAGCAACGTCGAGCGCATGGCGAGCGAAATGAACGACTACGCCGTTGGCGTGCGCGGCCACGTGCATATGTGGGCAAATACCTCGGCGGTTATTCAGTTTCTTCCACAGGATCTGGCGTCATTCCTTCAGACTCGCCCACTCATCCGTATTAACCTGGAGGAAAAGCTCAGTAAAACCGTGGTGACCGCGCTGGCGATGGGGGAAGCGGATATCGGCATCTTCGCGGACAATGTCGGCTCACAGGGCGTCGAGAAAATTCCTTATCGTCGGGACAAGCTGGTTGTTCTCGTTCCTCCTCAACATCCGCTTTCCGCACGGTCAGAAGTGAGCTTTAACGACACATTGCACTACGATTATGTCGGCCTCAATAGCGGCAGCTCTCTGCTGAAACAGCTGAGAGATGCGTCGGATGAACTAGGGAGAGTGCTGCGCCTGCGGGTGCAGCTCAGCAGCTTTGACGGTATTTGCCGGATGATAGAAGCGGGACTGGGTATCAGCGTCTTGCCGGAAGGCGCGATTCGCCCGGAAGTGCTGGGGACCGGGTTACGTGCCATCAACCTCACCGATGAGTGGGCTTCACGCCAGCTCTGGCTGGGCGTGAAATCCGGCGCAATTCTGCAACCCGAAGTCGCCAATCTGCTGACACACCTGCGACAGTGCGGAACGTAAGGAAGAGATGCTACGCTTAGCCTTCTTCGCGACCCGTTTTCTCATAGCCGAGACGGCCAACAAAAGGCAAGCGCAGCGCTGGCGGGTTCATATCCACGCCCATGTTCAGCCCCAGAATATTGGCTTCGATGCCCTCTTCAACCCCCATCGTGATACCCAGAACGCCTAACAGCGAGATCTGCACGCCGCTTCCCGACGGCGACAGTCCAACCGGACGCGTGATCGGGCGGTAATCCTTACCAATAGCGTTAGCAGGCATATCCAGCTTGAGCGCCGGTACTTCGCGGCCAATGTGTGCGAGAAACGTATTGCTATTCGGCCCCGGCCAGGCGTGGTAAGTCTTTGGCCACGGATAACTTTTGATCGCGGCCTCAATCTGCGGGATCATGGCTTGCGCCTTGTCGCCACGATGCTCCACCAACAGCTTCGGCATCGCCCCGTACCAATACGCATCCGCCGCCGAACGGTTCAGGCGGACAACGTTATCGCTCCCCCAGCTCACCACCTCATAGCGGCGATATTGCGTTTCCCCCGCCTTCTTGAAAATGATCCACGGATGTACGGCCACCAGCCCGCGCCAGCCGTAGGTCGGTGCAGCATAAACCTGCACGATCGCCGTTTGGCGAAATTGCACAGGATTCGGCGCTAAGCCTGAAGAATCGCGCTTGGCAGACCACCAACTTTGCCCGCTAAACGTTTCGCCGTTACGTGTTGACTGCGCCCAGCTTTGCCAAAAAGACAGCAACAGCACACAAATAAACCCAATCCCCAAGAATTTGAGGTACGTCATAGGCCAGATAGCTCACAGAAAAGAGATGGAACGGAATCGATACGCCCGCAGGCAAGCGCCCACAGTGAAGATCGGTCAAAAAAAGCATTTCACCAGTCTACTGCCTGTTGTCGGTAAGGTTAAGACATTGGGTGAAATATTGACCTATTTTTACGTTGCGTGGGTACGACGACAACCGTCTCAACGCGTTTTATGCAATGCTCGTTTTAATGCGTAACTTGATTAAAAATAAACCTAAAATAAACAAACCATCAAAAAAAATACATTCCCATTGAATAATAATAAATAAACTAATCAGCATACATCGTTCTATTTATTTTATAGCCACCACCTCCCATAAATAAATCACTGACTATAATCAGCGGTAATATGATCGAACTCCCCTATGAGAATAAAATGGAGAAATTAAATGATAAGAAATAATAAGCAAGTTAAGTTAATGGTGTGTGCTATTTCATTGGCGACATTAACGTTCAGTTCAGCGGTTTCACTCGCCTGTACGCGGTTAGTTTATAAGGACGTACAGAACCCTGATTACCCTATTACGGCCCGTTCAATGGACTGGGCCGAGGATACCGAGACCAATCTCTGGATTTTCCCACGAGAATTAAAGCGTTCTGGTGCCGCAGGCCAGCATTCTCTGGAGTGGACATCAAAATACGGTAGTGTCATTGCCTCTGCTTTCGACAGTAACCCAAATATGGCCTCCACAACCGATGGCGTGAATGAAAAAGGGTTGGCGGCTAACGTACTCTGGCTGGCGGAATCTGAATATCCTAAAGCCGCACCGACAGCACAAAAACTGGGTTTAAGTGTCGCTGGTTGGGCACAATACGTGTTGGATAATTTTGCTACCGTTGATGAAGCCGTAAAGGCGCTGCAAGAGGAAAAATTTACACTGGTCACAAAAGACTTACCGCATCAGGATAGAAAGGCAACGCTCCATCTTTCCTTGTCTGATTCATCTGGTGACAGTGCAATTATTGAATACATCGACGGCAAACAGGTCATTCACCATAATAAGGACTATCAGGTGATGACCAATTCTCCGACCTTCGATCAACAGTTAACGCTTAATGCCTATTGGGATCAGATAGGTGGCAATGTGATGCTACCGGGAACGAACCGCGCCGCCGATCGCTTTGTCCGCGCCTCATTCTATGTGAAACATGTTGATCCAAATAAACTAAAAGAAAATAAACCAGAAAAAGCGAAAATAGAGAAAGATAAAGCAGATTTGGCCGCCGCATTCAGCATTATACGTAATGCATCTGTTCCCTATGGCTATTCCTTGCCAGAAATGCCGAATATCTCCTCAACGCGCTGGCGCACTGTCATAGACCATAAATCGCTACAATATTTCTTTGAATCTGCGGTATCTCCGAATATCTTTTGGGTTGATTTAAAAAAAATTGACTTCTCCCCGCGTGGAAATAATGCCAGCAAGTTAGATTTAGGGCCAAACCAAAGCACCATTTATTCTGGTCAGGCTTCCGATCACTTTAAACCCGCTACGCCGTTTAAATTCGCTGGGCTGTAAATCGGAAGTTATTTCCCTATATTCGTTTTATTTCACGATGATGTTAAAGCGCCATGTTCTCATGGCGTTTTCGCACAATCATAATAAGTAAGGATATCTACAGGCTATTTACAACGCCTTCGCATTCCCCGCCCATTCACTATAGAAATGGCTCGAACAGATTCCAGGTTCAATGGTCTTTATCTCTGTTTTGACTAATCCCAGATTGATGAATGGATCTTCCGCCAGAATGTCTTCCATGTCAGCGCTATCTAATCCGTAGGCTAAAATAAACCCGCCAGTGCCATCGTCCAGAGGACCGGCAAAAATGACATTGCCTTTTTTAATATTATCCGCCAGCCATTTTTTGTGTGCGTCAATACTCTTTTCTAGTTCATCTTTCGGGCTGGTGTAATACAGCGTAATAGCATAGAGCATCATGTCCACCTTAATAATTATTGAACGACTATGGATGTAATAACGGAATGAATAGAAGATTTCGCATGTTGGATTTCACGGTTCTTAATTTCATCCCCTTTTGAAGCGCCTTCCGCGCGGACGAAATGAACATCGCTAATACCAAGAAACCGGAAAAAACCCTGAAGATAGCGTTCTTGAAAATCCATATCTAAAAAAGGTGGAGCGGTATAAAAACCACCGCGAGAAGAAACCACAATAACCGTTCTGCCACCAGATAACCCCACCGGGCCTTTTTCCGTATATTTAAACGTTTTGCCAGCCTGCGCGAGCCGATCCAACCACGATTTCAATTGGCTAGAGACGGAAAAGTTATACATCGGCGCGCCAATGACAATCACGTCATTCGCCAGAAACTCCGCGACCAGCGCCTCGGATAATTGGTGTTCCCGCAGCGTGGCCTCATCCGCTGAAGAAGATGCTATTTGGCGGAAACCGGCGGCAATCGGCCCAGTTAAGTGGCGAATTTCATCTTTAACCACGTCCCGATAAGAGACGACGGCATTCGGATGCTGTTTGACTAATTGCTCCACTACATCAGCAGAAATCTGTCGGGAAACGGAACCGTTCTCAAGAATACTGGAGTCTATATGTAAAATGTTCACAATGGCTTCTCCTACATGGCGTTTCAGCGCTCACTTATTTAACTGCTTTAGCCGCGCTATCAATAAAATCCGCGACGACTTCCGGGTGCGATACCAGAGACATATGGCTGGACGAAATAGCGCGCGTCGTTGCCCCAATATGGCTCGCGATGGCTTTCTGAATAGAGGGGGTTAATGCCTTGTCGTTTTCCGTCAGCAAATACCAGGTGGGTTTATTTTTCCACGCGGCCTGCTGAACACGATCGCCAAAGGCTTTTGCAGCAATCGGCTGCTGCACCGCAGCCAGCGCCTGCGCTTTTTTCAGGGACACATCACCCGCCATCACCTCACGATACTGTTCGGGGTTATCCAGCCAAATTAGCCCATTGGCATCAGGGGACATGCCTTCCATCGGCGCTTTCAGACGCTGCAATAAATCAGAGACGGATTCCCCGCTGTCTGGCACCAGCGCCGACAAATAGACGATGCCGCGAACCTTGGGATCATTACCCGCCTGCGTCACGACGGCCCCGCCCCATGAATGCCCTACCAGCAGCACATCGCCCTGCTGCCTTTGCAGCACGCGCTCCGTTGCTTCAACGTCGTCCGCTAAAGAAGTGAGCGGGTTTTGCACCGCCGTCACGTGGTATCCCATTTCCTGTAGTCGGGCCGTGACGGCGGACCAGCTGGAGCCATCGGCAAAGGCACCGTGAACTAAGACGATATTGTTAATTTTTGCCGCCTCCGCAACATTGTGAACGCCGGCAGACAGCACCAGACCTAACGCGATAGCCAGATGGCCGAGCCATTTAATGCGGTAATGCGTCATACGCTTTCCTCTAAAAGAGTGATTCGGCTGCCGGTTTCCCCGATGCATTTCATCAGGGGTAGCGAATGGTTGAATGTTAATCGTGGTTGATGCTTGCGGTAATATGGCAAACTTGACATAGTTCATGCAAAACTCGCCAAATCGTGTCTGGCAGGCAAAATCACTATGCACATCTCTATTCTGGCGCTGCCGGGCAGCATGCAGTCGGCCATATCTGGGCTTTCCGATATTTTCTGGATGGCGAATCAGACGCTCATAACACAACCTGATAGCATCGCTTCTACCGATTCGCCGCTGTCCTTTGAAACGTCCATCGTCAGTGCAGACGGCAAGCCTGTGCGTGATGCGCAGGGGAGACTGATTCACGTAGACAGTTCGTTTGACGCAGTGGGTAAATCGGATGTCGTGCTGGCGACCGGAATGATGCTCGGACCGGATAAATTACCGCTGTCGGCATCATCCGTGAGTGAGTCCGCACATTGGCTCAGGGAGCAATATCGGCAGGGTTCGCTGATAGGTGGTGCCTGTGCGGGGGGCTTTATTCTGGCCGAAGCCGGGCTGCTGGATGGCCGGTTTTGCACCACAACATGGTGGCTTTATCACACCTTTAAGCAGAAATACCCAAAGGCCAAACCGGTGTGGGGCAAAGCGCTGGAAGAACAGGATGGCATCATTACCACCGGTGGGCCATTATCCTGGGTCGAGCTTGCCCTGCATATTATTCGCCGCAGTGGCGGGGCTAAAGTCGCAAAATTGGCAGCGGATATCGCGGTAGCGGACAGCCAACCGCTCTCTCAACGAATTTATGCTCCGCAAGGGTTTATTAATACCGTACACCCCTTGTTACTGCGTGCTGAACAGATCATCCGCTACGAGAACCCGGCAATTAGCGCAGAAGAGTTAGCCAGCGCCCTGAATTTTAGCGACCGGACGCTGCATAGAAAACTGAAAGGCCTCACGACAGAAAGCCCGAAAAACTTTATTACCCGCGTCAGGATCGAAATGGCCTGCCGGCTGCTTGAAAACCCGATGACCAATATCAAGCAGGTCGCCGCCGAATGTGGTTACAGTGAAGACACCGCCTTCCGGCGCGCCTTTTCCCAGCAGATGGAGATGACGCCAACCCAGTTCCGAAAATGGGCGCTGTTGAGGAATAATCAGCAGACCGCGCTGGATCATGAGGATGATGATTAGGGTGATGCCTCTACAAGACACGGATTACGGTAACTCACTGCTTTAATTGGCACTTTTGACACATTGCTATTCACTCAGGGAATACATTAAGGAAATAACATTGATGATAAGGAAAACCGTTATTGCCACGCTGATCGGCCTGTCGGCGGCATCCATCAGTCAGGCAAATGACAAGATAGATGCGCTCTACGAACGCCTCACGCAGCAGGATGCGACGGCATTAACCGCGTTGACGACATTAGCGAAAAACAACGATCCACAGGCATTGAGCACGCTGGGGTTCATCTATGAATATGGCATCACCGTCCCGCAAAATACGACGCAAGCGCGCCAGTATTATCAGCAGGCCTGTGAAATAGACGGCAATGTTGGCTGCTACAACGTCTGGTATTTTTATCAATACGGCAAAGGCGTGGCGCAGGATAAAGCACGCGCCAAACAGTTCGCAGAAAAAATGAACCGAGCCGACATAAAAATACCCGTTGATGTGATGGATAAGGTTGTCGACTACATTTATTCCGCGAAAGCCGATGCCGACAGTGATATATCCTATCGTCCTACATTGATTCGAGCAGTGAGACGATATTTGACAAGCGGTGATACCGATACTCAACGCTTCTTCACCCATATTGGTTTTAGCAAGCAGGATATTCTGCGACTCGCGACATTCTGGGCAAAAGATGGCGATCCAGAAATTAATTTCCATGTCGGTCATTTCTATAATTTTGGCTATGCCGATATCAAAAATGAGAATATTGAGGCGTTAAAGTGGTTCCGTGTCGCCGCTGAAGGTGGCCATCGAGAAGCACAAAATATACTTGGGTTCGTCTACGAAAAAGGGCGTTGGGGCGTTTTCCCTGATGGGGTAGAAGCTGAAAAATGGTATGAGCGTGCAGCAAAGCAAGGCGATGATGATGCATTAATGAATCTGGGAAAAATGTATTATAACGGTGTGCTTATCAAGGCCAATTACAGTAAAGCCTATACCTTGTTTGAACAAGCCTATAAGCGTGATCTGACTGGCGCCAGCCGCTATTTATCTCAGATGTATTACAGTGGGCAATACGTTGACGTAGATTGCCATCAGGCTCAAAAATACGCAGGGAGCACAGATAATAATTACCTTCGCCAGTGTGAAAAAGATAAACGCGAGAGAATAGCGACCCGCGACGTATTACCGCTTTTAACGTTAAAACATGAATCTAGCCCATACGGTGGGAATAATAATCCCTATAAATGCGAGCTTAATTTCTCTATCAATACGAATAAATTAGGCGAAGTCGCCAATTTTCGCGCCACGCTGCGACTCAAAAATAGTGAAGGTGCTTCGGCCGAACAAACACTCGCCTTCCCGCCTTTTGGGTTGAGTAGCTTTGATGCCGGAATGATGGGAGAAAAATTCATTTTTTCCCAGGAATCAACCCTGCTCCCGCAGTACCAATCCGATTTTTGCCAGTTCCACGATTTGGAATATCAGGTCATCGCAGCTACCGCGACGATCAACGGCAAGGAGGTCGATGTGCTTAAGACGGGGATTTTGAAACAACAGGAAAAGCGTTAACACTCAGGATGACTGTTCGATTCTCCACACTGATAGCCCAGAGCGCTGGGCTATCAGTATCAGCATATTTGCAACGTGGTTATAGTTCGTTCTAACGTACAGGGCGGAAATTAGACAGAAAAGCCCTCCACATCTCATGCACGATGTGAATATAATATTGTATGGATAACAGAGATCGTAACGAAAATGGAAACAGACAATAAAGAATTCATTATTCATCAGACGTTAACACAAAACGACTATGAAAAGAGTATTAAGTCGATATCTAGCTGGAATAAAAAGAGACAGAGTTATAAGCACAGGATAATTAATTCCCTGTCAATGCTTTCATTTGTTTTGTTACTTTTGTCGCTCTTTATATTACTGGCGATCATTTTCTTATCCAGCGAACGTGAAGCCCATCCAGTCATAAAACTATTTTCTTACCTTACGGCTTCACTAGTCGTACTTTATATTTTACTTTCATTACTCACCAGAAAAATAAAAAGCTATCCTTCAGGGGTATTTCCAACAAAGGTAAAAATAACGATAAACAATGATGGCATCTACGGAGAAACGGAAAGCTCACACAGTCGCTATAAATGGCATGCAATTTCTCACCTTAATAAAATCGATAATCATTTATTTTTACTCGTTGATAATATTATTGCTATCCCTATTTCTCTTCGTAATTTTTCTGATGAAAAAGAAGCTGAGTCACTCATTCTTTTTATTGAGGAAAGAATGGGTAGTCCAAAAGCAGCATCATAGACACCATTCGTGAACGCCTTAAACCGCAGAAAACCATGCAAAAGGAGCATAACATGAGCCAGGATATTGAAGTCAGCAGCGGTAATGTGTACGCCGACCTTGGCAACGTGCATGCTGAAGATATGTTGGTCAAAGCGCAGCTTGCCACCCTGATTAGCTCAATCATCAAAAGCCGCCGCCTCACACAGGCAGAAGCAGCGAAGCTATTGGGCATGCCCCAACCAAAGCTATCCAACCTATTGCGTGGCCAATTCAGGGGAATCAGCGAAACCAAAATGCTGGAATGCCTTACAAAGCTGGGACGCGATATACAGATCGTTGTAGGGAAGCCGCGCCGCACACCGGGTAGCGTTAAAGTCGTGTTTGCATGATTTCATTGCACGATAGGACTTACATGAAAAAGCGCCATCGAGGAATGTAATGCCGATCGTTTAAGGATCGAGATACCGGGGCTACCACGGTGCGAGGTATCCTGCGGGAACCGCATCACCGCGTTTCCCCCTAAATCCATGTTTAAGTGAACAACATTACATCGAGGAATGGCGCTTTCATCTTTTTCTCCCCTACTCCCTGCCCTCACTTCACGCCTGAATAACGCGACGGCCAAATCTCTTCTGGCCTTTTCCCCATCGCTTCGGCAATCAGCCGTTCGCCTTTCGGCCAATGTCTGGTGAGCGCATTCGCCAGCGTGGATGACGCCAACCCCGCCGCTCTGGAAACCGCCGCCAGCGTCGTCCCTTTCTTCCGTAACCCCGCGATGATATCCGCCGGATGCCAGTCAGTGTGATTCATTCCATTTCCCTCCACCTATCAAAAACCATTTTTGATTTCCGTGTGGGTAGGATCGCCTTTAGTCGCTTGTAAAACCACGGACGATGAGTCACATATATCAAAACATTAGCTTATAGCTGGCTAAATCGATGCCGTATTTTAAAGGAAACGTGGGGATAAAGTTCCTGCAAGCAGGTCTATATATCAAGAGGTAAAGCAGTATGAATCACTTCACACACCGTGGATATAATTGAGCTTACCTAGCTGTTCGAGATTGGTAGATACAACCTTAACGCTTCACTAGCTGTTTTTCGGAAACCGAACTCCTCATAAAACGCAGCAGCCCGTGCATCTTTCGCATCAACAATCAGCACTCGCACGCCTATCGTATTACGCACAGATAGCGCCATATTCACAGCATGTCCCAACAAAAGTTGTCCGTAACCTTTCTTCTGTTCAGCAGTCGATACCGCCAAACGCCCCATACGCATAGCAGGCACCGGATATCCTGGCAAGCGCTTACGGTCATTTTCACTGAGCTCGTGCAAATATAAGTGTGCTGCGGACAATGAGCAGTAGCCCAGAATAGAGGTAGGCTGCGACTCATCGAGCAGGATATGAGTCGTAGCGATTCCATCACGCTGATGTTGCGAGGCTCGCTTTTGCAGATAATCATCAAGAGCCAAAACACCACAAGAAAAACTTGAACGGTCATGGCGGCGACCGTCCAGCAATGAAAATATCAGCGCCATAGGTTAGCGTTTCATCAAATTGGCAGCCTCTTCCATCGCTTTATGCAAACGATCATTAGGCAGAAACGGCTGATTCAGCGCAGCCAAAAAACGGCGAGATTCTTGCTCAGAAAGTGTAACAGCGGTATCTGCGGCAATGGCGGTATCCGCTTCACGCAACACCGCATCACGCACAAATGCAGAAACAGCGATACCACGTAATGCGGCAGCCTTAGTGATGCGTTCTTTATCGTGAGCATTCAACCGAAGATCTAAACGAGCAGTAGTAGTCATAGTGACCTCCTTTTGTACGTAATTTTACCGTACAGAAAAAGATTGCGCCATCGTTTGTGGCTGGATAATTTGTCACCACTTAAATCTGTCTAACCCCGAAACATCAATCCAATGAAACTACTTTGCAACGTTGTCGTTTTTAATTAGAGGATATTTATGAGGAAGGTGGCATCGCGGCATTCCTGACAGCATTACGCCGTGTTGTTGAAGCGCGTGGCGGAGTGGGCGAAATAGCCAAAAAATCGGGACTGTCTCGCCAACAGCTATACAGAACATTGTCTGAAAATGGCAACCCGACGCTGACGACGCTCACCGAAATCACCAGAGCCGCAGGCGTTAGGCTCATACCCCACACTCACAATAATTAAAAATATCAGTCACTCAAGAGCGCAAAAAGACGTAAAAAAACCCGCAGTCACGCGGGTTTTTGCTGTTTAGCACAACGCTATTTCAGATACAGGCTTATTCCCACTCGATCGTCGCTGGTGGTTTGCCCGATACGTCATAAACGACGCGGGAGATGCCATCGACTTCGTTGATGATGCGGTTGGAGACGCGGCCCAAGAAATCGTATGGCAGGTGTGCCCAGTGCGCGGTCATAAAGTCGATGGTTTCTACCGCACGCAGCGAGACAACCCAATCGTATTTACGGCCATCGCCCATCACGCCAACGGAGCGAACCGGCAGGAAGACGGTGAATGCCTGGCTAACCTTGTTGTACAGGTCGGCTTTGTGCAGCTCTTCGATGAAGATCGCATCCGCACGACGCAACAGGTCACAATATTCTTTCTTCACTTCACCCAGTACACGCACGCCCAGACCTGGACCTGGGAACGGATGGCGGTACAGCATGTTGTACGGCAGACCCAGTTCCAGACCGATCTTACGCACTTCGTCTTTGAACAGCTCTTTCAGCGGCTCAACCAGACCCAGCTTCATCTCTTTCGGCAAGCCACCCACGTTGTGGTGGGACTTGATGACGTGTGCTTTGCCCGTCGCAGAGGCTGCGGATTCGATCACGTCAGGATAGATGGTGCCTTGCGCCAGCCATTTCACGTCGACTTGCTTGCTGGCTTCTTCATCGAACACTTCAACGAACACGCGACCGATGATTTTACGCTTGGCTTCTGGATCGTTTTCGCCAGCCAGTTCGCCTAAGAAGCGATCTTCTGCCGCCACATGCACAATGTTCAGACCGAAATGATCGCCGAACATTTCCAGCACCTGATCGGCTTCGTTCAGGCGCAGCAGGCCGTTATCAACAAAGACGCAGGTCAGGCGGTCACCAATCGCACGGTGCAGCAGCATCGCGGTCACAGAAGAATCCACGCCGCCAGACAGGCCCAGAATCACTTTGTCGTTGCCGACCTGCTCACGAATACGGGTTACCGCATCGTCGATAATCTTGGCAGGCGTCCACAGCGCTTCACACTGGCAAATGTCACGGACGAAACGCTCTAACATGTGCTGGCCCTGACGGGTGTGCGTCACTTCTGGGTGGAACTGCACGCCGTAAAAACGCTTCTCTTCATTCGCCATGATGGCAAACGGACAGGTATCCGTGCTGGCAACAGTGGTAAACCCTTCAGGGATTGCCGTCACTTTATCGCCGTGGCTCATCCAGACATCCAGCAGCGGTGCACCTGCGGCGCTCAACGCATCCTGAATATCACGCACCAGCGCGCTCTCGGCCTTCACTTCTACCTGCGCATAACCAAACTCACGCTCGTTGGAACCTTCAACGTGGCCGCCTAGTTGCATCGCCATCGTCTGCATACCGTAACACACGCCTAATACCGGTACGCCAGCGTTGAACACGTATTCTGGCGCACGTGGGCTGCCAAACTCGGTGGTGCTTTCCGGGCCGCCGGACAGGATGATCCCGTTCGGATTAAACCCACGAATCTGTGCTTCCGTGACATCCCATTCCCACAGTTCACAGTAAACGCCCAGTTCACGCACGCGACGTGCCACTAGTTGCGTGTACTGTGAGCCGAAATCCAGAATAAGAATGCGGTGTTGATGAATGTTTTGAGTCATGAGGAGCATGTTCCAAAAAGCAAAAGACAAAAGCGAAAGAAAAAAGTAAACCCATCTGGCCGCTCGGCCTTACACAAAGACAGAGCGGCGCAAAATAGTACAGGGTTTATCGCGTTAAATCACCTTATGAACCCATACGGTAGTTCGGTGACTCTTTAGTAATGGTAACGTCGTGAACGTGGCTTTCCTGAATGCCCGCGCCGCTGATACGTACAAACTCAGCCTGCGTGCGCAGTGCGTCGATAGTCGCGCAACCGGTCAAGCCCATGCAAGAGCGCAAACCACCCATCTGCTGGTGAACGATCTCTTTCAGGCGGCCTTTATAAGCTACGCGTCCTTCGATACCTTCCGGCACCAGTTTGTCGGCCGCGTTATCGGTCTGGAAGTAACGGTCTGATGAGCCTTTGGACATCGCGCCCAGTGAACCCATGCCGCGATAAGATTTGAATGCTCGTCCCTGATACAGTTCGATTTCACCCGGAGATTCTTCCGTACCTGCCAGCATAGAACCGACCATGACGCAGGCTGCGCCTGCTGCAATCGCTTTAGCAATGTCGCCGGAGAAGCGGATACCGCCGTCGGCGATGACCGGAATGCCCGTGCCTTCCAGCGCCTCAACCGCATCGGAGATCGCCGTAATTTGTGGTACGCCTACGCCCGTTACAATACGCGTCGTACAGATAGAGCCAGGGCCGATACCCACTTTCACCGCGCTAACGCCCGCTTCAACCAGCGCTTTCGCACCTGCGCCCGTCGCGACGTTACCGCCGATAATTTCGAGGTTCGGGTATTTCGCACGCGTTTCACGAATACGCTGCAATACGCCTTCGGAATGGCCGTGTGAGGAGTCGATCAGCAGAACGTCAACGCCCGCGGCAACCAGCGCATCAACGCGCTCTTCGTTACCCGCACCGGCGCCAACCGCTGCGCCAACGCGCAGGCGACCGTGCTCGTCTTTACAGGCGTTAGGCTTACGTTCTGCTTTCTGGAAATCTTTTACCGTGATCATGCCGATCAGGTGGAATTTGTCGTCAACGACCAGCGCTTTCTCGACGCGTTTTTCGTGCATCTTTTGCAGCACAACGTCACGCGCTTCGCCTTCTTTAACGGTGACCAGACGCTCTTTCGGCGTCATGAACGCGCTAACCGGTTTTTCCAAATCGGTAACAAAACGCACGTCACGACCGGTGATGATGCCCACCAGCTCGTTGTCTTTTGCCACGACAGGGTAACCCGCGAAGCCGTTGCGCTCGGTCAGCTCTTTCATTTCACGCAGCGTGGTTTCTGGCGTCACTGTTTGTGGATCAACCACCACGCCGCTTTCATGTTTTTTCACGCGGCTCACTTCTTCAGCCTGACGCTCAATTGACATATTTTTGTGAATAAAGCCCAGACCGCCTTCCTGCGCCAGCGCAATAGCCAGGCCGGATTCGGTAACGGTATCCATCGCTGCGGACAGCATAGGAATATTCAGGCGAATGTTTTTCGTCAACTGCGTGGACAGATCGGCAGTGTTAGGCAGAACGGTAGAATGAGCGGGAACCAGGAGGACGTCGTCAAACGTCAGTGCTTCTTTAGCGATACGTAGCATGGGCAATATCTCACCAAGGTGGATGTAAGAATAGATAAAATATTGCCGTGGCATTATACAGAGCGTAATCGGTTGCCTCCAGCATTATTTTACTAAAATGCTTGATTACCTGTTTCAGGTAGGTAGTATCGATCAATTAAGTGACTGTTTTAAAATTTGATCTGGCTCACAATGTCTCAATTTCCCTCCTCTGCAATTTTTACCGTTAGCCGACTGAATCAGACGGTTAGACAACTGTTGGAAATGGAAATGGGCCAGATTTGGCTCTCCGGCGAAATATCCAACCTCTCTCAGCCCTCATCCGGCCACTGGTATTTCACGCTGAAAGACGAGCGTGCGCAGGTGCGCTGCGCGATGTTCCGCACCAGCAACCGTAGAGTGACGTTCCGTCCGCAAAACGGCCAACAGGTACTGATTCGCGCCACCATTACGCTGTATGAACCGCGTGGCGACTATCAGTTGCTGGCGGAAAGTATGCAGCCTGCTGGTGACGGTCTGTTGCAGCAGCAGTTTGAACAGCTCAAGCAGAAACTCGCTGCCGAAGGATTGTTCGACCAGCAATTTAAACAAGTGCTTCCCTCTCCCGCCAGACAGGTCGGCGTGATTACGTCCGCCAGCGGTGCCGCACTGCACGATATCTTGCAGGTATTGCAGCGCCGCGATCCGTCGCTGCCGGTGATCGTGTATCCCACCTCGGTGCAAGGTGCGGACGCACCGCTACAGATTGTTCGCGCTATTGAACTGGCTAACCAGAGAGAGGAGTGTGACGTGTTAATCGTCGGGCGTGGCGGCGGTTCACTGGAAGATCTGTGGAGCTTTAATGACGAGCGGGTCGCCCGCGCCATTTTCGCCAGCCACATTCCTATCGTCAGCGCCGTCGGCCATGAAACCGATGTCACCATCGCCGATTTCGTCGGTGACCTGCGCGCACCCACACCGTCCGCTGCTGCCGAGTTAGTGAGTCGTAACCAACTGGAGCTAGTGCGCCAGATACAGTCCCAGCGCCAGCGTCTGGAAATGGCGATGGATTATTACCTTGCCCAGCGCAACCGAGATTTCACTCGTCTGCACCACCGTTTACAACAACAGCATCCACAACTGCGGCTGGCACGTCAGCAGGCACAGTTGGTCAAACTGCGCCAGCGTCTGGATGACGCCATGCAGCAGCAGCTACGGAAGACGTCACGCCGGAGTGAACGCTTACAACAGCGCCTGATGCAACAGCAGCCGCAAACCCGCATTCATCGTGCGCAGCAGCGTTTACAGCAGTTGAGCTATCAGATGCAAAGTGCAGTAGAACGTCAGTTGAATCAGAACAAGCAAAAGCTAGGCATCGCCTGTTCGCGACTGGAAGGCGTTAGCCCGCTGGCGACACTGGCGCGTGGCTATAACGTCACCACCGCCTCGGATGGTAAAGTGCTGAAAAACGTCGCGCAAATTTCCCCCGGCGAAACGCTGAAAACCCGTTTGCAGGACGGTTGGATAGAAAGTCAGGTTACGACGTTGGTGCCGAACCCAAGTTCTGTGAAAAAGCGGCGAAAACCCTCATCCCCGACGCCAAAATAACGCAATCGGCATAAAATACGCGAATGGGAATTTGTCCGAAAACAACGGCAATCTCCCCTCCCTGCCCCCAGTATCTGGACTATACTCATTTCCAGTTTACTCATTCATATTAACCGTTTTCACTATGCGGATTCCGGACTTTGCGTGGCGACGCAGGTGAGATAAAAGACAGTAAAGATTGTTGGTCGTCTGTGTTACCCCTGATGAGCGTTTTCAAGGAGATGAGGTATGAAGTCCAGACCGATTTGTAGCGTGATCCCCCCTTACATTTTGCATCGCATTATTGCAAACGGCACAGACGAGCAGCGCCACTGCGCGCAACAAACGCTGATGCACGTTCAGTCATTAATGGTTAGCCATAACCCGCGCCCAGAACCTCATGATACGTTACCCGCAGGGCAGGCAAATCGCAACATCCACGATGCCGAACAGCAACAGCAGTTGCCCGGCAAGCTGGTGCGTGCGGAAGGCCAGCCCAGCAACGGTGATATCGCCGTCGATGAGGCCTATAACTATCTGGGCGTTACTTACGATTTCTTCTGGAAAATTTTCCAACGTAACTCACTGGACGCCGAAGGGCTGCCACTGACTGGCACGGTGCATTATGGTCACGATTATCAGAACGCCTTCTGGAATGGGCAACAGATGGTATTCGGCGATGGTGACGGAAAAATCTTTAATCGCTTCACGATTGCGCTTGATGTCGTCGCGCATGAACTCACTCACGGCATTACCGAAAACGAGGCTGGGTTGATTTATTTCCGCCAGTCAGGCGCGTTAAATGAATCCCTGTCCGATGTCTTTGGCACTATGGTCAAACAGTATCATTTGGGGCAAACCGCTGAGCAAGCCGACTGGCTTATCGGCGCCGAACTACTGGCGGACGGTATTCACGGTATGGGGCTGCGATCGATGTCACATCCAGGCACAGCGTATGATGATGAACTGTTAGGTATCGATCCCCAACCCTATCATATGAACGAATATGTGAACACACGCGAAGATAACGGCGGCGTACACCTGAATTCCGGCATTCCCAATCGTGCATTCTATCTGACGGCCATCGCGCTGGGCGGGCATTCCTGGGAAAAAGCCGGCCGCATCTGGTACGACACGCTGTGCGATAAGTCACTGCCGCAAAATGCGGACTTCGAGATTTTTGCACGCCATACCATTCAGCATGCCGCTAAGCGTTTTAACCACACCGTTGCCGACATCGTCATGCAGTCGTGGGAAACCGTGGGCGTGGAGGTTCGTCAGGAGTTCTTATGAAGACGCTGCCGGAGCTCAACGAGGACGCCATCATTGAGTTGGCGCGTGAAGGGGGATTCGCCTTTATCCCCAAGCTGGCGGGGCCGCGACGCTTCGCACTCGCCAGCGTGACATCATCCGAGCGGGAACGCATTTGTAACGCGATCCGTAATGCCTTTCCTCAGGCTCGCCCCCCCGGAGAACCAGACGGCCCGGGGCGCGGTGACCAGTTCTATTACCGCATCCGCATCAGCTACCGTCACCCGCAGCAGAATCAGTATACCGATGTTATTCTGCTGATCTCAGAAGACCGTGCGCCGCCGGAACTGACTGAGCTGTGGCGTAACGGCGCACAAGCGTAGCAATAGGCTCAATCGGCAGGTGTATAGCTGAATACAACCCGCCGTTTGGAAATCATCCCGTGCTGCTGGCAGAAGTAATCCACCGCACCACAAGCTTTCAGTTCCTGAAGCAAGTGCTTACATTCAGGGCACGCAGCCTCACGCAGATAACGCTGTTGGCACGCTTCACATCGGAATGAACCATCAGGCTGCCACAACATCACGTGGTGGCAATCAGGACAATGTGCATCCATCTTTTCTCCTCCATTGAGCTATATAACAAGCGGTGTCAGACGTTAAATCACACCGAGGGAACGCAGCACATACAGCCCAATAGCAATCATGAAAAACGCGCCAACCGTCGTCAAGCCAATAATATTGGCTGCCAGCGTGGCGTTTCCGCCCATCGCGCGCGTCATGGCATAGCTACCCGCTGCGGTTGGCGTTGAGGAAAACAGAAAAATAATTCCCAGTTCGACACCGCGAAATCCGACCAGCCATCCGCCCAGCGTGAGCAGCCCCGGCACAACGAATACCTTCGCCACAGAAGACAGCACGGCCACATTCGACGAACGAAACATACTGCGCCATTCCAGACTGGCTCCGGCACACAATAACGCCAGCGGCAACGCCATGGAGGAAATAAAGCCACCGGTCTGCTTGATGATGCTCGGCATTGGCAGTTGGCTTTGCCCGTAGGCAGCACCAAGCAGCAGACCAATAATCAGCGGATTGGTCACAATGCCCCGCAGCAGTTGGCTTACCGGAATCTTCTGTTCAGGCGATTGCCGCTGCAAGCTGCGCGTCAACGTAATGACAGACAGTGCGTTAAACATAATCACCGTCACCATCAGATACAGTGAGCCAACAGCAATGCCTTCATCACCGTAAGCACTCATCGCAAAAGCCAGCCCCATTACGCCAGTATTCGAACGGAATCCGCCTTGCACAAAAATGCCGCGTTCCTTCGGGTCTTTGACGAGCTTCACCGCCGCGATTTCCAGCAGCAGGAATGTCGCCAGCGTACCTACCGTGCCATACACCACCAGCGGCCACTGTTCCGAAAACGACTGGTGATTACCTGCAACACTAAAAAACAGCAGACAGGGAAGAGAAAGATTGAATACAACCCGCATTGCCGTATCACAAAACGCATCATTCAGCAGATTGAGTTTGCGTAACGCAATACCGATCAACAACATCAGCACATTAGGCATCGTGACGTTGAATGCAAAACTCCAGGTTTCCCAGGACATGACTTTCCTTGATGATTATTGGTGTTGTTAACCAGGCTTCGTCTCTGACAAAACGGGGCGAATATCGCTATTCGCCCCATTAATACATTACTTACCTTTTTTAATATGTGACATCAAACGCTTACGCTTGCGTAGCTGATTTGGCGTCAGCGTATTGCGCTTGTCTGCAAAAGGGTTTTCCCCTTCTTTAAACTGGATACGAATCGGCGTGCCCATGACGTCCAGCGAACGACGATAGTAGTTCATCAGATAGCGCTTGTAAGAATCCGGCAGGTCTTTCACCTGATTCCCGTGGATCACCACAATCGGCGGGTTATAACCACCAGCATGCGCATATTTCAGCTTCACGCGACGGCCACGTACCAGCGGCGGCTGGTGATCGTCTGATGCCATTTGCATGATACGGGTCAACATCGCCGTGCTCACGCGACGGGTGGCGCACGCATAGGCTTCAGTGACGGACTCAAACAGGTTGCCCACACCGCTGCCATGTAGCGCGGAAATGAAGTGAATACGGGCAAAATCGATAAAGCCGAGACGTAAATCCAGCGTCTCTTTCACCTGCTCACGCACTTCCTGTGACAGGCCATCCCACTTGTTCACCACGATCACCAGTGAGCGTCCACTATTGAGGATAAAGCCCAGCAGTGAGAGATCCTGATCGGAAATACCTTCACGCGCGTCGATGACCAGCAGTACCACGTTGGCATCTTCAATCGCCTGCAACGTCTTGATAACGG
This sequence comes from Pectobacterium sp. CFBP8739, assembly GCF_013449375.1. Taxonomy (GTDB): domain Bacteria; phylum Pseudomonadota; class Gammaproteobacteria; order Enterobacterales; family Enterobacteriaceae; genus Pectobacterium. The sequence continues at coordinate 60,021 of NZ_JACDRR010000007.1, read as the reverse complement.
AGAATTTCTCTACCGTATCCGTTACTTTACCGCGCTTACGCACACCCGCGGTATCAATCAGAATGTATTCGCGCTCGTCGCGCACCATCGGAATGTAGATACTGTCGCGCGTCGTACCCGGCATATCGTATACGACCACGCGTTCTTCACCCAGAATACGGTTAGTCAGCGTAGATTTCCCCACATTCGGGCGCCCGACAATCGCCAACTTGATCGGCAAATCTTCAGGATTGAAATCGTCTTCGGCTTCTTCTTCGCTGGCCTGCTCGTCCGCTTCTAACGCAGCCCAGTAAGCCGCGTTCTCTTCCTCTTCAGTCAATTCGACCGGCTCTTCGATTTCATCCTGTACAAACGGCAGCAGAACTGTTTCCAGCAATGAGGTCACACCACGACCGTGAGATGCGGCGATAGGGTACACTTCGCCCATACCGAGCGAGTAAAAATCTGCCGTGACCATATCCGGGTCAAGACCGTCGGTTTTGTTCGCCACCAGCACCGTCGTTTTTTCACGGCTACGCAAGTGTTTGGCAATACCTTCATCCGCAGGCATCAATCCTGCGCGGGCATCCACCATGAACAGCACGATATCCGCTTCTTCAATCGCCACCAGCGATTGACCGGCCATACGCGTTTCCACACCGTCTTCGGTACCGTCGATCCCACCGGTATCAACGATAATAAACTCATGCCCTTCCACTTCTGCACGACCATACTTGCGGTCACGAGTCAGCCCAGGGAAATCCGCCACCAATGCATCACGAGTACGCGTTAAGCGGTTAAATAGCGTGGATTTCCCCACATTCGGGCGCCCGACCAGCGCGACGACAGGTATCATTGTTACAACCTCATTACTTATATTTCAATACGTTACAGCGAAATACTCGCTGACGATAAAAAGACGAAACGGCCCCTGATAATGTCAGGAGCCGTTATACGAGCACACCCAAAACGCAGTGCTCCAAATTGATACGAGTTACTCAGCGAGTGAACGCGTAGACATCACCGTTTTTCGCCTGAATCAGCAGCTTGTCGCTGGCAACCACAGGCTTGCCGAGGAAGCCAGAGCTATCCACTTTTTGCTGCGCCACGAAACGACCATCCGCCGTATTCAGCCAGTGCAGATACCCTTCGGCATCGCCCACCACCAGATAGCCGTTATACAGCACTGGGGCCGTTAAGTTACGGTGCAGCAAATCGCTTTGACGCCACAGGCTCACGCCACCATTAGTGTTCAATGCAACAACGCGATCGTCCTGATCGACCAGATAGATGCGGTCGCCGTCGATGATAAAATCATGCACTGAGCCCAGTTCACGCTTCCACAGAATCTGACCGGAACGCAGATCCAGCGCGGTCATGTTGCCATTGTAACCCAACGCGTAAACCACTTCGCCCGCGACAACCGGCGTCGTATCGACATCGTTCAGACGATCGATTTCGGTCGCACCACTCGGCTGTGAAATACGCTGTTGCCAAATGAGCTGGCCCTGATTGATCATCACGGCGTTTACACGACCGTTGTCCCCCCCCACAATCGCCGCACCAAATGCCGTTGTTGGGGCGGATTCGCCGCGCAGAGACAGCGTTGGCATATCTAGGTTGACGCTCCATTTGATGGCGCCATCCGCTTCATTCAATGCCTGCAACATACCGTTGCCAGTGTGAATCAGCACCACACCATCGCTGACGACAGGGCGAGACAGCGCTTCACCTGCCACTTTCGTCTGCCATACTGGCGTACCATCTTCTGCATTCAGCGCATAGACCTGCGCCTTTTCACTACCGACATAGACATGATTGCCAGAAACCGTTACGCCGCCAGACAGCAGCGCTGGGTTATTGCGGGAGAAGAAGTTAGTCTTCTCCGACAGGTCGGCACGCCAAATTTCTTTGCCGTCATTCAGATCCATCGCTTTCACCGTGCCACGACGATCGGCGGCAAAAACGCGGTTATCCTGCCATGCGGGGTGAAGATTGGAATAAAATTCACCAATACCACTCCCTACCGAGCTGTTCCACACCTTGGTTGGCGTGAACTGGTTTTCCACCTGCGGCAGTGGAGACATAGTGACGACATCTTCTTCGCTGTTAAACAACGAGCATCCGCTCAGCAGGGCAACAGAAACCAGTCCTACCAAAAGTGTTTTACGCAATTGCATGGAATTCCTCTTAGCTGGACAGGTTATTCAGTTTCATACGCAGTAACGCTTGCTGTGCCTGCGATGGATTGGAAGACAACCCTTTGTTGTAGGCATCACGCGCGGCCTGATTATCCCCTTTGCTCACCAAGATATCGCCACGCACTTCCGCAGCCTGCGATGCCCAGCCTTCCAGCTTGATGGCATCCAGTGTTTTCAGCGCGTCATCCGCTTTGTTTTCCTGTAGCTGAACCCGCGCCAAACGCAGGTTAACCACCGCCAGCAGGTCGGCATCTTTCGTCTGTGACAGCGCCTGTACCAATTGCTGTTCTGCTTTCGCAAAATCTTTCAGATCGACGTAATGACGAGCCAATTCCAGCGAAGCCAGCGCGCCATAAGCGTTTTTATTCTCGGCCGTAAATTTCTCGGTTGCCGCAATCGCGTCGGTTTTGCCTTCGGCCAGTTGCTCCGTCACCTGCTGGTAAGATGCAGACGCAGCCATCACGCTATTATTTTGGTGGTTTTGCCAGAAACGCCAGCCAACCAGTGCGCCAACACCCAGCACAACACCGACCACTAACGCCTTTCCGTTCTCCGCGAGGAAACGACGTAGTGCATCAACCTGTTCATTCTCTGTGGTATAGACTTCCACGGTGTCTCTCTCCTCAATCCAGTAACGTTGCCAGCCGCGATACGACGTCGGCCTGTGCCAATGTATCCTGCTCGCCATTGCTCAGATTTTTAACCACAACCTGACCGACCGCCACTTCATTTTCGCCTAATACCAATGCGACGCGGGCGCCCCATTTATCCGCGCGAGCGAACTGCTTCTTAAAGTTGCCACCGCCGTAGTTGGTCATCAGTTTCAACTGCGGCAGCGCGTCACGTAATTTCTCCGCCAACTGCATGGCGGCAACCTGCGTTCCCGCACCGGAAGAAATCAGATAAACATCCACACTTGGCTGAGCTTTGAAATCTGGGTTCACCGACTGCACCAGCAGAACCAGACGCTCCAGGCCCATCGCAAAACCGACCGCTGGCGTTGCGTGCCCGCCTAATTGTTCCACCATACCATCATAACGCCCACCAGCACAGACCGTGCCCTGCGCGCCCAGACTGGTGGTGACCCATTCAAATACGGTGCGGTTATAGTAATCCAGACCACGAACCAGACGCGGATTAACGGTATATGGGATACCAGACTGCGTTAAAAGTTCACCCAACGCTTCAAAGTGCTCACGCGATTCGTCATCCAGATAATCCGTCAGCACGGGTGCGTCATTCAGCAGCACCTGAATCTGCGGATTTTTCGTATCCAGAACGCGCAATGGGTTGGTGTACATCCGGCGCAGGCAGTCTTCATCCAACTGATCTTTATGCTGTTCGAGGAACGCAACCAGCGCTTCGCGATAGCGCGCACGCGCGGCTAATGAACCGATCGAGTTCAGTTCCAGCTTCACATGATCGGCAATGCCCAACACCCGCCACCAGCGAGCCGTCATCAGGATCAGTTCGGCATCGATATCCGGCCCTTGCAGACCAAACACTTCACAACCCAACTGATGGAACTGGCGATAGCGCCCTTTCTGCGGACGTTCGTAGCGGAACATCGGGCCGACATACCACAGGCGCTGTTCTTGATTATAGAAAATACCGTGTTCAATACCGGCGCGGACGCAGCCTGCGGTATTTTCAGGACGCAATGTCAAGCTATCACCATTGCGATCGTCAAAGGTATACATCTCTTTTTCAACGACATCAGTCACTTCACCGATAGCACGTTTAAACAGCGATGTCTGCTCAACTATCGGGGTACGGATCTCACTATAGCCGTAGCTGCTGAGCACCTGTTTCAGGCTGTTTTCAATACGCTGCCACAATGCCGTTTCGGCTGGCAGGTAATCGTTCATGCCGCGAATGGCTTGAATATTTTTTGCCACGTCAGTTCTCTATGCGTTTTTCAAAAAATAAACCCGATTATAGAGGGATTGTCGTCGCATCTTCAATGCGGGGCATCCCCATCGGGTTCAGGAATCGTGAATTAGGCGGGTGGCGGCATGCCGCCACGCCGTCAGGGTTATTTATCCACCAGATTGACGGTAATACGCTGATTCTCGTCCATCATGGAGGCTTTCGCGCGGATCTTAGCTTCTAACTGATCGATCATCTGCTCGTTATCGAAGCGCTCTCTCTGCCGCACGCCATCTTCATAGAAGCCGCTCTTGTTGTGTCCACCCGTGACACCAATGGTCGACACCAGCGCTTCACCGGGGCCATTTACCACGCAGCCGATAATCGACACATCCATCGGCGTGATGATGTCTTCCAACCGTTGTTCCAGCGCGTTCACCGTCCCGATCACGTCAAACTCCTGACGAGAGCAGGTCGGGCAAGCAATGAAATTGATTCCGCGTGAACGAATGCGCAGTGATTTCAGGATATCGAAGCCAACTTTCACTTCCTCAACAGGATCGGCCGCCAGCGAGATACGCAGTGTGTCGCCAATGCCTTCAGACAGCAACAGTCCGAGGCCGATAGCCGATTTCACCGCGCCGCTACGTGCGCCACCCGCTTCGGTGATACCAAGGTGCAGCGGCTGATCGATACGCGCTGCCAACAGGCGATAAGACTGCACTGCTAGAAAAACGTCAGAAGCTTTGACGCTGACTTTAAACTGATCGAAGTTCAGGCGATCGAGGATATCGACATGGCGCATCGCCGATTCCAACAGCGCTTCCGGCGTTGGTTCACCATATTTTTCCTGCAAATCTTTTTCCAGCGAACCGCCGTTCACACCAATGCGGATCGGGATATTGTTGTAACGCGCACAATCGACAACCGAGCGAATACGCTCTTCGTTACCAATATTACCAGGGTTAATGCGCAGACAGTCGACGCCGTACTCCGCGACTTTCAGCGCGATACGGTAGTCAAAATGGATATCGGCAACGAGCGGAACATTCACCTGCTGTTTAATAAGATTAAAGGCTTCCGCCGCGTCCATCGTTGGCACGGAAACGCGGACAATATCCACCCCCACGCGCTCCAGCGATCTGATTTGATTGACGGTTGCTTCAACGTCGGTGGTTCGGGTGTTGGTCATGGATTGCACCGCGATTGGCGCACCATCACCTACAGGCACCTTGCCGACGTAAATCCGTTTTGATTTTCGACGGGTTATGGGTGCAGCGTTATGCATTACTTCATCTCCAACATTGCAGTCTTACCTGAACAACACGTTATTCTGCAGTCAGCGTCAGGCGCGCAACCTGACTGCTGCGCACAAAGCGGCTTAAATCAACCGGCTTGCCTTGAAATTGAATCTGTACGGCAGCAGGTGCGCCAATTTTAAGTTTATAGGGTGACTGACCATCCAGATTCAGCGTGCCACCATTACGCTGCATGCCGCTGAACAGTTTTTTGCCGCTGGCATCCGTCACTTCCAGCCAGCAATCGGCCGTGAAAGTCATAACCAATGCATGGGAAGCAGAGACCGGATTACTCTCCGCTACCGTACTCGTAGCAGGTGCAACGGCCCCTGCGCCTAACAGCGCACTCCCCGCAGCCTGAGACTGTGTAGCGTTCGCCTGTGAGGAAGATGGGCTGGAAGATCCCGATGACGGCGTCGTTGCGGAAGCAGAAGGCGTTGAAGGTGTCGCCGCGCCAGTCGCAGACAGGTCGACTAGCGTAGAAGTCGGTGCCGCAGCAGAATTCGGTGTCGCCGTTTCCTGCGGAGCGCTGTTATCCATCAGCGGGACGGGCTGCCCTTCCGTTTGCGCCTGCATCGAACTGGCATGATCGACCATGCTGTTGATTTCCGCCTGCTGAGCCTGATGGTTTTGCCACCACCACGCGCCCGTGAGCCCCAGAACAACCAGCACGACCAGCCAAGTGATTGTCATCAACCAGCCATCACGCTTTTTGCGGCTTTTTTTCAGCGAAAAACTCTGCATCGGCGAGACAGAGATCGTTTTAGGTATGGCTTGTCTATTCACAGCGGGAAGTAGTTCATCTTCGGGTAAATGAACCAGCTTGGCATAAGAACGGATATAGCCGCGCAGAAAAGTCGGCGCTAAATCGGCAGGCGTCGTACCGTCTTCAATATCACGAACGGTAGAGATTTTAAGGCACAAACGCTCGGCAATAGTTTGCTGGGTAAATCCAAGACGTTCACGCGCCTCACGCAAACGTTCGCCGGGTAGTTTTGCTTCAGTTGTATCTTGGGTGGCTTCAGTATTCATTAGCTAAGAAGTGCTGGTACTGTTTAGATTGTGGAAAACTTCGCGCCAGCACATTGCCATAACGTTTTTTATCGCCATCATGGCCCGCCAACGCGGCGAAACGAATCTGTAACCATAAACTTTCGGCACTGGCCGGAAGACTATGCTGATAAACATCAAGCAGCAGCCGCGCTTGCTCATTTTTCCCGGCATCAAACTGTCTGTTTGCTTCCGTCAGCAAGGCACTGCCTTTCGTCGGGTCATATTTCAGCGCCCGACTTAATAAATTGCGCGCGTTTTCAGTCTGTCCGGCATGGAGAAAGCAGTATCCCGCATTTTCCAACGCATCAGCAACCTGACTGTAATCAGGAAGTTGTGCAGCCGCACTAAACTGTCGCTGCGCCGCTACATACTGCCCTAAACTACACAGAAACGCACCGTAATTATTCATGACGCTGCCATTTTCCGGCGCCATGTTCAACACATGCTGATAGCGCCGTTCAGCAAGGCGGTTTTCACCTATCCGCTGCTCGTAAAGCGCCATCCCCAATTGTGTTCGGTAATCCTGCGGAGCAATCGCCACCGCCTTTTCAAGATTCTGCCGAGCTGAATCCAAATTACTGTGCGCCAGATACGCCAATCCCAGTTGCAAGCGGGTTTGAGCAATCGTTGGATTTGTCGCTTCCTGAGGCGAATGCACACATCCCGCCAGCAACAGCATCGCGAACAGGCCATTCAGCCAGTGCGCTCCGCGTAATAACGCGATTCTCTGTGATAGAGACCGTCCCTGTGACAGAACCTTTGCCATCCCTGTTCCCTCTCGTTGTCCTTGCCAGACATCCTTTTGTCAGAGAGGTTACCTGAATATGAACAGAGTGGCAGTCAGATCGGGTAACAACGCGGCGCGCCTCGCAATTTGCTCACGTTTGTTCTGCAAATTACCTCAGCGGCAGACAGCGGGTTAGCAATTCTACGCTAACCCGCGCGCCATTCGATGTTAGACTGCTTTCACCGCGATAGGTTCACCGGCCATTTTCTTCTTCAACGTACGTTTAGTTCTGTCCACGACTTCGCCCGCCAACTGACCGCAGGCCGCATCAATGTCATCCCCACGGGTTTTACGTACGATCGTCGTGAAGCCATACTCCATCAGCACCTTGGAGAAACGGTCAACGCGGCTGTTTGAGCTGCGGCCATACGGCGCGCCCGGGAACGGGTTCCACGGAATCAGATTGATCTTGCACGGTGTATCTTTCAAGCATTCAGCCAGTTGATGCGCGTGCTCGGTGCCGTCATTGATATGATCCAACATCACGTACTCAACGGTAACACGTCCCTGATTCGCATTGGATTTTTCCAGATAGCGACGCACCGCGCTCAGGAACATCTCGATATTGTACTTTTTATTGATCGGCATGATTTCATTGCGGATGTCGTCGGTCGGCGCATGCAGAGAAATCGCCAGCGCGACATCAATCATATCGCCCAGTTTATCCAACGCCGGCACCACGCCAGACGTAGACAACGTCACACGACGCTTGGACAGACCGAAACCAAAATCATCCAGCATGATTTCCATCGCTGGCACCACGTTAGTCAGGTTCAGCAATGGTTCGCCCATTCCCATCATCACCACGTTGGTAATGGGACGCTGGCCGGTAACTTTAAAGGCACCAATGATCTTCGCCGCACGCCACACCTGGCCGATAATTTCCGATACGCGCAGGTTACGGTTAAAGCCCTGCTGTGCCGTTGAGCAGAATTTGCACTCCAGCGCACAGCCTACCTGAGACGATACGCACAACGTGGCGCGATCTTCTTCAGGAATATAAACCGTTTCAACGCGCTGACCGCCCACCAGAATCGCCCACTTAATTGTGCCGTCGGAAGAACGTTGTTCATCTACAACTTCAGGCGCGCGAATCTCAGCGACTTCCTGCAATTTGCTGCGGAAGACTTTGTTAATATCCGTCATCTGGTTGAAGTCATCACAGCAGTAGTGATAAATCCATTTCATGACCTGATCGGCGCGGAACGGTTTCTCTCCCATCGACATGAAGAGGTCACGCATTTGCTGGCGGTTAAGATCCAACAGGTTGATTTTTTCCGCACTGGCTTTGACGGATTGAGAGGCATCAACAGACGCCGGAGAGAATTCGGACACGGTTTGCTCGGATAAGGTAGTTGTTGTAGATGCGGTCGTTTCAGGCACGACGGTTTCAGACGCGATTTGCTTAGACATTGTCAATCCTGGCCTCGTTATTACACGTTATGGCGCTAAAAAGAAGGTTGAATTCGATGGTCATGACCAAAGAAACGCCCCGGATAAGTGCAGGCTCATCCGGGGCGCAGCATTGTACAAAGTTTAAAACAGGTAAGCTACCATCACCGCTTTTTTTCTGTGTCATTACTTCGACATTGCACACTGAAGTAACGAAAAAGAAGCAACATCACACGCGCTAACCTGTTTATTCCCCGCAAGATTACGCGCGTGGGCAGATTTCGTCGTCGCTGAAGAAGTACGCGATTTCACGCTGAGCAGATTCAATAGAATCAGAACCGTGTACTGCGTTCGCCGTGAAGCTGTCAGCGTAATCCGCACGCAGCGTGCCCGCCAGTGCATTTGCTGGGTTCGTGGCACCCATGATGTCACGGTTACGTTGAACGGCGTTTTCACCTTCCAGCACCTGCACCATGATTGGGCCAGACATCATGAATTCAACCAAGCCATCAAAGAACGGCTTGCCTTTATGCTCAGCGTAAAAGCCTTCCGCTTGCTCACGGCTCAGGCGCAGCATTTTAGCCGCAACAAGGGTAAAACCCGCGCTTTCAAAGCGTGCATAAATCGAACCAATCGCATTCTTGGCAACCGCGTTAGGTTTTACGATGGAGAAGGTACGTTCTATCGTCATATTGACCTCATTAACTAAACTGTCAGATTGCAGCCGGATTATAAGAATTGTCTACCCGGCTAGTGAAAGTGGCGCAAATTATAGGTGCAGAGACCTTTGTTGCCTACCAAGGAAATAACATTTTATTAAAAAAATATTACCTCTCATTTTCTCTTCATTAACGATTATGCATCGCGCTTTTTCGTTTCCCACCGCCCAGTGCTGAATGTAACAAATCATCGGCGATCACAGTTCTGAAGGTTACTTGTAACGTTATAGGTTATTTGTTTTTAAAACAATAAGATAACTGGAATTTCTTTATCATTCACTGCTAGCCTGCTGCTGTACCCACCATAATGGCCAGTAAGAGGGCTGATAATGAAAAGAGCGGTCAATGCATTGCAAAATTTCGGCAAGTCCTTGTATGGGCCTGTGCTGATACTTCCTATTGTCGGGCTATTCATCGCATTTGGGAACGTGTTTGGTAACGGCAACTTAGCGGGCTATGTCCCTTTACTTAATCACCCTTTAATTCAGGATTTTGGTCAACTGGTTTCCAAATCTGCCGTAGCGATCTTGGCTAATTTGGCGCTGGTATTCGCCGTTGGGATCCCGATTGGATTGGCAAAACGCGATAAGGGCTACGCTGCGCTGATCGGTCTGGTGATGTTCATCATCTTCATTAACGCCATGAATATCACGCTGCAATTACAGGGCAAACTCGTGCCAGCCGCAGAGATGCGCGCTGCTGGGCAAGGCGTGGTGCTGGGCGTTCAGGTGCTGGAGATGGGCGTTTTCGCCGGTATCCTGATCGGCGGATTTGCAGGCTATCTATATAACCGCTATTCCAGCAAACAGTTTAACGGCGTGATGGCGATCTATTCCGGCCACTGCTTCGTCGCCATTCTGGTTATTCCGCTGGCGATTGCGCTGGGCTTTGCGATGAGCGCGCTGTGGCCGTTTGCTCAGCACGGCATTACCTGGCTGGCTTTCGCGATTAAGGGGGCAGGCCCTGTTGGCATCGCCATTTATGGCTTTCTGGAACGCGTGCTGATCCCTACTGGGCTGCATCATCTGGTCTATACCCCATTTCTGTACACCGAACTGGGCGGCACCGCAGAAGTGTGCGGCAAGCTATATCAGGGTGCACGCAACATCTATTTTGCTGAAATGGCCTGCCAGGACGTCAAGCAGTTGAGTTCCACCGTAGTCTGGGACGCACGTGGCATCAGTAAAATGTTTGGTCTGACGGCCGCCGCGTTGGCGATGTACGTCACAGCGAAGCCAGAAAAGCGTCTGGCCGCCAAAGCCATTCTGATTCCGGCCGCTTTTACCTCTTTCTTGCTGGGTGTCACCGAGCCGCTAGAATTCTCCTTCCTGTTCGTCGCGCCCATGCTATTTGCCGTCCACGCCGTACTAACTGGCATAGGCATGATGCTGTTCTCCATCATGGGCGTACATGCCATTGGTGCCAACGGCGTCATCGACTTTCTGCTTTATAACCTGCCGCTGGGCATCGAGAAATCTAACTGGCCGATGTACATCGCGGTTGGGCTGACTATGTCGGTGATTTACTTCTTCGTCTTCCGCTTCCTGATTCTGTATTTCGATATGCCAACACCCGGACGTGAAACCGATGAGGAAGAGACGCGCCTGTACTCTAAAAACGAATATCAGGCGAAAGCCGAGAGCCAGGTAAAAACGAAAGATACGGTGAAAAGTGATGCTCCACCTATCGGTGCCACCATCATCGCTGGGCTGGGCGGTAAACCGAATATCGAGGTAGTGGATAACTGTTACACCCGCTTACGGGTCACGCTGATCGACCCAACGCTGGTAGACGAGCAACAACTTAAGAGCACCGGTGCGAAAGCCGTTATCCGGCAGGGTAACAACGTACAGGTGGTTTACGGACTTCACGTCAAAACGATACGCGAAGCAGTTGAAAACGCGCTTTAACAGGAGACTGACCATGACGACACCCCCATTCATTCTGACCATTGCCGGCGGCGGCAGCACCTATACCCCAGGCATCGTAAAGAGTCTGATGGTACGTCTCGCGGATTTCCCGCTGGCAGAGATTCGTTTGTATGACATCGACGGCCTGCGGCAGGACATCATCGCGCCGGTGGTGGAAAAGGTCATTCGCGACCACAGTGACAGCATCGTTTTTACCGTCACGACCGACGCGGAGACCGCGTTTAGCGGCGCCCACTTTGCTTTTGCCCAGATGCGTGTCGGGCAGTACAAGATGCGCGAGCAGGACGAGAAAATCCCGCTACGTCACGGCGTCGTTGGGCAGGAAACCTGTGGCCCCGGCGGACTGGCCTACGGCCTGCGCACCATTCTGCCGATGGCTGAGCTTATCGATCTGGTTGAGCGCTATGCGCATAAAGAGGCGTGGATCGTCAATTACTCCAACCCTGCCGCGATCGTTGCCGAAGGCGTACGCCGCCTGCGTCCTAACGCCCGCGTTCTGAATATCTGCGACATGCCGGTTGCCGCGATGCGTAACATTGCCGCCGTGCTGGGCGTCGATCGTCACGACATCACGGTGGACTATTTCGGGCTAAACCATTTTGGCTGGTTTACCCGCGTGCTGGTCGATGGCATCGATCGTATGCCGGAACTGCGCGAACACATCGCCCGCTACGGCCTGCTGACCGCCGATGCCGCCGATACTGACCCACAACACGCCGATCCATCGTGGGTGAAAACCTGGCGCAACATCAAACCCATCATGGATCATTTCCCTGAGTTCGTGCCGAATCCGTATTTGCAGTATTACCTGATGCCGAATCAGATCGTGGAACATCAGGATCCTGACTACACGCGCGCCAATGAGGTGATGGACGGGCGTGAGAAGAAGCTGTTTGCGGCTGCCGCCAGCTACAAAGAAACCGGTATTCTGTCGGATGCGTTCCACGTTGGCGTACACGGCGCGTTCATTGTTGATGTCGCCTGCTCGCTGGCGTTCGATCTGCGCCAGCGTCATCTGGTGATCGTCGAGAATAAAGGTGCCATCGCCAATCTGCCGTACGACGCGATGGTGGAGGTGCCCGCCTATATCACCGCACAAGGGCCGGAGCCGGTGCGGATGGGGAACGTACCGCAGTTCCATCGTGCCTTACTGGAACAGCAGTTGGCGTCCGAACAATTGCTAGTAGAAGCCACGCTGGAAGGCAGCTACGAGAAGGCCTTACAGGCGTTTACCCTGAACCGTACCGTGCCGACGATGCAGCACGCCAAAGCCATTCTGGATGAGATGATTGAAGCCAATCAGGATTACTGGCCGCAATTAAAACAAGCATATAGAGACGGTATCGCCCAATAATCTGCGACTTGTCGGATGAGGAAAAATCGCTGACAATGAATCTACCATTGCACATCAATGGTAGATTCGGGGCTGAATTCGTCGGCCCCAACGTGGAGGATCTATGTCAGCATCGTCTTCTGATTTGCCCGTTTCTCATGAGCGGTTTGTTTCCGCAGACTGGCTTGCCAGCCACCTGAATGACAGCAGTATCACACTCATTGATGCCCGCATGCTGCCGCCGGGCAATACCACCCGTGATATTCATGCCGAATACCGCGCCGGCCACCTGCCTGGCGCGGTTTTTTTTGATATTGAAGCCTTATCCGATCACAGCACCGATCTGCCGCATATGATGCCAACTCGCGAAGACTTCGCGCGGGCGATGGGCGAACTGGGGATCGATAATCAGCAACATCTGGTGATTTATGATGAAGGCAATCTCTTCTCCGCACCGCGTGCGTGGTGGATGTTGCACACCTTCGGCGCGACATCCGTTTCCATTCTGAGCGGTGGGCTGGCGGGCTGGACAGCGCAGAATCTGCCATTGGAACAGGGCGATGTGACGCCAAAGCCAACCACGTTTCACGCCACGCTGGATGAAAGCGCGATTCGCTCACGCGACGACATGCTCTCCATCAGCCGGGATAAGTCAGAACAGATTGTCGATGCCCGCCCCGCTCCGCGCTTTCATGCCGAAGTGGACGAACCGCGTCCCGGCCTGCATCGCGGCCATATTCCCGGCAGCCTGAACGTGCCGTGGACCGATTTAGTACATAACGGTGCGCTGAAACCCAACGCTGAACTGGCAACCATTCTGCATAAGCATGGGGTGGATTTCACTCGCCCTATCGTCGCTAGCTGTGGCTCCGGCGTCACCGCATCTGTCGTGGTACTAGCGCTGACGCAGTTAAATGTCCCGAATGTGACGCTGTACGACGGTTCATGGAGTGATTGGGGTAGCCGCGATGATGTTCCGATTGCGCGTGATTAATCCCGTTAGGTATTTTATTGCCGTCAATCAGGGGTAGCGGGTGGATAATCGGCTGGCATCTTTAATGCAGCACGGTCAGGTGCTGACGCGTGCGGAATACCGCGTGCTGGCTTTTATCGCCGAACATTCGTCGCTGATAGGCAAAATTACGGTGCGTGAGCTGGCACAGAAGACCTACGTTTCCACCGCCACCATCATGCGGCTGTGCCAGAAAATCGGCTTTAGCGGCTACAGTGAATTCATTTATCACTGTAAAACGCTGCTCACGGATAATCCGCGGCTTTCCCCCTCACCCGTCGCCACGCCTGATGACGCTTCGCTTCCCGATGCTTTCCTGCATTTTGTCGACAATTACCGCCGCACATTTGCCTACATTAGCCATCAGGATAGAGCGACGTTCAGCGCTCTCCTGCGACAGAAAAGCCACTTTTTCCTCTATGGAGCGGGGTTCTCTCACCTGTTTGCCGAATATTTGGCAAAGAAGCTACAGGTGTTGGGGAAAGATGCGTTCTCTTCCGGGCTAGGAGACAGCCGAGGCATTTTTCTTAATAACGCACCGAAATATCAGGTGTTTATCGCCATCTCCCGCAGTGGAGAGACCGAACAAGTGTTGGATAAGGCGCGTATCGCCAAAAACATTGGCATGAAGGTGATCGCGTTTACCCGAGCGTCGTTGAATTCATTAGGCGAGTTGGCCGATTTACACTTCCGGCTCTACGATGATGCGGTTCACTATGCGGCGGAGGCCGGCGAAATTAGCTCATTTGAATCGAATTTGGTGATGCTGATTGATTTACTGTTGTTGCAGGCAACAGCGGAAAAATCGTAATCCGCTGTCGCCTCTATCAAATTTATATACCCTATATACCCTAAATAATTCGAGTTGTGTGAAGGCGGCAACCGCACGAATCCCCAGGAGCTTACACAGGTAAGTGACTGGGGTGAGTAAGGGCAGCCAACGCACAAGCAGCTTGAAGTATGACGGGTATCAGGCGTTGCCGGTGGCCTTAAACTCCCTCAGGAAACTCCCCCACTTGCGTTCGTAGAACGGCGTGGTGTGCTTAATCATGTAGTGGCTGATCCCCGGCTCACCTTCTTTCACCAAACACAGATCGACAGGACGCTCGTCCGGCAAGGTATCACTGGCGACGCTGCCCGCTTCACGGATGATGGTTTCTTCATCCTGATCGACATCAATCCCAATCAGCAGGTGGGGCTGTTCTTCGTCCGGCTCCTGAATCTGCGCCAGAAACGCCCGTTTTACATGGCGATGCTTGGTAAACAGCTGCGTCAGGGAATCAATCATCTGTGCTGGCATCTCGGCTGGCTGACTCAGCAAGACCTGCATCTCTTCTTCGACGATACGCTGCTGAACAAAACCGTGACCTTCGCCAGACAGAATATGTTCAATTTCCTGCGGCAAAAACTCTTTGCCATACGGCAGTTTAGGATTGAGGAACAGCGTGACACCCTGTGTCATTTCAAACAGCGAACGCGTCGGTAGAGCCAGAAAAGACGCTTCTTCCGTAATCACGCTCTGCAATGCTTCCAGAGAAGAAAAGAAGGGAATAGCAGACGAGCCATCGTCTTTTTCCCAGTGCTGGATGTTCACACTACTGCCCGCGTGCAACACCACCTCACCGGATTCATCCCCGTCATCAGTCGTGCCCAGCACAAACACCGTGGCTTCCATCAGTTCACTGAAAAATTCTGGACGATGCGCGGGTTCCGTTGCAGCCAGAATCAGCACTTCTTCCAGTTTATTACGTGGCGAAAACTCCATACTTTCCTCAACATGATTACGTTAAAAAACCGACGCTTTAAGACCTGAACCGATTACTTGGCGTTGCTCAGCAGGAGATTCGCCAGCGTGCGAACACCGAGCCCGGTAGCGCCCGTCGCCCACTGATCTACCGCGCCTTTACGGTACGTCGCGGAACAGTCAATGTGCAGCCAGCCTTGCTGGTAATTTTTCACAAAGTGCGACAGGAAAGCCGCGGCCGTGCTGGCACCGGCGGTGTGTGCACCGCTGGCAATGTTGTTCAAATCCGCGAAGCTGGACGGCAGATGGCTGCGGTGGAACTCTTCCAGCGGCAAGCGCCAGAACGGCTCGTTTTCTTCTGTCGCGCTTTCCTGCAATGCCGCCACCAGCTCATCATCGAAGCTGAACAGCGCATGATAGTCGTTGCCCAGCGCCATTTTTGCCGCGCCCGTCAGCGTTGCACAGTCAATAATCCACTGCGGATTCTGCTCGGAGGCATCAATCAGACCATCCGCCAACACCAGACGCCCTTCCGCATCCGTGTTCATGACTTCAACCGTCTTGCCGTTGCGGTAACGAATGATATCGCCCAGTCGGAACGCATTGCCGCTCACCATGTTGTCTGCACAGCACAGATACAGCTTCACACGCTGTTGCAAACCGCGTGACACCGCCAGCGCGAGCGCGCCCGTCAGCGTGGCCGCACCGCCCATGTCTGATTTCATGGAGTCCATAGAGCCGCTAGGCTTCAGGCTGTAGCCGCCGGTATCAAACGTAATCCCTTTACCCACCAAGCAGGCGAACACCGGTGCATCTGCGTTACCCGTCGGGTTATAGTCCAGCGCCAGTAGCACCGGCTGACGTTCAGAACCGCGGCCGACCGTGTGCAGACCGGCATAATTTTGCTCACGTAGATCTTCACCTTTGGTGATGCGGTAGCTGATGGCGTCACAGGCAACATCACACAAT
The DNA here is from genome assembly GCF_013449375.1 of Pectobacterium sp. CFBP8739. GTDB lineage: Bacteria > Pseudomonadota > Gammaproteobacteria > Enterobacterales > Enterobacteriaceae > Pectobacterium. The sequence goes on along the minus strand of NZ_JACDRR010000007.1, from coordinate 43,734 downwards.
AAATCGACTGCGCGGGTTGCCAACTGCTCTGGCCCCAAATCTTCAGCAGGCAGGTTAATGGTGTCACGCACCCAGTCCACAATCTTCAGGCGATCGTTCAGCTCTTTCTTGTCGGCGTCGTTCAGCTCAGCCCACTCAACCGTTCTTTGCCCTTTCGGCCCGCGATACCCTTGCCAGAATGCCCAGCTGTTTGCCAGATCCCAGCCTTCACCGGCTAACTGAACGTGTTTAATTCCCTGCCCATCAATTTTGCGGGCAGCACGTTGGATCACCGCCAGTGCAGCTTTGTCATTCAGGGACGCCCCTACATGAATGGTAAAACCCTGCTCATTCACACTCAGCGTCGCTTTTTCTCCCCAGCGCGCGTCAGCAGGTTGAGTGGAGAGTGAAATCAGCATGGTATTGTTCGTCATAGTGCTTCTCCGATAATAGGTATTCCTGCCACTTTTCATGTTTGCAGGTGGTGTTCATATTTACAGACGTTCTGCTTCTCAATACGTGTTTATAAACGCTCTCGCTTATAAATACTCGGTTTGCAGATAAATAAACGGTGCATCATGACATGAAAATGTTACGAATTTTGGCACGAGAATAAAACGGGCCACCCAAGGCAGCCCCGTCATGTTTCTATTCTGCTTCATCTAACCAGACCAGCAGGATCGCTTCCAGAATTTTTTCATTGGAAGCATCAGGTCGATCGTCAAACTCATCCAGTTCACAAATCCACTGGTGCATATCCGTGAAACGCACGGTTTTCGGATCGAGATCGGGAAACTGATCGTAAAGCGCTTCACCGATAGCTCGGCTGTCTGTCCATTTTAATCCCATCGCGGTTTATCCTTATTCAGATCAATGCTCGCGTGCATGGTTGATCGTATAGCGCGGGATCTCGACAACCAGATCGTCCCCGGCGATACGTGCCTGACAACCCAGACGACTTTCCGGCTCCAGCCCCCAGGCCTTATCCAGCATGTCGTCTTCTTCTTCCGTGCTTTCCGCCAGCGAGTCAAACCCTTCACGCACGATGCAGTGGCAGGTGGTGCAGGCACAGGATTTCTCGCAGGCGTGCTCAACATCAATACCGTTACGCAAAGCGACTTCCAGAATGCTTTCACCGCGTTCCGCTTCCAACACCGCACCTTCAGGACACAGATCCTGATGCGGTAAAAAAACTATCTTAGGCATGTTACACCTCATCCACAGAATGGCCTGCCAGCGCGCGACGGATAGAGGCATCCATACGACGAGCCGCGAATTCCTGGGTTTGTTGATCGACTGTTTTAATCGCGGCTTCAATCGCCACGGGATCGCTGCCCTGCATCATCGTGTACAGGTGTTCGGATGCCGCGACAATGATGCCTTTTTCGTCATTGCTCAATAACTCGGCGTCGGCCACCAGCGCGCTTTGCAAACTTTCCAGCACGCGTGCCGCTTCCACTTTTTGCTCTGCCAGACGACGCGCACCGACATCTTCCTTCGCATTCAGCATCGAATCGGTGATCATCGTGGCGATTTCCGTATCGCTCAAACCGTATGACGGTTTAACCTGAATAGATGCCTCGACGCCCGTCGATTTCTCCATCGCCGTCACGCTCAGCAGGCCATCCGCATCGACCTGAAAGGTGACACGAATGTGGGCGCCGCCAGCAGGCAGCGACGGCAAACCACGCAGCGAAAAACGGGCAAGCGAACGGCAATCCGTTACCATTTCACGCTCACCCTGCAAGACGTGGATCATCATGCCGCTCTGGCCGTCTTTGAAGGTGGTGAATTCCTGTGCACGCGCAATGGGAATCGTGGTATTGCGCGGAATGATTTTCTCCACCAATCCGCCCATCGTCTCCAGTCCCAAGGACAAAGGGATGACATCCAGCAGCAGCATTTCACCGTCCGGCTTGTTGCCCACCAGAATATCCGCCTGGATCGCCGCGCCGAGCGCCACGACTTTGTCTGGATCGATCGATGTCAACGGTGTACGGCCAAAAAACGTGCCGACTTGTTCGCGCACCAGTGGAACACGCGTCGATCCGCCCACCATCACGACTTCCAGCACGTCTTCTGGCGTCAGTCCCGCGTCTTTCAGCGTGCGACGGCAGGACAGCAGCGTACGTTTCACCAGCGCAGCAATCAGCGAATCAAACTGCTCGCGGGTGATCTCACCCTGCCAGCCAGCAACATCCACACGCACCGACTCGACGCTGCTGAGTGCAACTTTAGCCTTCACCGCCGCGTGGCGAAAGGCATGATCCAACTGGCGATCGTCACGATCGTGAATGCCCGCCTGCTCACGCAGCCACTCCGCCAGCAGATGATCGAAATCATCACCGCCCAGCGCAGAATCCCCGCCCGTTGCCAGCACCTCAAAAACGCCGCGGCTCAGGCGCAGAATGGAAATATCAAAGGTGCCGCCGCCCAGATCGTAAATAGCGATCACGCCCTCTTTACCGGAATCCAGCCCGTAGGCAATCGCGGCAGCGGTCGGTTCATTCAGCAGGCGCAAGACGTGCAGCCCAGCCAGACGCGCTGCATCTTTGGTGCCCTGACGCTGTGCGTCATCGAAATAAGCGGGAACGGTAATCACCACGCCATCCGGCACGCCGCCTAACGCCGCTTCCGCACGCGCAGCCAGCGCGGACAAAATATCCGCCGACACCTGTACAGGATTGAGGTTGCCAGCCGAGGTATGAATCAACGGCAGGCCGTTATCGCTGGCATGAAAGTGATACGGTAAATGCGGGTAGCGTTGCTGAATATCATCCAGAGAGCGCCCCATCAGACGTTTGACTGAGCTGACGGTATTTTCCAGATCGCGGGCAGCATTATCGCGCGCGTGCCAGCCGACACTGTGACCATCGTGACGATAGTGAACAACCGAGGGCAGCAGGTCGCGCCCATCGCTATCCGCTAGCGTCTGAGCTTCACCGCTGCGTACGGTGGCAACAAGAGAATGGGTGGTGCCTAAATCAATACCGACAGCCAGACGGCGCTGGTGCGGTGCGGCACTCAGGCCAGGCTCACTAATTTGTAATAAGGCCATATTGAGCTTCCATCAATTGGCTAGCGAAAAATCCAATCTGGCAATAGCCATCGGGTTTCCCGCCGAATTAACCCGTTATTTGTCCAGCAGTTGTTCTTCGAGTGCTTCAACTTGTTGCTGGAGCTTGTCTAAAAAGCGTAGCTTGCGCACGCTGTCTGCGGCGTCTGTCCACGTCTCACTATTGAGTTCATCACGCATCTGCGAACGGCGTTTGACGATCGTTGCCTGCAACCGCGCAGAAAACGCGGCTAGCGCCTCATCCGCATCCGATCGCTGCGAGATCGCATCCAATTTTTCGCGCAGTTCCAGTTGTTCCATCAGGAATGCCGTATCCTTCATCGTATGCTGTTCGTTGTTCACATCAAAACCGTGCAGCGACAACATATACTCCGCGCGTTTCAGCGGATGCTTGAGCGCCTGATAAGCATTGTTGATCGTCGCCGCCTGTTGCACCGCCAGCATACGCTCGCGCTCTGGGCTGGCAGCATAACGATCAGGATGGAACTGACGTTGCAGTTCCTGAAAACGAGATGCAAGCAGGCCGCCATCCACATCATAGCGAATCGGCAGTCCGAATAACGTAAAGTAATCCATAGTGGTACTCAGGGAGTGCTGGGTAGCAGTGCCGATCATTCACTGACAGGACGCGACTACCCAAGAGGGGTCAGACGTTGAAACTTTCGCCGCAACCGCATTCGCCGGAAATGTTAGGATTATTGAACTTAAAGCCTTCGTTCAGCCCTTCTTTGACGAAATCCAACTCGGTTCCGTCAAGATAAACCAGGCTTTTACCGTCCACGATAACTTTGACGCCTTTGTCTTCAAAGACTGTATCGCCGTCGTTCAAATCATCAACAAATTCCAGCACATACGCCATACCGGAACAGCCGGATGTCCGTACGCCAAGACGCAGCCCAAGGCCTTTGCCCCGGTTTGCGATGAAAGCGCTCACGCGTTGTGCCGCACTTTCGCTCAGAGAAATCGACATACTGTTACCTCGATCGTTCGCCACCTCGACGGGAACAGGCACCGAGAGCCACGGTGCCCCGCCGAGTTCAGCCGCAGAGATTACTGCGCGTCGCGTTTACTTTTATAATCCGCAATCGCTGCCTTGATAGCGTCTTCCGCCAGAATGGAGCAGTGAATTTTCACCGGCGGTAGCTCAAGCTCTTCGGCAATCTGCGTGTTCTTAATCGCTTCTGCTTCATTCAGCGATTTGCCTTTTACCCACTCAGTGACGAGCGAGCTGGAGGCAATGGCAGAACCACAACCGTACGTCTTGAAGCGGGCATCTTCGATGATACCCTCATTGTTGACTTTTATCTGCAACTTCATCACATCGCCGCACGCTGGCGCGCCGACCATGCCGCTGCCGATAGAAGGATCGGCGTTGTCAAATGAACCCACGTTGCGTGGGTTTTCATAGTGATCAATTACTTTTTCGCTGTAAGCCATGATAGTCGTCCCCGATCTGGTGAATTAATGATGCGCCCATTCGATGCTGCTGATATCCACGCCCTGCTTGAACATTTCCCACAGCGGAGAAAGATCACGCAGACGACCGATGGATTTACGCACCAACTCGATGGTGTAGTCGATCTCTTCTTCGGTGGTAAAACGCCCCAGCGAGAAACGGATCGAGCTATGCGCCAGCTCATCATTCATGCCCAGCGCACGTAACACGTAGGAGGGCTCCAGACTGGCCGACGTACAGGCAGAACCGGACGATACCGCCAGATCCTTGAGCGCCATAATCAGCGATTCACCTTCAACGTAGTTAAAGCTGACGTTCAGAATGTTAGGTGCGCCCTGCTCGATATCACCATTCAGGTAGACTTCTTCAATATCATTAATACCGTTCCACAGACGATCGCGCAGCGTGCGCAAGCGATCCATTTCTGCGGTCATCTCTTCTTTCGCGATGCGGTAGGCTTCGCCCATACCGACAATCTGGTGCACAGGCAAGGTGCCAGAACGCATGCCGCGTTCATGGCCGCCGCCGTGCATCTGCGCTTCGAGACGAATTCGGGGTTTACGACGAACATACAGTGCCCCGATCCCTTTCGGCCCATAGATTTTATGGCCGGAGAAAGACATCAGATCCACTTTTAACTGGTTGAGATCGATAGGTAGCTTGCCTACGCTCTGCGTGGCATCGACGTGGAACACGATACCGCGACTGCGGCACAGATCGCCTATCGTTGCGATATCCTGCACAACACCGATTTCATTATTAACGTGCATGATGGAAACCAGAATGGTGTCCTCACGCATTGCGGCTTCGAGTTCAGCCAGATCGATAATGCCGTTACGCTGCGGAGCCAGATAAGTCACCTCGAAGCCTTCGCGTTCAAGCTGACGACAAGTATCCAGCACGGCTTTGTGCTCGGTCTTACTGGTGATGATGTGCTTACCCTTCTTCTGATAGAAGTTGGCAACACCTTTAATCGCGAGGTTATCGGCTTCGGTCGCGCCTGACGTAAAAACGATTTCACGTGGGTCGGCACCGACCAATTCAGCAATTTGGTTACGGGCGATATCAACCGCCTCTTCCGCTTGCCAGCCAAAACGGTGGGAACGGGAAGCCGGGTTACCGAACGTACCGTCCAACGTCAAACACTGCATCATTTTCTCAGCGACGCGCGGATCAACTGGCGTGGTGGCTGAGTAGTCAAGATAGATAGGTAACTTCATTGCTCATAAACTCCGTACATCACTTCAAAACGTACAATGCGTTTTGTTTTATTGACAGGCTGTTTATACCCGCAACCTCTCGGGCCAATGCAAAAAATCTGACGATGTTATCGTTGGCACACTTTATCGTCGGAACACATTATCGTCATAACACGCCGTGATAGTCGGGCTAGCACCAACGCCACATTGGACAATGTGGTCAGAATTATGCGGCTATCAGAAAGGCAAAACGTGACGAGTAAAAGTGCTCGTCACGTTGAAGGTGGATCAGGCGCGCAGGTTAACGTTGATCGTTTCCTGAATACGTCCGTTAGCGGTGCGGCGAATATCCGCATCCTGACGATCCGCCACATCCAGCACTTCCTTATTGTTCACCAGTTCATCCAGCGTGATGTTATTCAGGAAATCAGTGATACGGTCGCTCAGATCGCGCCACAGCGTGTGCGTCAGGCAGCGATCGCCACCCTGGCAGCCTTCACGACCCTGACAACGCGTGGCGTCAACGGATTCGTCGACAGCAGAAATAACCATGCCGACAGCGATTTCATTCGCGTTTTTACCCAGCAGATAACCGCCACCTGGGCCACGAACGCTGGCAACCAGTCCATTCTTACGCAGGCGTGAAAACAGCTGCTCCAGATAAGACAGTGAAATACCTTGGCGCTCAGAAATATCCGCCAATGGAACTGGCCCTTCCTGGGAATGCAGAGCCACATCGAGCATGGCGGTAACGGCGTAACGGCCTTTGGATGTCAGTCTCATGATAGTGGTACCTGTAGGTAAAACATGTATTATGGAAACATGTATTGACAGAACATACCGCGAGTCTGACATTCCTGAGTGTTTTAGTCAACTATTTAACCAAGTAAAATACTCAAGTATTATTCATCGTGTGTTTTTTGTACCGAACTCAGTATTCCACGCAGGATGTTAAGTTCCTGAGCTTCAGGTCTGGCGCGGGTAAACAGGCGACGCAGCTTGTTCATGACCTGCCCCTGGTGTGCTGGCCGGATAAACCCGGTTTGCAGTAATGTCTGTTCAAGATGCTGATAAAACCGCTCCAGATCGTCAACCAGCGGATACGGGGATTCTTCGTGTTTCGGCTGCCCAGCCTGTAACCGATCCAAATGTGCGATGCGCACTTCATAAGCGATAATCTGTACTGCCATCGCCAAATTGAGCGAACTGTATTCAGGGTTTGCAGGAATCGCCACATGGTAATGGCATTTCTGAAGTTCATCATTCGTCAACCCCACGCGTTCACGCCCGAACACCAGCGCCACCGGTGCGTGCTCCGCTTCCTGCGCGCTGCGAACGCCGCACTCACGCGGTTCCAACATCGGCCAGGGTAAGGTTCGGGAACGCGCGCTGGTGCCAACGACCAGGCCACATCCTTCGAGCGCCTGATCGAACGAATCAACAATGGTGGCATTGCCGATAACATCGCTGGCACCTGCCGCCAACGCAATGGCCTGTGAATCAGGCTTAACCAACGGGTTGACCAGATAAAGTTTGCTTAACCCCATGGTTTTCATCGCTCTGGCCACTGACCCCATATTACCAGTGTGCGACGTTTCAACCAGAACAATGCGAATATTGTCTAACATATGAACTCTGTTGTGCGAATAGATAGAAGGAAGTAGTGCAAAAAGGAAATCGCTATACCTTAACACAAACTTAGCTATTTTACTTTTCTGCTGCTATACTCTGCGCCGCTTTCCGTTCTTTAACATTCCAGTGGACCGATACCATGCATCCGATGCTCAACATCGCTATACGCGCTGCGCGTAAAGCCGGTAATTTGATTGCCAAAAACTATGAAACGCCAGACGCCGTCGAAGCCAGCCAAAAAGGCAGCAACGATTTTGTAACCAACGTCGATCGGGATGCTGAACGTCTGATCATTGAAGTCATCCGCAAATCTTACCCGCAGCACACCATCATTGGTGAAGAGTGTGGCGAGCTGGCAGGTGAAGATCCGGCAGTACAATGGGTTATCGATCCTCTGGATGGCACCACCAACTTCATCAAACGTTTACCTCACTTCGCTGTATCTATCGCGGTCCGCATTAAAGGCCGTACCGAAGTTGCCGTCGTTTACGATCCTATGCGCAATGAACTGTTTACCGCGACCCGTGGTCAAGGCGCGCAGTTGAACGGCTATCGTCTGCGCAGCAGCACGGCTCGCGATCTGGAAGGCACCGTACTGGCAACAGGCTTCCCCTTCAAATTAAAGCAACACAGCAAAAGCTATATCAATGCCATCGACGCCCTGTTCACCCACTGCGCTGATTTCCGCCGTACGGGTTCTGCTGCACTGGATCTGGCGTATGTTGCTGCGGGTCGCGTTGACGGCTTCTTTGAAATCGGCCTGAAGCCGTGGGATTTCGCAGGCGGCGAGCTGCTGGTTCGTGAAGCAGGCGGGATCGTAACAGACTTCGTTGGCGGCCATAACTACATGGCGTCCGGTAACCTGGTTGCAGGCAACCCACGTGTGGTGAAAGCGATGCTGAGCACCATCCGTGAAGAATTGAGCGACGCGCTAAAACGCTAATCTTGACCGACTCCGGCTCCTACATAAAAATGCAAGGGGCTGGAGTTGTTATTTTTCTTTACATATGAATCCTGTATACGCATTGTTTATCCTTATACGATAATAATTATCAACCGCATTACACTGATAACTTCATCACATTGATAAACTGTGAATTAGGATCACCACCATGTTAAGAAAATCAGTAAGATCGTTTTTTTTGACCGCACTCTGCACCGCGCCATTCTTTAGCTACGCTACCCAATATCCTCTTACCGTCACCGATCTCGACGGAAAAAGTGTCACCATTAAACAAGAACCACAGCGCATCATTCTGCAAGATGGGCGTGATATTATGGCGATGGCATTGCTCGATCGCGATAATCCTTTCCAGCGTCTGGTCGCCTGGAACAATTTGGCGAAAAAGCAGGACACCGCAACCTGGGACATGCTGAAAGGAAAATGGCCTCAGTCCGTCGGCATTCTGGATATGGGGTTCAGTGACAAAGGGAATGTCGATCTGGAAAGCGTGCTGTCAAAACAGCCTGACCTGATGATTGCCCAACTGCGTGCCAAAGCTGCGCTGAAAGAAAGCGGCGTAATCGACAAGCTCAACGCGCTCAATATTCCCGTCCTGTTTGTCGACTACGAAGTGAATCCGGCGCAAGATACCGCCCCCAGCATCGACTTGTTAGGTCAGGTTCTGAACCGTGAAGCCAATGCCAAAGCGTATACCGATTTCTACCGCCAACACTTTGATGCCATTCAGCAGAAAACCGCTGCAATCACGCCAAAACCGAGCGTCTTTGTTGAACCCATTGCCGGAAACTCGGACTCCTGCTGCTTCACACACAGCAAAAGCGGCTGGGGCGGATTAGTTGAAGCGGTCGGCGCGAAAAATATTGGTTCAGATTTGCTGCCGGGGGCAACGGGTTTTGTCTCGCTGGAAAAAATCATCAGCATGAAACCTGACGCCTACATCATGACGGGCTCTAAACGTGGCAACAGTCAGGTACTGCCATTAGGCTATGGCGCCAGCGTCGACGATGTCCGCGCTCAGGCCAATACGTTGTTAAGCCGTACCGGTATTAGCCAGATTCCGGCTGTTGAGGCGAAACACGTTTATGGCGTTTACCACCATTTCTACAACCATCCCTACAACATTGTCGGTATGGAATATCTGGCAAAGGATATTTATCCTCAGGCGTTTACCAGTTTGAATCCTGATGACACCTATCACCATATCATTCAAAATTTTACCTCGCTGCCTGACAGTGACTTTATCTTTGCCTGGAAACAAGGTGAGTAATTTTTCATGAGTACAACCACTGAACCGGGCATCCGCACCCCTGTAGCAGATGCCAACACCGTTATGGACAACTATCGCGGCATCATTCGACGCCGTGTGAGTGTTATGGCGATACTGCTGTTGATCATCATCGGCTCATTGTTACTGGATTTCACGATGGGGCCTTCAGGTCTGACGCTTGATGTGCTTTGGCAGACGCTGACCGATCCGGCCAGCGCCGATGCGGGTACGCGCGTAATCGTCTGGGATATTCGTCTGCCTTACGCGCTGATGGCGATTATTGTCGGGCTGTCGCTCGGGCTGGCGGGTGCAGAAATGCAAACCATCCTGAACAACCCGCTGGCCAGCCCGTTTACGCTCGGCGTGTCTTCCGCAGCCGCATTCGGCGCCGCGCTGGCTATCGTCCTCGGCATCGGTATCCCCGGTATTCCGGCTCAGTGGTTTATCTCTGCAAACGCCTTTATCTTTGCCCTGCTGGCAGCCTTGCTGCTTGATGGGATTACACGCTGGACGCAGGTCGCCACCTCAGGCGTCGTGCTGTTCGGTATCGCGCTGGTGTTCACCTTCAACGCGCTGGTTTCCATGCTCCAATTCATCGCCAACGAAGACACGCTGCAAGGTCTGGTGTTCTGGACGATGGGCAGTCTGGCCCGCGCCTCGTGGGAAAAACTGGGTATCCTGCTGTTGGTGCTCGCTATCGTGATGCCCATTTCACTGATGAGCTCATGGAAACTGACCGCACTGCGGTTGGGTGAAGATCGCGCCGTGAGTTTTGGCATTAACGTTCGCCGTCTGCGTCTGGCGACGCTGCTGCGCATCAGTATTTTGTCCGCCATTTCAGTCGCGTTTGTCGGCCCCATCGGCTTTATCGGTCTGGTGGCTCCGCATATCGCACGTATGGTTTTCGGTGAAGATCACCGCTTCTATCTGCCTGCCAGTGCATTAACTGGCGCGCTGGTGTTGTCGATGGCGTCCGTCGCCTCGAAAAACCTTATCCCCGGCGTCATTATCCCTGTCGGGATCGTCACATCACTGGTTGGCGTTCCCTTCTTCCTGAGTATTATCCTGCGCCACAGAGGAAACGTATGAACCAGCAAACCTCTTCTGGATTACGCCTTTCCCACTTTCGCGCGGGTTACCCCAAGCGTCAGGTGATTCACGATCTGTCCGTACCACAGCTGCCGCGCGGGAAAATTACCGTGCTGCTTGGCCCCAACGGCAGTGGTAAATCCACGCTGCTGCGTGCAATGGCGGGTCTGAACGCTTCTGAAGGCGAACTGTGGCTGGATGACACCAATCTGATGACGTTACCGTTCGCTCAGCGGGCGGAAAAAGTCGTTTATTTGCCGCAATCCTTGCCCGCAGGCGTTCACCTGCACGTGCTGGAATCGATTATCGTCGCCCAGCGTGCGTCCGGCGGCATGCACAGTGCCGAAAAGCAGGATGAAGTGATGAGCCTGCTGCGTCAGTTGGGCATTGAACATCTGGCGTTGAGCTATCTCGATCAGCTATCCGGCGGACAGAAACAGCTGGTTGGATTAGCGCAATCGTTGATCCGTCAACCCTCGCTGCTTCTGCTGGATGAACCGCTCAGCGCGCTGGATCTGAACTATCAGTTCCACGTGATGGATTTGGTACGCAAGGAGACGCGTAAGCGCAACATCATCACCGTCGTGGTAGTGCATGACATCAATATCGCGCTACGTCACGGCGATCACGTACTGATGCTGCAAAACGGTAATTTGATTGCTGATGGCGCACCAGCCGAGGTGATTAGCCCGGAAAGTTTGTCAGCAGTCTATGGCGTACGCGGGCGCATTGAGCGCTGTTCGCAGGGGGTGCCGCAGGTGATTATCGACGGGCTGGTCAGCGAACCGACAATCTAAGCTTTTCTCTGTACGAATAGACGGTGAGTTCCCTCACCGTCTTCCTTATTCTCATCTTACTTATAAGATGGTTTTCTCATCACGCCAAAACGCCGTACTTATCATTTATACTGCACGCAACATGCAGGGTTAAAAACTCTGCCAATCCGTATCATTCTGAGCCTTTTTCTTTGCGGGAGAAAGGCGTGGTGCAGAGAGCTGAGGGGAAGCGGATACAGGCACAGAAGCCAGTGCCTGAGTGGCCGCCTGCCCTACAACGAACTGCCCCACCAATTGGCTCAACGTATTGGCTTGTTCTTGCAACGATTGTGACGCCGCGGAGGCCTCCTCCACCAATGCCGCATTTTGCTGAGTCACATCATCCATCTGATTAACGGCCTGATGTACTAAGTTAATCCCCTTACTTTGCTCTTCCGTTGCCGCCGCGATTTCATTCACCAAATCGGTCACTTGCTGGATAGCGTCTTTCATCGCCGACATATTTTTTCCTACATCGCTCGCTTGATCCACACCCTCCGATACCAGCGAATTTGAGGCATCTATTAAATCTTTGATTTCACGCGCTGCCGTAGATGATCGCTGTGCCAGCGTGCGGACTTCTCCCGCAACCACGGCGAAACCGCGGCCTTGTTCACCAGCGCGTGCCGCTTCTACCGCTGCATTTAGAGCAAGAATGTTGGTCTGAAATGCAATGCCTTCGATAAGCGCAATAATGTCAGTGATCTTGCCCGAGCTAGTACGGATATGTTCCATCGTATTCAGCATGGTGCTGACGGAATCCGCGCTATTGACCGAAATTCGGCTAGCATTCCCCGCCAGCAGACTCGCCTGTTGTGTATTCTCTGCATTCTGACGTACCGTTTCCGCCAGTTCCGTCATACTCGCCGCCGTTTGCTCCAGCGAAGCAGCCTGTTCTTCGGTACGGGATGACAAGTCTTCATTCCCAGCAGCAATCTGCGTCGCCGCGCTGCTCACAGACTGCGACGATGCACTCACGGCTGCCAATGCAGATGAGACTCTGTGGATCAGGCTGTTGAAAGCTCTGGCCGTATTTCCCACCTCATCTTTACGTCGTTCATCTGCCTGTATTGTCAGGTTAAGACTATGGCTCACGTTTTCCATCGTTTGGCTCATGGCGTTCAGGCTTTTTCTAATGCCCAGAATCGTTCTTACCGCGAAAAAGCCGATCAACAAAACAATCAATATCGAACTCGATAATAGACCGATCCATGATTTCTCGTAAGCGGCAACATTCTGCTTACGTAACTCATCTCCGATTCGAACATTAAGGTTAAACTGTTCGCGATAAGTTGCGATTAAATTGCGAACCGCTTCTCCCGGCCCTCCAACTCCCTGTAAAAGCTTGAGAGAGTCTTCTTTTTGGTTTGAGCGCGATGCAGCAAAAAAAGCGGGAAGTGACGACTGTAATTTTCCAATTATATCCGCAGCCTGATTCGACACCCGAGCATCTTCTTCATTCGATGAAAGATTTTTCAGGTAATAGTCATTAAGCGCTTTTACTTCTTCAGAAGTTTTCGTTATGTCTTGCTCAATAGCACTGAGTTTTTCATTTTCTGAGATAGTTTGGTGACGATACAGAAAAAGTACCAATGAGTTACTTTTTTCGACTAATTGACTTATGTATTTGAAACTCGGGATTGTATTTTCCTGAACATATTCAGCACGAGATTGAAAGCCTGATAATAACGACAATGTAACGATGACCAACGAGATCAACGCTAAGGACATTAACGAGAATATCAGTAGCAAGCGTTGTGTGATATTCATAGCCACTCCATTTTCAAATTTTATACCGCGTATTTTTACTGATTCAAATATGCGTAAAGAACGGAATAGTTATTCCTACACGTTATATCGAACCAGAATCTGAGATATCGCCACCACATCCATTATCGCCAGAGGAGCAAGCAGCTTTATAGTATTGATCGCAAATATTATTTAATAAAACCGTACTAATGATGATTAGCTATTAAAGTAAAATTAATAATAGCTAAAAAATCTAAAATTTCGACATTCGATAAACAGAAAGGGAAAACGTATTTGTTTTGAATACTAACAGAATCAAGTTCGGGATGAGCGGCGGGTGGTTTAGCACTTCAAATAACACAACCAATGCACAGGCGACTTGCAGGATCATGAAATCATTACAGAAAAGCACTGAGCCATAGAACCCAGTGCTTTTTATCATCTGGCGATGTTACTGTTTCGCAGGCAGCGTAACCCAGTAACCTGGTTGATACGGCAGCGGCAGGAACTTCTCATGGAAGGTACGGAACGTCGCGTCAGGATCGATATCCTTAAACAGCTCCGGGTGCATCCATTTTGCTAATACCTGAATCGCTACAAACTGATATGGGCTGTCATAGAACTGATGCCAGATTGCATGAGCATTGCCATTGGTCGCAACAGGTAGCGTTTTAAATGCAGAACGTTCCATCAGTTTTTGCAGGCGTTGCAGCGCTTCTTTCTGATCGGCTCCTGGCCCAACGCCAACCCAACCATTCGCCGTGTTGTAGTTTTTCCAGTTCGCCCCTGTCACCACCACCACATCCGGACGCGAGCTGATAATCTGTTCTGGGTTCAGCGTACCAAACGTGCCAGGGATGATGTTCTTGGCAATGTTGTCACCGCCAGCAGCCTCAACCATACGGCCAAAGTTCTCATCACCGAATGACATGCAGCATTCTTCATCATAGCCGCCTGCGCGGTCGATCATTACTTTCGGACGTGGGCCCTGATAGTTCTTCAACCGATCGGTAACCAGCTCAATTTGCTCACGACGGAATTTAATAATCTCGTCCGCACGCTGTGGCTTGCCCACCAGTTGGCCCATGATGTGAATGCTTTTCTCCGCGTTCTCAAACGGCTTCTCGCGGAAATCGATAAACACGACCGGAATACCCAGCGAATTGAGTTTCTCGATCAATTTGCCTTCATCTGTTGCCGCTTTTGACTCCAGATTCATCAGCACCAAATCCGGTTTCAGCGTCAACGCCTGCTCAACGTTGAAAGTACCGTCTTTCGCTCCACCAAAGGTCGGCAGCTTTTTAATTTCTGGGTATTGTTTTTCATAAGCCAGATAGCCGTCGTAATCCGCTTTTGGCAGATCATCACGCCAGCCAACCACGCGCTGGAACGGAGCCTCGGTATCAAAGGCAGCGAGCAGATAAATCTGTCGACCTTCACCCAAAATAATCCGCTTCACTTCAGATTTAATTTCTACCTTCCTGCCACTAACATCTTCAATAACAATCGGGTTAGCGCTCGCGACAGCACTCGCACTCAGCCCCAACAGAACAACGACTGAGAACAGCCATTTTTTCATTATTATTCCCTTCTGCAATTATGGTTATAAGTGATAATAGTTATCATTATTGAAATGATATCCTGCCGTGATTATCGGAAGCAATGGGTTTTTAGCGCGAGGTTAATAAAAGGTAAAATTAGCCGGAGAATGGCCGAATACCGCCCATCATCGCGGGCTGTGCGCTGAGGTAAAGCAGGACGCCGGAGCCAACCAAAATCAGCCCGCCGGCAAATGCCAGAAGAGAAAACGTCGCACGCTGCCATACGGGCGATGCCCGATTTGCACCTAAACGCTCAACGATACGGCGGCAGTAAAAAACCAATACGGCCAGCGCCGAGATGGTGATCGCCGTTCCGCCTGCCATCACCAGCGCAGAGGCGACGCCCCACCAATACACGCCGAGCACTTTAGAGAAAAGCAGCACCAGAATAGCGCCTGAACAGGGGCGCATTCCCATCGCCAGCACAATCATCAGACGCGTGCGCCAACGGCTATCGCGCTCAAGCTCCTCATTGCTCGGAAGATGGCGGTGCCCGCAGCCACAGTCGGCATCGTGCTGATGCAAAGAATGGGATAGAACGGGCGTAGGGCGAAGCCTCATACGTCTATCCGTTGGTACGTTAAGCTGAGTGACACGCAAAATAGTCGCAGGTTTAGGCTGCTGTACGAGGATGGTAGACAGCTGTTTTAACGCACGAAAACAGAGCAGTAACCCCAGTCCCGCGACCAGCACAAAGCTCCCTTTTTCCATCCAAAAACTGCTGTTGTGCAACGTTCGGCTGGATAGCTGCAAGATCCCTAATACCACGGTCACCAGCGCCACAGCCATCAGCCCCTGAACCAGCGACGCCGCAAGCGTCAACTTCAGGCTACTTTTGAGCTTCGACGGGTGGGTCGCCAGATAGGTCATGATGACCACTTTACCGTGCCCCGGCCCGACGGCATGGAGTACACCATAGATTAGGCTGAACATCATCAGACTCAGCCCCGCCTGATGCGGCTGCTGTTCCACCATTTGCAACAGGTGCGACATTTGCTGATGCAGCGATTTCTGCCAAATCGCGCTTTGCAGCACGAGTTGCGGCCAGTACCCTACGATGTAATGCAGCGCCGAAGCCAACAGTACCAAAAACAGCCATAGCGGCCACAAATCGCGCAGCCGACTCAACAGCGGACGCCGGCGCGGCAGCGAACCGAGGTTCACTGACATTGCAACGTCACCCGCTGTGCAAACTGTTTACCCAGCTCCATATCTTCGTCCGGCGTATCGTTCTTATCCAGCGATAACGCATAGGATTGCAGGTCAGCGTTAGGTTCTGGTGTGACGAGCGTGGTTTTACAGCGCGAGGCTAACTCAGGCGCGAGCTTCACAGCCTTGTCGTTCTGATAGGACATATCGACAAAATAGGTAGGATCGTAAGTAGAAATCAGTAAAGGTTTTCCGGCCAGCGGCTGTGGATGTGCCAACGGCAGTACAAATTCCAGTACCGCCTGATTACCTTTGCGGGAAAGGTGATACTCGGTTGGCAGCGGCGTATATTTCACGGGCTGGCCATCACGATAGATATCAGTAAAATAGTGCTGCCCCCAGACATTAGCCATCACTTCCGCCGCCAGTTTCTTCCAGATTTCAGAATCCGCTTTCGCCTTTCCTGCGTCATACAGCAAATCGGCCGACGTGATGGGATCCATTGTCCATTGCATACGTAAACCGGTGATGTGGTCGTTCTGGCTCTCAACTGTGGTCTGCATATCAATAAAACTGTGTGGGTGAGCGAAAACGGGTTGGCCGAATGCCAAACCTGCCATCAGCAACGTTATCCGTCCGCACCCGCGTTTCAAAGCGTTATAATGTAACATTATCTTTACCACACGATGTTATCTTGACAGTAGATACCACTTTATTAGACCTTTTCGACTGCGGCACGGTGACTGACGGAAGGCCGCATAAACAGTGCTGGCACCGCCAGCAGCGCCATCACCCAGAACGTACCGCCCTGTAAATGTTCGAACAGGAAACCGGATACCATCGTCATCACCGCGATGCTTCCCCCCATTGCCAACGCGGAATACACCGCCTGTAGCCGCAGGATGTCACCATCGGAACGCGCGGCGATAAAGCGCATAGCAGCCAGATGGCACACGGTGAACGTGCCACAGTGCAATATCTGTATCACAATCAGCCACGGCAGAGCCACCGTCAAGCCCATTAACCCCCAGCGCACCACACCACACACGGCAGAGAGCAACAGAAGCTGTCTGGCGCTCCAGCGTCGGAATAGACGCTGGCTGAAGGTAAAGATGATAATTTCCGCGACCACGCCTAACGACCAGAGATAACCGATGATCGAGGCGGAATAGCCCGAATCTTGCCAATAAATAACGCTGAAACCATAGTAAGCCGCGTGTGCGCCCTGTAGCAGGGATACGCAAAGCAGGAAACGCCATACCGCGGGTTCGGTCAGCAATCGTTTCCACGGCGTGACGCTAACCGACTGCGCGGTTGACGCTGCCGCTTGCGGCATCACGCTGGGGCGAAGCAGCATACCTAACAGCATGACAACCAGCCCCGCGCTGAGAATGGCCAAAATCGCGGGGTGTCCCCAGATGGCAACCAGTTCGCCCGTCGCCGCAGAAGCGATGACAAACGCGATCGAGCCCCAAACCCGCACCTTGCCGTAATCCATCACGACCTGCCGCTGCCAAGTCGCGGCTAATGCATCGGTCAGCGGCACCAGCGGCGCGAAAAACAGGTTAAACCCAATCATCACGATCATCAGCCACAGCCAGGCATTTCCCAGCCAGAAACCGACAACTAACGCCAGTGACAGCAACGCTAGCCCGCGTAATACTGTAATCAATTTGGACGGATCTTTTACGCTGGGCGTGATAACCAGACTGCCGACAAAACGCGCCACCAGCCCCGCTCCCAGCAGCATCCCGATCGACTCGGCGGACAGCCCCTCGCCTTTCAGCCATCCCCCCCAAAATGGCAGGAAAACGCCATAGCAAAAAAAGTAGGTGAAATAGCTCAGCGCCAACCAGCGCGTCGATTGCAAAACCATGATGTCTCCCTTTCGATGGCGAAGACTCCCGTTCACCATCCTGCGAACCGTCGCAAATGCGATGTTTCTTTACTGGTTACTCTTTTTTGCCGATTACTCTGTCAGAGAGCATGCGACGGCCCGTAAGGTGGAGGCCAGGGATGGCCGCCATAAAAAACGCCAGCACACAGGCTGGCGTTCAGGACGCGTTCCGACAGTGATGTCAGAGAAACGACCGAATTATGCGTAAACTGGGAAGCGAGCGCAGATATCCAGCACTTTCTGTTTCACGCGCTCAATGGTCGCTTCGTCGTTGATGTTGTCCAACACATCACAGATCCAGCCAGCCAGCTCACGCACTTCCGCTTCTTTAAAGCCGCGACGGGTTGCCGCCGGTGTACCAATACGGATACCGGAAGTCACGAACGGGCTCTTCGGATCGTTAGGCACGCTGTTTTTGTTCACGGTGATATTCGCACGACCCAGTGCAGCATCAGCCTCTTTACCAGTCAGGTTTTTGCTAACCAGATCCAGCAGGAACAGGTGGTTGCTGGTTCCGCCAGAAACGACGTTGAAACCACGTGACAGGAAGACTTCAACCATCGCTTTCGCGTTTTTCGCGACCTGCTGCTGATACACCTTGAATTCAGGCTCCATCGCTTCTTTCAGCGCAACCGCTTTACCTGCGATAACGTGCATCAATGGGCCACCCTGACCACCAGGGAAAACAGCAGAGTTCAGCTTTTTGTACAGCTCTTCGTCACCGCCTTTCGCCAGAATCAGGCCACCGCGTGGGCCAGCCAGCGTTTTGTGCGTCGTCGTGGTCACGATGTGAGCATGAGGAACCGGGTTAGGGTAAAC
The DNA here is from genome assembly GCF_013449375.1 of Pectobacterium sp. CFBP8739. GTDB lineage: Bacteria > Pseudomonadota > Gammaproteobacteria > Enterobacterales > Enterobacteriaceae > Pectobacterium. The sequence continues at coordinate 25,042 of NZ_JACDRR010000007.1, read as the reverse complement.
ATCGGCGGCAATCAGACCGGCAACGTGTGCCATATCGACAAACAGGTAAGCGCCGATGCTGTCAGCGATTTCACGCATCTTGGCCCAGTCAACCACGCCAGAGTAAGCAGAGAAACCACCGACGATCATTTTTGGCTTGTGCGTACGTGCCAGTTCCGCCATTTCGTCGTAGTCGATTTTGCCGCTTTCATCAATACCGTAAGGAATAACTTTATACAGTTTGCCTGACAGGTTAACCGGAGAACCGTGCGTTAGGTGACCACCGTGCGCCAGGTTCATACCCAGAATGGTGTCGCCCGGTTGCAGCAGCGCGGTGTAAACGGCAAAGTTAGCCTGGGAACCAGAGTGCGGTTGTACGTTGGCATAATCGGCACCGAACAGCGCTTTCGCACGATCGATAGCCAGTTGTTCAACCACGTCAACATACTCACAGCCGCCGTAGTAACGTTTGCCTGGATAACCTTCAGCATACTTATTCGTCAGCTGAGAGCCTTGAGCCTGCATAACGCGTGGGCTGGTGTAGTTTTCTGACGCAATCAGTTCAATGTGCTCTTCCTGACGCACCACTTCTTGCTCCATTGCTTGCCACAGGTCGGCATCATAATCGGCAATGTTCATTTCACGCTTTAACATCCGGATCTCCTGACTCAGCTAACATAAATATACTGGGAATTAATGACCCATTTGGGAATTGGGCTACCCTTTTGGGGAATGGCGTATAGTGTAAACCGTTTTTCCCTAATGAAGATAGGTCTTGACAGAGGTTTTTACGCAAACGATTAGCTACAGGCAGCGCAAGGCTTCAGCAAATATGAGCTGCACGATGGTCAACGGATTTTTCTTCATTTTCAACCTGCTCTTTCTTCATGTTATTCCCTTTAGCTCCCACCTAAAAAAGCCCTACCACTAAAAAGGTAATTTACAGTGACGGACAAACCCAATAAGATGCATTAAAAATACAACTTATAAACCATACCAATAAATCAGGAGTCACCATGCTGGATAACCAAACTATCGCCATTGTTAAATCAACCATTCCTCTGCTGGCGGAAACCGGCCCGAGACTGACCGCGCATTTTTACGATCGCATGTTTACGCATAACCCTGAGCTCAAAGATATTTTTAACATGAGCAACCAGCGCAATGGCGATCAACGAGAAGCGTTGTTCAATGCCATCTGTGCTTATGCGACGAATATTGAAAATCTGGCCACGCTGCTGCCTGCGGTTGAGCGTATCGCCCAGAAGCACGCCAGCTTTAACATTCAGGCCGATCAGTATCAGATTGTGGGTAATCACTTATTGGCAACGCTGGATGAAATGTTTAGCCCAGGACAAGCGGTGCTGGACGCCTGGGGTAAAGCCTATGGCGTGCTGGCGAATGTTTTCATCCAGCGCGAAGGCGATATCTACCGCAGCACCGAAGCGAAAAACGGCGGCTGGAGCGGTGTACGACCTTTCCGTATTGTGAACAAGCAGCCGCAAAGCGCCGTGATTACCAGCTTCACGCTGGAACCTACCGACGGCCAGCCGATTGCTGATTTTCAACCGGGTCAGTATCTGGCGGTTTACATCAAGCATGACAGTTTTGCCAATCAGGAAATTCGCCAATATTCTCTGACGCACGCGCCAAATGGAAAATCCTACCGGATTGCAGTGAAGCGTGAAGCACAGGGCACCGTTTCCGGCTATCTGCATGATACCGCGCGCGAAGGCGACATCATTCATCTGGCGGCACCGCACGGCGACTTCTTCCTTGACCTCCCTGCTTCCACACCCGTTGCCCTGATTTCCGGTGGCGTGGGGCAAACCCCCATGTTGGGTATGCTGCATACGCTCAAACAGCAGGATCATCAGGCAAAGGTGTTATGGCTGCACGCGGCAGAAAACGGCACGGCCCATGCGTTTGCGGATGAAGTCAAACAAACGGGAGACTCATTGCCGCAGTTCCAGCATCACATCTGGTATCGCGAACCACAGCAGGCCGATCGTCCGGGCGAAGATTATCATCACAGCGGATTGATGCAGTTGGCTTCACTAAGAGATGAGTTAACCACGCCAGATATGCACTATTACCTGTGTGGCCCAGTGGTATTCATGCAGTTTATTGCACAGCAACTGCTGGCAATGGATATCCCAGTTGAACAGCTACATTACGAATGTTTTGGTCCGCATAAAGTTGTCTAACCTTCATTGATAACGGATCAAACCCAAAGGTCGCTCTTACGGCCTTTTTTCATTTTCCCCCTTACCAAAAATACTTTATCGGTCACACTTTTATGCGCTGATACACGAGCTATCTGCTAAAAAAGAGGTGGGTCACAAAAAAACACATCTTATTAAAATAATATTTCATTTTTAATGAATGATTATTTCATAAAAGAACCTGTGTTTAAGCATCGCCCTTGAATCGGCTTGGGTGCACAATAAAGCCCCGACGTTTCTCTAAAGACCGTGACAAGAACGATAAAAAACAGCGACTTTCCTTTGATAACGCCTAGGTTCATTAACCGTTTTCGACTAACCAACAAGGGATATGTCTGACCATGGCAAAACGTTTTTCAGAAAGTGTAGCTTTAGCTCTGATACTTTCCGCCCCTTTCACACTGGTACACGCTAAAACCCCCACCGCTGCACACCAGACCGCCGCGCCAGAGAGCGCGAAATGGCTGTCGGGTTCAACGCTGGGTGAAAAAACCGGTTTATCGGGTAATGTGACCGCACGGGATATCCACCTGCCTGCCACCATCATTATCAGAGACCAACAAGGTCAGAAGCGGCAGACCCAGACCGATGAGCAAGGAAAATATCACCTCGATGTCTCTGGCCTCACGCCGCCGTTACGCCTTTTAGCCATCGAATCCGGCGGCAATAATTGCCTGTTGAATAATATTCCTCGCGCCATTTGCTTGTCCGCTGTCGCGCCTACATTGCATGACGGAAAAGAAAATATCGCCAATATCAACCCGCTGACTGACCGCATTACCTCAGATATTGCGGTGGCAGCAGGCTACATTGGTCCACAGCAGCTCACGGACGGCACGGCATCACCGAAACTGGACGCCGCAGCATGGAAAACAGCCTACGCCGATTTTCATGCAGGATTTAATGACGCGTTAAAACAGGTAGGCGTCAACGCGCCCAAACGTTTCGATCCTCTGACTTACCCTGCGGCCCAGCAGGATGCGGTCACCAAAATCGTCAACGTCATTAACCATACGCGCAATTATCACAACGACACCGGCCATTCTGGCCATACAGTGCTGACCGACAGCACATTCCATCCCATCGTCGGTCTGAATAATAAAGGCGATTATGAACCGCTGGATTATCGTTCTGCCCGCCAGAGTCTGGACGCGATCCAGAAAGCGCAAACCCGCATTTTCATCGTCGGCGACTCTACCGCAGCAACCTATGAAAAAATGCGCTTCCCGCGTATGGGATGGGGTCAGGTTTTTGAACAGCAGTTCAGTAAAAACAGCGGTGTAAAAGTCGTCAATGGCGCACGTGCAGGCCGTAGCTCACGCGACTATTTTTACGAGGGCTGGTTCCGTCAGATGCAGCCACTGATGAAGGAAGGTGATTTCCTGTTTATCCAAATGGGACACAACGATCAAAACTGCAACAGTGCGAAAGCGGTACGTGGTCCGGCGGACGTCGCTAACCTGTGTACTTACCCGAACGATGCCGCAGGGAAAAAGCAAGCGCCGCAAGGGAAAGCCGATATGTCATTCCAAACATCGCTGGAGCGCTACATCACTTTCGCCCGTCAGCACAAACTCACACCGGTTCTGTTGACCCCGACTACCCGAGTAAAAACAGCAGATGGGAAAAACGGCACGCCAGCGGTACATAGTCACTTCACCAAGCAAAACGCGGAAAATGGTTATGCCTTTATCGGCGATTACAGCCAGACCATCAGGAATACGGCTGCTGATAATAAAGTGATTTTACTGGATGTAGAACCTGCCACTATCGCGCTGGCGAATCAGGGCAACAGCGATAGCTGGAAACAGTACTGGCTGGTGATCGATCCCAAAAAATATCCTTACTATCGCGATCAGGCGGGTAGCCTGAGCAAGCCAGATACCACCCATTTCCAGCAAAAAGGCGCTATTGCTGTGGCAGGGATTGTCGCTGATGCCATTCGGCAGGAACCCGCTTTAGCCGCTCTGGCGGAGAAAACCGTCAGCAAACATAAGTAGTTGTTAGTCAGGCAAAACGATAAAAACGAATCGCGCGCGGTGTACTTCACCGCCGCGCGTTATGTACCCTTCCCTATACCAATTAAAGGACTATGGACATGATAGACACCTCACGCCTCTGCAAAACGTTGACCTTAGCCATGTTAATTTCCTCCCCCTGGTCGTTAGCACAGGCAGCCGACTACAATGCGCTGGTTTCTGCCAATGCAACGGGTGCCAACGCCTACAAAACCATCGCTGAAGCCATCGCCAGCGCCCCCACAGATAGCTCTCCATTTGTTATCTATGTGAAAAATGGCACGTATCATGAACGCCTGACTATTACGCGCCCTAACATTCACCTACAGGGTGAAAGCCGTGACGGCACTGTGATTGCAGCGAACACTGCGGCAGGTATGCTCAAGCCCGACGGCAGCAAATGGGGAACCTATGGCAGTAACACGGTGAAAGTCGATGCGCCTGACTTCAGCGCTCGCTCGCTGACCATCCGCAATGATTTTGATTACCTCGCCAATCAAGCCAAAGCCAACGACGACCCTACAAAATTAAAAGACTCGCAGGCCGTTGCGCTACTGGTTGCCGAAAATAGCGATCGTGCGTGGTTCCATGATGTTAGCTTGGTAGGGTATCAAGACACGTTATATGTAAAAGGCGGACGCAGTTACTTCTCCAAATGCCGAATCAGCGGCACCGTTGACTTCATCTTTGGTAATGGTACCGCGCTGTTTGATAATTGCGACATTGTCGCGCGTAACCGTACCGACGTGAAAAATCAGCCGATTGGCTATCTCACCGCCCCCAGCACCAATATTAAACAAAAATATGGTCTGGTTATTATCAATAGCCGGGTGACTAAAGAGAAAGACGTCCCGGCGAAAAGCTATGGTCTGGGCCGCCCGTGGCACCCAACGACCACCTTTGACGATGGTCGTTATGCCGACCCTAACGCGATTGGCCAAACCGTCTTCCTGAACACCAGCATGGACGACCACATCTATGGCTGGGACAAAATGTCCGGTAAAGATAAACAAGGTAATACAATCTGGTTCCATCCGCAGGACTCACGCTTTTTCGAGTATAAATCCAGCGGTAAAGGCGCAGAGAAAAACGCTCAACGCCGTCAGTTAAGCGATGCGGAAGCCACAGAATACACCGTAAATAAGGTGCTAGCAGGTTGGGTTCCTACCGCTCCTAAAGGGAAATAAATGTGGAGAAGCCAGCCTGATAGGCTGGCTTCTAAGGGGTATTGTCGGGGGAAGCGAAACGATTAAATCGCTTCTTCGTCTTCTTCACCGGTACGAATACGGACAACGCGGGCCACATCAAAGACGAAGATTTTACCGTCGCCAATTTTACCCGTTTGCGCGGTCTGCGTGATGGTTTCTACACAGGTATCGACGATATCATCGGACACGACAATTTCGATTTTTACTTTTGGCAGAAAATCGACCATATATTCGGCGCCACGATACAGTTCGGTGTGGCCTTTCTGACGACCAAAGCCTTTAACTTCCGTTACCGTCATCCCTGTGATGCCCACTTCAGCTAACGCTTCACGCACATCGTCCAGTTTGAACGGCTTAATAATCGCATCAATTTTCTTCATGGAGGAACCTTTGTGTTATCTATGTTGCGGCCAAAGCCGAGCATCAGCAAATAAACAGCATGTCAGAACTCAGGCAGACAATCCATACCCACCCCGCATCACGCTGCAAGCGAGCTGCCAGTTCTCTCAGCGCTAGTCTTTAAAATCGTTGGCATCCAGCTCATGGCGGCCCAACAGTTTATAAAATTCCGTTCGGTTACGCCCGGCCATTCGCGCAGCCTGCGTCACGTTACCTTTTGCGATCTGTAATAACTTCCGCAGATAGTTAAGTTCAAACTGGTGGCGCGCTTCAACAAAGGTTGGCAACGCCGTGTTTTCGCCTTCTAGCGCTTGTTCAACCAGCGCGTCACTGATAACTGGCGCGCTGGTCAGCGCCACACATTGTTCAATGACATTCACCAGTTGACGCACGTTACCCGGCCAGCTTGCCGTCATCAAGCGCTTCATCGCATCGGTTGAAAAGGTGCGCACAAAAGGCTTGTGGCGGTTGGCGGATTCACGCAACAGATGATTTGCCAGCAGAGGAATATCTTCGGCACGTTCATGTAGCGCAGGCAGCTTCATATTCACCACGTTGAGCCGATAATACAGATCCTCGCGGAATTCGTTTTTCTCCATCGCCTTTGGCAAATCACGGTGCGTGGCGGAAATAATCCGCACGTCGATATCGAGATCGCGGTTGCTCCCCAGCGGGCGGACTTTTCGCTCCTGCAGCACGCGTAGCAGTTTAACTTGTAGAGACAGCGGCATATCGCCGATTTCATCTAAAAACAGCGTACCGCCTTCCGCCGCCTGAAAAAGCCCCTCACGGCTGCTCACCGCACCGGTAAAAGCGCCTTTGGCGTGACCGAATAACTCAGATTCCAGCAGCGGTTCCGGCAGCGCGCCGCAGTTAATAGCAATAAATGCTTTCTTCGCACGCGGACTGGCCGCATGAATGGCCTGAGCCAGCACCTCTTTCCCAGTTCCGCTCTGCCCATTAATCAACACGCTAACATCCGACTGTGCAACCATTCGAGCCTGTTCAAGCAGGCGTAACATAATCGGGCTGCGCGTCACGATGGTTTCACGCCAGCTTTCATCACCCGCCGGCGCAGACAACGCCAGTGCTTCATCTATCGCTTTGTAGAGCGCATCACGGTCAACAGGCTTCGTCAGAAAACTAAATACTCCCTGCTGCGTGGCGGCAACCGCATCGGGAATCGAACCATGAGCGGTTAAAATGATTACCGGCATCCCCGGCTGATAGCGCTGAATTTCGGAAAACAACGCCATGCCATCCATCTCGTCCATACGAAGATCGCTGATCACCAAATCGAACGTCTCACGCGTTAACAACCGCAGCGCCTCCTGGCCGCTCTCCGACGTCATCACGCTAAATCCTTCGCTGGTCAGGCGCATGCCCAATAGCTTCAGCAGACTGGGGTCATCATCCACGAGCAATAAATTCGCCGTTTTTCGGGCTGTCATTGTCTTGTTGACTCCTTCTTCGTCGTCGGTTTGTCCGTATGCGATTCCATCGGCGGCGTATAGGTGTCATCTGCATCCACTGGCTCACTTCTGGATTTCGTTGCCGAATTACGTGAACCCTCTCTATTCCCCCCCGCACCGCTACGGCGATCGGTATCGTTATCAGGCATCTCTCCCGACAGTTGCTTACGCGACGACAGTTGACGTTCAATATCCGTCAGGTTTTCCAATTTCTGCGTGGTCGTTTCTAACTGGTATTGCAGGTGATTTTGCTGAACGCGCAGGGCGTCTAACTGTTTATCGCTGGATTCCTGTAAACGCTTATAGCGCAGGCGTTCATCCGAGAGCGCCAGAAACAGCGTTTGCCTGTCACGCCAGGTTTGCATCAGCGGACGCAACGCAGCAGGGAAAGCCAGACGGTATAAATTGATCTGTTCCAGCACCTGACGCCGCTCGAGCTGAGTAATGCCGGCATTATCCAGCAAAATACCCTGCTTAAAGGCGCTATCCCAACTATCCCCCGCAACCAGCTCAGCTTCCTCACGAGCCTGAAATTGTGTCAAACGCCCAGCACAGTCCATCGCCCGCAACCAGTAAAGGGCGTTATTCATGGATTCACGATCGTCTATCTGCCACAGGTGCTCACATTGCGCGATACGGAAATCCGCAACCTGTTCTTTCGGCGGGGCAGCTTCTGTTTCCAACTGCGTAATGCCATTGTTCACATGGCTATTACACGCCGCTAAAACGAGTGGCGACAACATCAGCGCCGCCTGAAAAAGACGGGAAAATACGCGATTCGTAAGCCATCCCTTCATAAACCATGCACTCATTATCTATTCATTCTCAGACGTTATTCATCATCAGACTATTCGTTATCGGGCAATAAGAGCAGCTCAATGCGGAAACACACATCAGCATAGTCCACGGTAATCAGGCTAAGCTCACCACGCATACGACGAATGCAATCACGCGCAATACTCAATCCCAATCCGCTTCCTTTAACCGCACCACGGCGCTGGTGGCTTCCCTGATAAAAAGGCTCAAAAATCATGCTCCGTTCTGCATCGGGAATGGGCGTACCATTGTTGGCGACATCAATCTGAACGCGATTGCCAATCTGACGGCTATAAATCCAAATGTTACCGGATTCCTTACCGTAGTGCACCGCATTGGAATAGAGATTATCAATCACTCGCATCAACAGCGTCGTCTCCGCCCAGCAGTGCCCAACGGCCAGCGCTACATCGGTATGAATCATTTTGGTACGAGCTGGCAAACTGTGAGACGACACGACAATATCGACGATCTCTTCGATTTCAACGCGCTCCAACTCGGTCGGCGTATCCGCCAGTTTGCGATTGTAGTCCAACAGTTGATCGATCAGCTGTAGCAGGTGGCGACTGCTGCTATCGAGGATAGCAACGACCTCTTTCTGATCGGCAGTCAGTGGGCCAACCACCTCATCGGCCAGCAGTTCAGTGCCTTCCCGCAGGCTCGCCAGCGGCGTCTTGAGTTCATGGGAAATATGGCGTAAGAATTCATGTCGCTGCGACTCCAGCCACGACAGACGCTCGCTTAGCCAGATAATGCGCTGCGCCAGCGTCCGGATCTCACGCGGGCCTTTGAAGGTGCTACTGTTCCCCAGCGATCGACCTTCGCCAAGGCGGTTGATCATCCGCTCTACACCATTAACTGGACCAATAATCATCCGTGTAAAGAGCACCACCAGCAGCACGCTGACCAGAAACAAGAGCAGCGCCTGCCAGCCAAAAAACTGGCCGCGTTCGGAAATGGCCTGCTGGAGTTGTTGTCCACGAGAGAAAACAACGTCACGCGTCATCTGAACCAACTGCCCATTAGCACGAGAGAACCCTTCCAACAGACTCGATGCGGTTTGTTCTGGGCCGCTGTTATGACAGCGAATTTCACTGAGTTGAGTAAGAAGCTGACGCAGCGTCTGGTAATAGCGGGGATCCGGCAGCACCTGCGTGTGGGAGTCCAGCATTTGAGAATATTGTTTACGCTGGTTCTGGTAGAGCGTTGCCAGCGTCTGATCGTCCAATACGCAATACTGTCGGTAGCTACGCTCCATTGCCAGCGCTACGCTGGTCATCGATTCACTGCGGCGGGCATCCGCCAGCGTTGTTCGGTTGATATCAGCAGCTTGTTCGCTCAGCATATTCAGGCTTTGGTAAGCCTGATAGGCCAGCACCAACAGAGGAAGCAGCACCAACAAAAACGCCATAATTACCAATTGCCGCAGGGAACGCGGGAATAAACGCCATCGTTTCAAAGAAATCATCTCGTTACCTATCGAATCCGCATTGATGCTAACCGAGTCTTATAAAAGTTCAACGTTTTCCCTTGTGACATGCGCAACGCTTCGCAATACGGCATGAATGCCAATGTCACGACGTAGAAAGTCACGACGTAAAAAGCAATCAAAGGGGATTGGATTCTCTGGAGGAGAGGTGACGGAGAGCAAAACGTCACGCGGCCAGAAGAATCGCTCTCTCTGGCCGCGTAACTGAATAGGCGGTGCCTCACTCAACGTGTCGCCCGATGCTTGATAACGTTCGTTTTCACGCCCTGTTATCGGTCTGGTGGACGATAGGCACCCTTTCTTTTGGCATCATTCCAGATGTTATGAGCGAAAATATTTGCCAGTCAGCAACGCAATCATAACCAGTTGAATGAGCAACACAAGTTATAAGCACTTATCATGCCAACTATTAAAAAATAAAAATAACACACTGATTATAAATAATTTTCACCCCACCTTTCACCGATAAATTCATTATCCGGAATGCCAATAGCGAAAACATGCGCGAAAGAAGCGATTTATGTCGCTAAAAACAGACAGTTTTATAACAACACCATATTAACAATATAAATCAATTAGTTAAATGTCTCCAATTGGAGACAGCAAAAAACTAGTACGTCGCAAAAAAACGACAAACAGAGAAAACGGACGTAAAAAAGGGGCCGAAGCCCCTTTCTCTTACTGACCTAAACTTAGCCCAGTTGTCTGCGTGCATTGCGGAACATACGCATCCACGGACCATCTTCGCCCCACTCTTCCGGATGCCAGGAGTTACTGACGGTACGGAACACACGCTCAGGATGCGGCATCATGACGGTTGCCCGACCGCTGGTGCTGGTGACCGCCGTAATACCGTTTGGCGAACCATTCGGGTTAGCCGGATAGTTCTCAGTGACCTGGCCGTAGTGGTTGATATAACGCAGCGCCACCAGACCGTGCTCTTCAATCGCCGCCAGATGGGCATCGTCACGAACTTCAACTTGCCCTTCTCCATGTGAAACGGCAATCGGCATGCGCGATCCTGCCATGTCATTCATGAACAACGACGGGCTTTTCTCCACTTCGACCAGGCTGAAGCGTGCTTCAAAGCGATCAGATTTATTACGGACAAAACGCGGCCAGAGATCGGCGCCTGGAATCAGTTCACGCAGATTGGACATCATCTGACAGCCGTTACACACGCCCAGCGCCAGCGTATGCGGACGCAGGAAGAATTCAGCGAATTCATCACGCACGCGAGAGTTGAACAGAATGGATTTAGCCCAACCTTCACCCGCGCCTAGCACGTCACCGTAAGAGAAGCCGCCGCAAGCAACCAGCGCCTGGAAATCCTGCAAATTACGGCGATTTGCCAGCAGGTCACTCATATGGATATCGATCGCATCAAAGCCAGCACGGTGGAATGCCGCCGCCATTTCGACATGAGAGTTCACACCCTGTTCACGCAGGACAGCCACTTTAGGGCGGACATTCTTAGCGATATAAGGTGCAGCAATATCTTCCTGTGGATTGAAGGTCAGCGACACGTTCAAACCGGGATCGTTATCATCCTGTCTGGCAATGTGTTCCTGATCGGCACACTGCGGGTTATCACGCAGGCGCTGCATCTGCCAGCTGGTTTCAGCCCACCAGCGACGCAGCGTTGAACGGCTTTCCTGATAAACCGCTTCTGCACCCTTATTGATGGTGAAACGCGTGCCTTCTTCAGCATGACCGAGGTAATGCACGCAGTCCGCCAAACCGTGCAGCGCCAGAACGGCTTCCACTTCGGCACGGCGTGCAGCAGGGATCTGAATGACAGCGCCAAGTTCTTCGTTAAACAGCGTTGCTAACGTGTCTTCGCCCTGAGAGGCGATATCGACAGTCACACCACAGTGACCAGCAAATGCCATCTCTGCCAGCGTAACCAGCAAGCCGCCGTCTGAACGATCGTGGTAAGCCAGAAGCGCTTTATCCGCAACCAGCTGCTGCATAGCATTAAAGAAGCCAGCCAGTTGTTCTGGGCTATGCACATCTGCCGTCTTACGGCCCAACTGACGATAAACCTGTGCCAGCGCCGTCGCACCCAGCGCTTTATTACCCGCACCGAGATCGATCAATAACAGGGCATTATCTTGTCCAGTACGCAGCTGTGGCGTGACGGTGTTACGCACGTCTTCCACACGCGCAAACGCAGAGATCACCAGCGACATCGGCGAGGTGACTGCACGATCTTCACCCTCTTCCTGCCAGCGGGTTTTCATCGACATGGAATCTTTACCGACCGGGATCGTCAGCCCCAGCGCCGGACACAGCTCCTCACCCACGGCTTTCACCGCTTCGTACAGTCCGGCATCTTCACCTGGGTGCCCCGCAGCGGCCATCCAGTTCGCGGACAGCTTCACGCGAGTCAGTGGGCCAATGTGCGTAGCAGCAATGTTCGTCAGCGCTTCACCGACGGCTAAACGCGCAGAAGCCGCGAAGTTACGCAGCGCCACGGGTGCACGTTCGCCGATAGACATTGCCTCGCCGTAATAACTGTCCAGGCTGGCGGTGGTCACCGCACAGTCAGCCACCGGCACCTGCCACGGGCCAACCATCTGATCGCGCGCCACCATGCCGGTAACAGAGCGGTCGCCAATAGTGATCAGGAAGGTCTTTTCTGCCACCACAGGCAAGTGCAGCACGCGCTCAACCGCTTCGGCCAGATAGATTTCATCACGCTGTAACGGTGTGCCTTCAACCTGCTTGCGCTCAACGTCACGCAGCATTTTCGGCGTTTTACCTAGCAGCACATCCAGCGGCAAATCGATAGGTTTGTTGTTAAAGTGACGATCGTTCATCGTCAGATGCAGTTCTTCCGTTGCCTCACCGATCACCGCATAAGGTGCGCGCTCGCGACGACAAATTTCATCAAACTGTGCCAACTGTTCTGGCGCCACAGCCAGAACGTAGCGCTCCTGCGATTCATTACACCAAACTTCCAGCGGGCTCATGCCCGGCTCATCGTTCAGAATATCGCGCAGTTCAAAGCGGCCACCGCGGCCACCGTCGCTCACCAGCTCCGGCATGGCGTTGGACAAACCACCTGCACCGACATCGTGAATGAACAGGATCGGGTTGGCTTCACCCAATTGCCAGCAGCGGTCAATCACTTCCTGACAGCGGCGCTCCATTTCTGGGTTATCGCGCTGGACAGAAGCAAAATCCAGATCCGCATCAGACTGACCCGATGCCATAGAAGAAGCTGCACCACCGCCCAGACCGATATTCATGGACGGTCCACCCAGCACAACCAGCTTGGCACCTACGCTAATTTCCCCTTTCTTGACGTGATCGGCGCGGATGTTGCCAATACCGCCCGCCAGCATGATCGGTTTGTGATAGCCGCGCAGTTCTGTGCCATTGTGGCTATCGACGCGTTCTTCATAAGTACGGAAATAGCCCGTCAGTGCAGGACGACCGAATTCGTTGTTGAATGCCGCGCCGCCCAGAGGGCCTTCGGTCATAATATCCAGCGCGCTGACAATACGCTCTGGCTTGCCAAATTCTTCTTCTTCCCACGGCTGAATAAAGCCTGGAATACGCAGGTTCGAGACGGAGAAACCTACCAGACCCGCTTTCGGCTTGGAGCCACGGCCTGTTGCGCCTTCATCACGAATTTCACCGCCGGATCCTGTTGCGGCACCCGGCCACGGCGAAATCGCAGTTGGGTGGTTATGCGTTTCAACCTTCATCAGGATATGTGCATCTTCCTGATGGTAAGCATATTGCCCGTTGGCATCCGTGTAGAAACGGCCGACGGCGGAGCCTTCCATGACGGCGGCGTTATCTTTATAGGCGGAGAGGACGTGATCGGGCGTATGTTCAAACGTGTTTTTAATCATTTTGAACAGTGATTTCGGCTGAGCAACGCCGTCGATCACCCAATCAGCGTTAAAAATCTTGTGGCGGCAGTGTTCAGAGTTCGCCTGTGCGAACATATACAATTCGATATCGTTAGGATTGCGGCCCAGTTTGGTGAAGGCTTCCAGCAGATAATCAATTTCATCTTCCGCTAATGCCAGCCCCAGACGGACGTTCGCTTCTTCCAACGCCTGACGCCCTTGCAGCAGAATGTCAATGCGTTTAAAAGGTGCAGGTTGATGATGAGAGAACAACGCTTCGGCCTGTTGCAGGTCACTAAATACGCTTTCCATCATCCGGTCATGCAGCAATGCCCCCAGTTTCTGCCACTGTTCATCGCTCAGCGTAGGCGCATGAATATAGAAAGCCAAACCGCGTTCCAGACGCAGCACTTTGCTTAATCCACAGTTATGGGCGATATCCGTTGCTTTGGAAGACCACGGTGAAATGGTGCCGGGACGCGGTGTGACCAGTAACAGATGGCCTTGCGGCTCGTGCTCCGCGAGAGAAGGACCATACTTCAACAAACGTGTCAGTTTGGCCTGTTCATCGGTGTTCAGCGGGGCGCTGACATCGGCGAAATGTACGTATTCAGCATAGATATCACTAACCGGCAAAACGTGCTCTTTGCAGCGGATCAGCAATTTATTAATACGAAAAGCCGATAAAGCAGGTGAACCACGCAGTATTTCCATAATCTAAAGTTCTCTCGTCTTCGATGCACTGGCTGCGATACAGCCATTGGGCACAACAGGGGGGAAACGCGCACATTATAGAGAATCCTTCCCCCGGACGAAACCGTTTGCGTAGCGATAATTTCATATCGCATCGGGAGAATGATTAATCGGTGACCAAATCAATAAAAGTTGCACACTGGCGGTTTGTTAAGCAAAATGCCCCCACTCTGGGAAATGACGTATAAAAAAACTGCCGTTACAGACAGACAGGCCGAACGGCCGCCGAGAGATAACTATTTGAAACCTTTAAAATTAAATTATTTTTTCATCGGGATTATCACGTTACTGCTGGCGTTAGCGCTATGGCCTAGCATTCCCTGGCGCAGTAGCCAGGATGCTCAGCTCAGGCAGATCCTCTCACGCGGTGAGTTGCGTATCAGCACCGTTAACTCACCGCTAACTTATGCATTGAGCAACGGATCCCCGACAGGTCTGGATTATGAACTGGCAAAACGTTTCGCTGATTACCTCGGCGTCAAGCTGGTGGTGTCGTCACGTAAGAACCTTGACGAACTGTTTGACGATCTGGACGGTGATGACGCCGATCTTCTGGCCGCAGGGCTGATTTATAATCATGAGCGCCTGGAACGCTTCCGTGCAGGCCCAACCTACTATTCCATTTCACAGCAAATAGTCTATCGCCTCGGCTCGCCCCGTCCGAAAACGCTGGACAAGCTGCAAGGCCGGCTCGTCGTAACATCCGGCTCCGCGCACGCGGCAACCCTGCGCGATCTAAAAGCAGAGAAATACCCGCAGTTGAACTGGGAATCCGCCTCGGACCAGAGCACGCAGGAATTATTGAAGCAGGTTGCCGACGGTAAGCTGGACTACACTTTGGGAGATTCGGTCACGATTGGCTTGATGCAACGCATTCACCCGCAGCTCGCCGTCGCCTTCGATCTCAGCGATGAAGAACCCGTCACGTGGTATATGCGCCGTACACACGATGATAGCCTGTCTGCCGCGCTGCTTGACTTCTTCAGCCAGATTGTCGAAGACGGCACGCTTGCGCGTCTGGAGGAGAAATATCTCGGTCACGTGGGCGAATTTGACTATGTCGATACCACCACCTTCCTGAGCGCGATTGATGACACACTGCCGGACCTGCGCCCACTGTTTGAAAAATACGCCACCGATATCGACTGGAAGCTGCTGGCCGCCATCTCCTATCAGGAATCACACTGGAACCCACTGGCGACGTCACCGACCGGCGTACGCGGGCTAATGATGCTCACACGCAACACCGCAGAAAGTCTGAACGTCACCGATCGGGTCGATCCTGAACAAAGTATTCGCGGTGGCGCGCAGTATATGTCACACATGATGCAGAAAATGCCGGACACCATCCCTGAGGATGAAAAAATCTGGTTTGCGCTGGCATCCTATAATATGGGGTACGCCCATCTGCTTGATGCGCGTAAATTGACGGAAAAACAGAAAGGTAACCCCGACAGTTGGGTCGATGTGAAAATGCGCCTGCCGATGCTAAGTCAAAAGCGCTATTACACGCAAACCACCTACGGCTACGCGCGCGGACACGAAGCCTATAACTACGTGGAAAACATTCGGCGCTATATGGTGAGTCTGGAAGGTTACCTGATAGAAAAAGAAGCGAAAACGCAGCAACAGACCCAGATCGCACAAGGCTACCCTGCCGTTCCTCTTAACAAGGTGCCAGAGTAAGACGGCATAAAGAAAAAACGCCGCGACACCTGCCCCCCGAGCTTGTTACTTCAGCCTCATTTTAGGAAAAACACGGGGATGAGATTCCCGCAGGAACACCTCGCCCCGTGGTGGCTTCGTGTATCTCGGTTCTAAAAGATCGGCGTTACGCTACTCCTGCGCGGCGTTTTTGACTGCGGCACGACGGGCTTTATGTTGCTCACGGCGCAGACGAAAGAACGCGCTGAGCGTGGCAGAACATTCATCAGCCAGAATGCCGGACTCAATCACAATCTGATGATTCATTCTTGGGTGGCGCAGAATGTCCACCAGCGACCCCGCCGCCCCCGTTTTCTCATCTGACGCACCGTAAACCAAACGGCCAATTCGGCTGTGTATCATCGCGCCTGCACACATGATGCACGGCTCCAGCGTGACATACAGCGTGGTATCCAGCAGGCGATAGTTCTGTAGCACCAGTCCCCCCTGCCGCAGCGCCATAATCTCCGCGTGCGCGGTAGGATCGTGATGCCCTATCGGCCGGTTCCATCCTTCGCCGATCGCGTCGTTATCCAGCACCAGCACCGCGCCAACCGGCACTTCACCTTCATCCTGAGCACGCTGAGCCAGCGTTAATGCATGGCGCATCCAGTATTCATCGTTACGCAGGCTACTCACGTTTCCTCACTTAAAACCTATCCCATTAGGGCTAATTTACTTACCATTTTGGCGGCGCATTATACCTATATGGATGGCGTATTGAAGGCGTTACTCCAACTGTTGCAGACTGCCTTCGGGCGTCACGCGCCAGCGGTGTTCACAAAAATAAAGCAGCGGATTGTCTTGCTTACTGTCGCTGTAACCACTGTAGAGTTTGAGCGGCGCGCCCAAACGCTGCTCCATCTGAACGACTTTTTCATTCCCCAGGCAGCGCAACGTCAACACCCAGCCGCCATAGCGACGCCTAATCTGACTCCCCATCAGGCGAACGCTGGGTAGAAAAGGTGAATCATAATAGACCTGTTCCACCAGCCGCTGCGGCGATCCGGTCACCAGCCAGACCTGCGCATCGCTGTCTTCAAGATAGGTTTTCAGCCGCTGCTGAACCTGTGGAAACGGGATGACATCATGGCGAAACGCGCCGACAAACTGCTTTTCCAGTTGAACCAGTTCATCTTCAGAGCGCCCAAACGTCATCGCCCACAGCAGCCAGCTCATCGGGCGCCGCGCCGCGCGACCACGAATCAATAATCCCAGTCCAATAATAGGTAATAGCGGGATAACCAGAACCAGATTTAACGGCAGCCGGCGAAGTAAAAAGCGCAAAAAGCTGCCAAACATATCCTGCTGATGCAACGTGCCATCCAAATCAAAAAAAACAATGCGTTGCTCTCGCTTATCACTCAAAACGTTTCTCCCGATTTACCTCAAAATAGCACCGACACCAAAATATCTTATCCGCCAGTCAGCGCCTCACGCAGGTAGCCGTTGTGCTGTTTCAGGCGCTCACGCGCCGCTGCCACATCAATATTCGCCAGAAGCATCAGAATCGCAGGTTTCACTTCATTATCCGCCTGCACCAGCGCCTGCCGTGCCCTTTCCCGCTCTGCGCCCGTTGCTTCAACGACGATGCGGCAAGCCCTGTCCAACAGTTTCACATTGGTTGCCTTCACATCCACCATCAAATTCTGGTACACCTTTCCCAGCTTAACCATTACACCAGTAGAAATCATATTCAGAACGAGTTTTTGTGCCGTTCCAGACTTCAGCCGCGTTGAGCCCGTTAACGCTTCCGGGCCAACGACGGGAGAAATCGCCACCTGCGCCTCCTGTGCGATAGGCGAATGTGGATTGCAGGAAATCGCCGCCGTCCGGCAGCCTACATCACGCGCATAGCGCAGCGCGCCAATCACATATGGCGTCCGGCCTGATGCCGCAAGGCCGACAACCATATCCGCAGCGGTTAAACCCAGCGCTTTCAGATCCGCTTCACCGAGTGCGGGATCGTCTTCCGCACCTTCAACCGCTTTCAGCAGCGCGCCCGGCCCACCCGCGATCAGGCCGATAACCAGTCCGTGCGGTACGCCAAACGTCGGCGGACACTCGGAAGCATCCAGCACCCCCAAACGGCCACTGGTCCCCGCGCCCAGATAGATCAGCCGCCCACCCGCCTGTAGCGACGCCATCGCCAGATCGACCGCTTCGGCAATCGCAGGTAAAACCTGTGCAATGGCTTCGGGCACTTTCCGATCTTCCTGATTAAACGCATGCATCATCTCCAGCGTAGAGAGCTGATCCAACGCCATCGTTGCTGGATTTCTTGTTTCGGAAACCAGTTTCCCTAAGTTAAGGTTATCGCCATTCATCACATCTGAATGCATTCCACTACCTCATGCTTTATCTACATGTTTATGACAAACCACTCTTTTCACCACTATACTGCTTTTGAGGCCTGTGAAAGTACGCTATTCTGCATCGAATTCACTCTCCATATTGATCTCGCAAGGTAAACAGAGAAACCTCAGTGCGACTCCCCAGCTTCAGACTCTCCAGTTACAAGCTCTTCTTTATTAGCTGTCTGCTGTTTCTGCTGGCGGGTTCCCTACGTGCGGACTGGGATTTTATTACCATTAATCAGCGAACCGAGCAGCTTTATGGCCCGGCAACGCCCGATGCTCGCCGCCGAATAGACGAGTGGCAGACGCTGCTGGTCAATTCCCGCAACAAAGAGGAAAAGGCTCTGCTGAGCAGAGTGAACCAATTTTTCAATGACCATATGCTGTTTCGCGATGATATCGTCGTCTGGAATCAGGAAGATTATTGGGCAACCCCGATTGAGGCACTGCGTAAAGGTGCCGGGGACTGTGAAGATTATGCGCTCGCCAAGTATTTTACGCTGCGCCATTTAGGTGTCCCAGCGGATAAATTGCGTATTACCTATGTTAAAGCCCTGCGTCTGAATAAGGCGCATATGGTGGTCACCTATTATCCCACGCCCACCTCGATTCCGCTGGTGCTGGATAATCTGACCGACAAGATCCAACCCGCGACAGAGCGCACTGATTTAGTTCCGGTGTACGCCTTTAATGGCGGTGGGCTCTGGCTGCCCGGCGCCAGCGGCAGCAACAAACGCGTCGGTGACAGTAAACGACTTTCACGCTGGCAGGATGTATTAACCAAGATGCGTGCCGAAGGGTTTTCAATTGAGGAGTAAAGGTAGGCTATGTCTCTATACAAACAATTATTGATAGCCATCTGCCTGTTTGTGCTAATTATTTTCAGCGGGAGTTTTTTCGTCAGCCTGGAAAATTCGCGTGAACAGTACAATAACCAGCTTCACTCTCACGCACAGGATGCCGCCACCGCGCTTGGGCTTTCCCTGACACCGAATATCGATGACCCAGCCATGGTGGAACTGATGGTCAGCTCGATTTTCGACAGCGGCTATTTTTCCAGTATTCGCGTGCGAGATCTAAAAACCGGTAACGTCACGCTGGAACGCACTGCCTCGCCCAATATCCCTGACGTACCGCGTTGGTTTGTTCAGTTAGTAAACCTGCAACCCGGCGCGGGCGAAGCTATCGTGATGCGCGGCTGGGAACAGGCGGCAAAAGTTGAAGTCATCAGCCACCCGATGTTCGCGGTGACCCGTCTGTGGCGCAGTAGTACAGCGTCTTTCCTGTGGCTGCTCGGCTGTGGCACACTGGGCGTGTTCATCGGCGCGCTGTTCCTGCGCCGACAGCTACGTCCGCTCGATTATATCGTCGATCAGTCGCTGGCGATTACCCGCCGTGAATTCCTTAGCCAGCCGGATTTACCCAATACGCCGGAATTTCGTCGCGTCGCACAGGCGATGAATCTGATGGTCAGCAAACTCAAAATGCTGTTTGAAGAAGAAGCGGAACGCAGCGAGCGCTTACGTCAGGATGCTTATCAGGACCCACAAACCGGATTAAATAATCGGCGCGCGTTTGACATGCAATTCAACGATAAGCTGTCTGATGAGGAAACGGCACCTGGATTCCTCATTATGATTCGCGTTCAGGATCTGGCGGGAATGAACCAACGACTGGGCGGTCAGCGTACCGATGCGCTATTAGCCTCCGTCGGGCATATTCTGCGTAACACGCAGAAACAACATACGAATGCAGAGAGCCTGCTGGCGCGTATCCGCGGCGGGGAATTTGCGCTGTTCTGCCCGGGGCTGGTCGATAAAGAAGCCTATGCGCTGATTGGCGAACTCACGCGTAACATCGAAACGTTGTATCTGACAGGCGAAACCGACGTCTCCCCTGTTGCCCAATTCGGCATGGTGCCTTTCCGCCCTGGCGACACCGCACAATCGCTGTTTATCCAAGGTGATCAGGCGCTCACACAAGCCGAAAGCCATACCGATACCAGTGCGCCTCACGAGATAACGTCCGCCGGTGCCGAACAGGTTGAAACCGATCGTCATAAATGGTTTACCTTGCTCGATCCTATCCTTGAACAGGAACGTTTGCAGCTTTTCCTGCAACCGGTCGTCGCCTGTGACGATCCCAGACAGGTGCTGCATCACAAGGTATTAGCTCGTATTCAGGATGAGCAAGGAAACCATATCGCCGCGGGTCGTTTCCTACCGTGGATCCAGCGCTTTGGCTGGGATACACGTCTGGACCAGACGATGCTGCGCGAAGTGCTGGATTACTTGCGCCAGCACGACGGCCACCTCGCATTAAGCCTGTCCGGCGCCACCGTCCTGAATCTTCATCTGCTCGCCGCTCTGCTTGCTCCGCTCAAACACCAACCGGATGTCGCCAGCCGACTGATTCTGGAATTGGATGAGAACCAGTTGCCAGACAGCGCCCAACTGGAAGCCTTAATCAAGCTATTGAATGAACATGGCTGTGCGCTGGGGTTACAGCATTTTGGTGGGCGCTTTAATATGATCGGCAACTTGTCCCAGTGGGGGCTGGCGTATCTGAAAGTCGATGGCAGCTACATCCGTAATATCGATCAGGAAGACGATAAACAAATGTTTATCGAAGCACTGTACCGCGCCACCAACAGTATTGCCCTGCCGCTCATCGCCGAACGCGTTGAAACGGTGGGCGAACTGAAGGTACTTCAGGAGATGGGATTACAGGGAGCAATGGGTCGGCTGCTGGGTGAACCGGTGCCTGCGGCCAGAGTCTGATTGGCTAACCGCGTTTAATGCCCCCGGCTTCTCGCTACGATGCTGAGAAGCCGGAAACGGCTGAACGAAACGGTAGACATGGTTTATTCAAAACAATGGTTTATTCAAAACAATGGTCTATTCAAAACATGGTCTCTTCGTCGTCACCAATCAGCTTGTTCAATCCGCCATTCAGCGCTTCACGCGCCTGCGCACGGTTGATTAACTTCAACTGTGCCGCCTGAGGGAAATCAGTAATGCTCACCACACCTTTCTGAATCAACACCTGAATTAAATCCTCCAGCACGCGTACCATTTCCAGATCGCTTTGCCGTAGCTGCTCCAAACTGGACATCGCCACCTGATGGCTGCGGAACCAGGCCTGCGCCTCGCGTGAATCATCCGGCAACTCGCCATTCATTTCAGGAAAAGGACGCTTTTCAACCTTCATCAGGTGGCCATCACTGTCGCGCTGGATATAAAACATTCTCGGAGACCTTTTACGTTTTTGATAAAGAAAGGAGCCGAGCTGGCTCCCCCTTTTCGTCAGCTAGACGGTTCTGGCTTACTGACCAGGCTTTCAAGCGACGGCAATGCACCGTTATAGTGTTCCAACGTAATCGACACTGCAACCGTTCCGCCGTTATCTGCCGTAAAGTTCCCCGCCGTGCTAACCTCAATCGTCGGTGAACCATGATTATCGGTGATACGAATATAGCGACTAATATCGGTTCCCTCCTCCAGCTCGCCCACCAGATCGCTTAAATCAATCCGGTCACCTTCTTTGGCATTGAAGTCTTTGATCACATCATTACCAATATCGCCAGCCTGCCACTTAAAGGTATCCGCACCCGCCCCGCCGATAAGCGTATCGCCTCCCGCGCCGCCAATCAGGATGTCATCTCCCGCACCGCCGTAGAGCAGGTCGTTACCTTCTCCACCGATCAGCGTGTCATTTCCGCCCTGACCGAACAGAATGTCATTGCCCGCCCCACCGTTAAGTGTGTCGTTGCCATCTTTCGCGGACGACAGATCAAATTCCGCGCTGTGCGTGGCAATATAGCCATGCATCTCTTTCGCCGTCGGGACGCCGGCTTGCATACCTAACTGCTTGCCGATGTAGTTCTGCAAGGCGGTGATACCATTGCCGTCGATATTAGGAAACGACACCACATCGCCGAACAGAATGTCATTCCCCAATCCGCCATTAAGCTGGTCATCGCCAGCAGGTATCGACTCACTGCTGCCTAGAATCGCTTTATTCAGGTTAGCTGGGTCAATATGATCCTGAACCACGCCATCAGTGTCATAACGCTTCAGCGTATCGCTATTTAAATCCGCACCAATACCGATCGCTTCAATGGTTGACTGCTTCTTCAGCAAACTGAAAGCCTGAGCCGCATTGGTGTTGCTGACATCACGGTTACCTGAATTATCAACCCAGTACCAGTTACCGTTGTAGCCCTGCGCCCAGTAACTGCTGTTATTACCCACGCCACCCAAAGAGGAGATTTCATACGTTCCGTCCCCCTGCGCGTGTACTTGTCCAATGACCGTCCCGACAACTTTATTACTGTTATCGCTCCAAGCATATTGATAGACGTTCCCTTTGCTATCAATCACTTCACGTACCGCACCGCGAACATCCATAGAGTAGGACTGCCCTGGCTTGTAGGCGAAGCTATCGATATTCAACGTTTGGTTCCAGTCACTCACTTTCACGACATCGGCTTCATTCTTCTGATAGAACGTTGGCTCACCGTCGGTAATGAAATACGTCAGGTTATTACCCACATTCTTTTTCACCGCATCGCTTTGGAACCAGTTAGCCGTCGTCTTGAACACATCTTCATAGTTGGTTCCACCGCCTTTCTCCGATCCGCCAACCATTGAATTCAATACGGCAGTCAGCTTGTTCAGGGCGCTGGCGTCGTTCAGATTCACAGAAATGGTTTTCCCCACCTGCGTATCAAAGTCAGCCAGAAAAACGTTTACCGTACCGGAATTTACGCCGCTAGCACTATTGATCAGGCTTTTGAACACATTGCTCAACGATGTACGCGTATTCTCGATATCCGCTGACGACATACTGCCGGATGAATCGACCATAAAAGCAATGTTGTAATTTTTACCTTCAATGATCTGCAAGCCGGAGACATCCGCGACCATCACATCGTGGCTATGCGTGCCGGACATGTTGTCATCACCGATCGTACCGACGCTCATCCCATACTGCTCAACGCTTCCAGCTGAGTAGCCGGTCGCCGTGTCGTGGTTGGCAATTTCTGTCGATGTTGCCTGTGCAACCACGTTGAACTTACCGGCATCAACAGGTACTTCGAGCGTAATCTTGCCAGCCAGCGTCTGAGCATTATTGGCGTTCTTGATGAGGTACGATCCATCGTCGCCAACGGTGTATTTCACATTGTTAATGTGGTCAGTCAGCACTGTTCCTTTCGGGATCCCCGTGAGAGTAATCCCTGACAAGGTTTCACTGCCGTCGCGATCGGTCAGGGCTGCCGACACATCAAGCGTATGTGTCTGGGTGCCTGCTTGACCAGGCACCGTTTCTATCTTCGCGCTATTAGTGCCTGGCGTGTATGTCGTACCGTCGCTGTAGATAACACCTTCAATATTGTTACTGACCTGCGTGGTAAACGAGCCTGACTTGCCGCTGCTATCGGTATAGTTAACTTTCAGTCCATCCAGCGTGTTTACCGACGTATCCTGATTGTTGTTCGTACTATAGGTTGCGTTATAGGTGTAACCCGTCTCTTTCATAACGAACACGTAATCAGAATGCGCACTGCTGCCGTTATTCGTCCGGTTACCGTTAAACGAATCCAGATCGCGATGATCCTTACGATCGGCTGGCCAGTCACTCTGTCGATAGAAATACCCGCTATTGGAATGCACAACGAAAATATCGCTGTAGCTGCCGTCTCCGCTGGTATTGCCCTGACTGTAGTACGCGACCTTACCAGTACCGACCACCGTGGGTACCGGATCCCCATCAGTCAGCCAAACGCGGACACCGTTGCCCACGGCAATAATTTTCCCATTTTGTACATCGAAGCCACCGTTGGCACTACCGCCATTGACCTTAATAATTTCCGAAGAGGTCGGCGTTGTCGCACCACTGGTGATGCTCAGGTTCACGACCGGCGCATCGGCTACCGGTGTTATGCCAATGTGCAGCGCGGCTTTATCGCCGGTGTTACCCGCAACATCAACGGGCCGATACCCCATATCACCCAGCGATGCACCAGAGAGATTACCCACTGGCGTAAAGCGTAGATCGGTGTTGCCAGCGGTAAAGGTTTGCCCAACTGTGACCGCTTTCCAACTCCCGCTATCGTTAAAATAGAGCGTACCCGCATTGGCTGGCGGTAAAGACGAAATCACGATACTTGTGGTATCGCTCGATACGCCCAGATCGTTCCAGCCAATATGGAGCGGCGTGTCTTCCGTGCCAGACACCGTGTTGTCATGTGCAGTTGGCGGCGTAATATCCATGAACGCCTGACTGCTATCATGCGCCTGATTACCTGCTGCATCGGTCGCCGTCGCGCCAGCGGTAATCTTGCCTTCCACTAACGAGCTCAAGTCGACATTCGCCTGCCATTTACCATTCGTCACAGGCACATCATGCAGCGTAACCGACTTACCATTCACATCGGTAAAGACCAGATCGACTTTTTTCTCGTTACTGGTGCCACTGACGAGTGTATTTTTCGACTCGCTCTGGCTGACATATCCATCGTTACCAGCAAAATTTTTAATATCAACTTCTGGTGCGATCATGTCGACACCGTATGCATGATGGGTATTGGCTGTGGTGACGTTGCCTGC
>NZ_JACDRR010000007.1:0-127 GCF_013449375.1 Pectobacterium sp. CFBP8739 | reverse complement strand
CACGCGTGGTCACCGTGGCGCTCACCTCACCGTTGGCGGCCAGCACTGAACCGGGAACATTGACGCTCCAGGTTTTATCCGTCGCGACCGTGGTCTGGTACGTTTCGGTGCCGACTTTCACCGTCAC
>NZ_JACDRR010000064.1 GCF_013449375.1 Pectobacterium sp. CFBP8739 | reverse complement strand
GGCTTTATGAGTTCTCGTGAGCAGGCGCTTGAAGCCAAACGGCAGCGCCAGGCAGACCAGAAAGCCATCAAACAGTTAACACGTGAACTTCGGCAAAAGGAAAAAGCGCTCGCAGAAACCGCCGCGATATTGGTGTTGCGAAAAAAGTTAAATGCGCTTTGGGAGAACGACCAAGAGGACGATTGACCTCCTTCCCGCAGCGCACAGAGTATGTGTCGTGGATACAAGAAGCTAATCGGTCAGGGGCCAGACTGAACGTCGCCTGCAACGAGGTGGGTATCACCTTGCGTACCTATCGGCGTTGGTATTGTGGTGGACAGGTCAAGGCAGATAAAAGACCGGATGCGGTTCGTCCCGAGCCAGC
>NZ_JACDRR010000063.1 GCF_013449375.1 Pectobacterium sp. CFBP8739 | reverse complement strand
GCCTGTACCTCACGGTATCAACCAGCGGCGCTAAGCTATGGTATTTCCGCTACCGTTTCGGCGGTAAAGAAAATCGTCTGGCCTTTGGCCCCTACCCGCAAACTACGCTGGCGGAAGCCCGTGAAAAGCGCGATGCAGCACGTAAGCTATTGGCATCCGGCATCAGCCCTTCTCAGCTTCGCAAATCGAGCAACTCCGCCGTTGAGGAATCCCGAACATTCCAGTATGTCGCTCTGGCATGGCACACCAGCAGTCTTAAACTCTGGTCAGACGCGCACGCCGATAAAATTCTCACCTGCCTGAAACGCTACGTTTTCACCGCCATTGGCGCAATGGATATCGCTCAGGTTGAAACCCGCCATCTGGCACAGTTGGTTAAGGCCATTGATGACAAAGGCGTGCATGACGTCGCCGGACGGGTACGCCAGCATCTGACCAAAATCATGCGCCATGCCGTCCAGCAGGGCGTCATCAAATACAATCCTGCTTACGATTTGGACGGTGTCGTGACCCCGGTGGCGACCCAACATCACCCCGCCCTGCCACTAAAACGCCTGCCTGAACTGCTAGAGAAGATGGAGAGCTACAAAGGACGTATGCTGACCCGTCTGGCGCTGGAGCTGAATCTGCATGTTTTCCTGCGCTCCAGTGAACTGCGGTTTGCCCGCTGGGATGAATTCAATCTGAAAGCGCATATCTGGAGCGTGCCCGCCCAGCGCGAAACGGTAGACGGCGTGAGATTTTCAGAGCGTGGCGCCAAGATGAAGGATGAACATCTGGTGCCGCTGTCACGGCAGGCGGTCACCCTGCTGAAACAGATTCAGGCGCTTTCCGGCGAATCGGTCTTCGTTTTTCCCGGCGCACATACCCTGAACAAGCCGATGAGTGAGAACACCATCAACAAGGCGTTGCGCGTGATTGGCTATGACACCAAAACCGAAATCTGTGGGCATGGTTTCAGAACCATGGCCTGTAGCGCTCTGAACGAGTCAGGACGCTGGTCAAAGGATGCCATTGAGCGGCAGATGAGCCACAAAGAACGCAATGGCGTGCGGGCGGCTTACGTGCATAAAGCGGAGCATCTGGAAGCCAGAATCGAAATGATGCAATGGTGGTCGGATTATCTGGACGTCAACCGTGAGGGCTACGTCGCACCGTATATCTATGCGCGGAGTCATTCGGCTGGCTAACGCGCTGCGCTTGTTGGCTCCTGACGGGCTTTCTATGTGATAGAAAGCCCGTCAGGAGCGTTGTCATAAAATCATTCGAGCATTCTGCCAAACGTTTCTTATACGTTAGTATTTGCTATATCACTGGCTCAAACCACTGTTCAGCCTTTTGGTTCAATACCGCGCGTCTGGAGTTCCTTACGCAGAACACGCTTGATCCACGTAGCCAATGTCTTGTCGCCATCCTTATGGGCTTGTTCTTCTAATTGCGCACGAAACTCGTGGGACAGTCGAATTTGATACTGGTCTGTTTTTGTTTTTTCACTTGACATTGTAATTACAAATTCCATAGCATGGTATAGTTGTAATTACACCGCAATTACATGGTGTTTTGCAACAGTAAAGAGCGAAGCCCGGCAGTGCTAGGAACACTAACCGGGCTTCTGACCACAACATTATGAGGACTAATGCTATGGCTGACACCAATAGTAACACGGGCTCGTCTTATCAATCACTGCCGGATTATGAGAACCGTTACTCCGCCATGAGTGCCGCGCTGGCGCGTCTGGACTTTTCACACATGGACAATGACGAACTCTCGCAGGTCACAGAATATTGCGCCGAAACACAGGCCGGGCTTTGCCATTGCCTGAATTTCATTGGTGATGCGCTGATTACCTTTGCCGATAATGACGTGTGCGAATCTACGCCAGAAAGCCTGTGCCAGTTGGGTCATGGGTTAACCGCAATCAGTTTACTCATCCCTGCCCTTACCACGATGCACAAACGCGCATATTCACTCACCGCCAGATAGCCATCTGAATATAGCCTGCCTGGTAAAAATCCACCTCTTCAA
>NZ_JACDRR010000062.1 GCF_013449375.1 Pectobacterium sp. CFBP8739 | reverse complement strand
TTAGGCGAAGTCATTTAGCAGCAATAAAAACAACCACAAAAAAATTAATATAAAAGATAGAATAATTAAAAAAAGAATAATTATCGTGATAATTTCATTGGGAATAAGCTAACATCAGTTCAAAAATAAAAATATTTTATGAGAATCTCATAACCGTTATAAATAACCAAGAAATTTTAATACTCAATAACTAATAATGATAATCAGAGATCGAACTGAAATAATAATATGATGTCAGACTAAATGAAGGTATGAGGAAAAACGATGAAGAATTTTGGAGCGGGAAACGAGACTCGAACTCGCGACCCCGACCTTGGCAAGGTCGTGCTCTACCAACTGAGCTATTCCCGC
>NZ_JACDRR010000061.1 GCF_013449375.1 Pectobacterium sp. CFBP8739 | reverse complement strand
GTTTAAGGCTGACAATTAAAGCTCTGCCGTTAGGTCAGAGCTTTTTTACTTCCGACGCTGAATAACCATAATTCTTCCCGTCCGATATTGAGTTGTTCGCAGTCATCCTCCCCCTTTCCCGATAGTCTCCTCTACTGGCTGATTCCTGTGGGGAGAAGACATGCCAACACGTTTTATTTTCACAACGCTAACCGCGCTCAACAGACCATCCAACCACGACGCAGAACGCGACGGGTTTAGGCGGTTGAATGCCTGCGCCTCGCGGGCATTCAACCGTGGCGTGAGGCGAGTAAATTCAATTTCACAGAAATTGCTAATTTGCGTCGCCCGAACCCACCCGCGAGCGTTTCTCCCAAGGGAAACCGAGCAGGCCGGGGGGAGCCGAATAAATTTTGCCGCCCCAGCGAGCAAAAAGACGCGCCCACGCGTCGGTTTATTTGGGGGGCATCCGCCCCGCACACCGTCGTGGCTAAGTCTCCGGCCACAAGCCGGTAGCGAGGCGCGACTACCCACTTTGAAGGCGTTTTCCCATTTTTTCGCTGACCGGAACGGGCAAAAGAAAAAGTGGGCTAAAAACGGCGTCTCAAAGGGGGTAGTCGCGCGTAGCGCGCGACGGTGTGCCTCTGTTGACGTTGGGGGTTTTGGCGTGGCGTCCAGCCGCGACATTCCCCCCATGCGACAGGCAATAAGGGCGTCCAGCCCGCATGAACTGGCGCACGCCGTTCTGTGCCGGGAAATGTATTTTCCGGTGCATGGCTGCGAAGCGGCCCCCCATTCGCCTCACGCTATCGGCGCATCCCATGGACGCACGCCATTCACGGAAATATGAGTCGATTCCATGAGGCGATAAAGACGAACAAGAAAAGCAGCCAGAGACAAAGGAGGATCAATGTTGATTTCCGATTACCGTGAACGCCAAGCGCGTAGTCACGAAAAGATCCGGGTACTGCTAAATTTCCTGAAAAAAGAAACCTACAGCGATTTTAAAACCCTGATGCTGCTTTTTGATTATAAAAATCACAAGCCGCTGTATCTGCTGCTGGCAAAAGCCATCGACATGGGATTCATTCAAAAGCAGACGTTTTGTACAAGGATGGAGAAAATCTCACTGTGGGGGATCACCAACGACGGGTTGGCCGCAGTCGTCACACCAGATGATGACGGTTTTCCTGCACGCTTTGAGCCTTCGAAAGTCACTGACTGGACGCTGATGCAGCGCCTTGATCGTCAGCTAAATAACTTTGCCAAATA
>NZ_JACDRR010000060.1 GCF_013449375.1 Pectobacterium sp. CFBP8739 | reverse complement strand
GGTAAGAATGCGGTTGATAACAACTATCTGACCGTGAAGCAAATCGATGACTGGGTAGCTGAAGTTAAAGCCTGCCAGGCTAAGGGCGGCGATTGCGACCCTATTATGAAGAAATATCAGCAACTCAGTATCGTCCAGCAAGAACAGTTGATGAACGACTGCGCTAACGATCCAGATAGTTGTCAGGCTAAGTATGGTAGTGTGCTTGCCAACAGTCTGGCGGTTAAGCAGGCTATAGACTGGGCTATGGGCGAAGATCTTCCCTGGAGTATGAGTTATGATTTATCTGCTCTGTGGATGCATCAGATCGATGCAGATGGTGTCGTTTCCAGCAACTTCGTATCGGAAAATCTGCGAGCTAAATATGGTCTGGATCAGGTACAAGCTGATCTGATTGCAAGTGCAGCCTTGGGGGCAATTACTGGCGTAGGAAAAGCTAAGTACCAGCCGAATAAGGGCGCAGTTGGTAACATGGGAGAATTTTTCAAGCAGTCAGGTTTTGGCGGCCAGATGAAGACTAACTCGCAAAAAACCAACCAGATATTTCAGGGACAAAGTGTTTATCAGGCAAAAGGGACTGTCGGTGATCATATTGCTAAAGGTGATAAATACTATCTTGATGGCCTGCATAAGGACCATATTGAAGTATTTGACAGCAAAGGAAAAGTCAAAGCAGTACTGAACCTGGATGGATCTTACAACGATTCGAAAACAGCGAATGCAATTAAAGAAGGACGGAGACTGCCTAAATGATAAATGATCTCTTTTTTGAGATAATGAAGAATAATTTCATCTCTGTGTTGAAGAAAAAAAGCACATCGGCTATCGAAATGGATGACTTGTCGATTGACTACAATGGGCAACTGAATGAACAATTTATCAAGCAACTAACTTTGCTAAAAGTTCATACTGACTTGCTAAACAAAGCCAGTGCTGAAAATGATGAACTGGCAATGCAATCAGCTTTATTGAAGTTAAGAAGCCACGCAATGACCCTCTCAAGTTTCTTCGAATCCATAGCTGAAGACAGTGAGATGTTATTGAAAATAGATAGCTGGCCTGCAATCCCTGAAGGTTATCAATTACCAGATCATTATGATTTATCAGGGAAATAATATCTAAAGCCGCTAATATGTTATGATAAGGCAAGGACGCCTTGTTAATAAGGAGCATAGCGTGAAAAATATCTTAAAAGTTACATTTGCTATTCTTGCATCTTTTAGTTCTGCCTGTTCCATAATGCCAAATAATGATTTCTTTGTCCCCCCTCCTCAAGACGCTGATTCGCCATGGGTACGTATCGTAGATAACACAGAACAGACGAGTATTTACCAGACGTTAAACGGCAA